>NZ_JBFAZX010000033.1:0-75026 GCF_040689395.1 Dactylosporangium sp. NPDC051484 | reverse complement strand
CCGTTACGAGGCAACGGTCGGGATCGCCTCGATCATCATCTGGCTCCGCGCGAAACCCGACCGCCGTCAACCATGATCCATCAGACAGGCCCTAGTGAAAATCTTCCGCAGTGGTGCTCCCCGGCTGCTCGGCGTGCTCACGCTCCTGCTGTCCGGCGCGGCGGCGTGCGGGCAGGCGCCGCCGCAGCCGGGCGCGATGGGGTTCGTCTGGCTCGGTGACGATCACGTCTATTCCGTCGCGCAGCACCAGGCGAACGAGTCCGGGCAGCTGCTGCGGACCGACCGCAAGCTGCACACGGACAAGATGCGAGTGCCGCGCGGGTGCTGGATCGACCTGAACGTCGGCGCGATCGCCCGCGTCGACGACCACCGGTTCGCCATCGTGCTGTCATGCGGAACGCCCACGCTATTCGTATACGACACGGCGAGCCAGCAGTTCGAGAAGCGGTCCGGGGCGATCGCCGACCGCCCGCTGATCGCCTTCGAGCCGACGATGACGACAGGATTCCAGGCCGACGCGTGTACGGTGCAACGGCTACGGTGGGACGGTCACGACTACACCAGCGAGCCGGTAGACCTTGGGCCGGTCTGCGTGCACGGCAACGGTGTGAGCGCCTTGGTGCTGGTCACCGTCGACGGGCAGCAGCAACTGCTGCACACGGCGGTCTCCGCCAGCGACGGCGATCGGTCGCACTACAGGATCCTGGCCCATGACATGGAGAGCGGCCGAACCCGCGTGATCCGCGACGACCTCGTCGGCAGGAAGCGCCCGGTCTGGGCGGTCGCCTCGTCGGACGGCGGCACGCTGTTCGCGACCAGCACGGAAGGCATCTCGCGGATCGACATCCGGTCCGGCCGCGTGGAGCAGGTGCGCAGCGGCGCGTACTACCGCCTCAGCCTCTCCCCGGACGATCGGACACTTTTCGTGCAACGCTTCGACGGCGACAAGGCCGTGTATGAGTTCATCCCCGTCACCTCTGCTGGTAGTTGACGGCGCAGGCCCAGGCAGACCCTGACCGGTTCAGTGACCCCCTCGGCGGCGGAGTCGTTCGGTCGCGATGAAGTCGGTCAGGTTGTCCAGGTTGTCCAGTGCCTGCTGGGAGAAGTCGACCGCCACGTCGTACTCCATGTCGATGGCGTCGACCAGGCGGACGATCGCCAGCGATGACACGCCCATGGCGATGAACGAGCAGTCGGCGGTGGTGACGTCGCCCGGTGTGAGCCGGCCGTCGCTCACCCGTGAGGTGGCGCCGGCCAGCCAGGCGCGGATTCGGGTGCGGGCTGGAGTCTGATCGGTCCAGACCCGCTCGATGTGCTCGAGGCACTCGTCCCGGCTGCCGCTGTGGCCCTCGGCGACCCAGCCGGCCGGCAGGTCGTCGGCCACAGCCCAGACCGAGTATTGTTCGTCGGCGTTCATCACGACGCGGTAGTCCACGAGGTACTCCTCAGTGTCCGCGCTCGGAGGCCCCGCGCCGTACTGGCAGTCCTGGACGTTCGACAGCGCCGGCGACCGCAAGACCGAGACGGTGCACACTGCCGCTGCCACGACGACCACTAACTACAACTACCCGGTCGCCGGCGGCACCCGGCCGCACGCGGTCACCTCGACCACGGCCGGGTCAACCACCCTCAACTACCAGTACGACAACACCGGCAACACCACCTGCCGCCCGGCCAGCGGCGGCGCCAATACCTGCCCGGCCGGGACCGGCAGCCAGGCGCTGACCTGGGACGCCGAGGGCCACCTCGCCACCGCGACGGACAGCTCCGGCACGAGCAGGTACATCTACGCGGTCGACGGAACCCGCCTCGTCGCCGACGACCCGGCCGCCACCACCCTGTACCTTCCCAGCATGGAGCTCAAGCGGGCCAAGGCGACCGGCGCGGTCACCGCCACCCGCTACTACACCTGGGCCGGCCAGACCGTGGCCACGATGACCACCGGCGGCGCCGTCACCTGGCTCATCGCCGACCACCAAAACACGCAGAACATCGCCATCACCGCCGGCATCCAGACCGTCACCATCCGCCGGCAGAACCCCTACGGCACGCCGCGCGGCGGCACGCCCGCCTGGCCGAACAGCAAGGGCTTCGTCAGCGGTGACCGCGACGCCACCGGCCTGACCCACGTCGGCGCCCGCGAGTACGACCCCGGGACGGGCCGCTTCGTCTCCGTCGACCCGGTCTTCGCCCCGACGGACCCGTCGAGCATGAACGGCTACGCGTACTCCAGCAACTCACCCGTCACCCTGTCCGACCCGTCCGGGCGGCGACCGGACTGCACCGGCGACTGCCTCAAGAACTGGGCAGCGGTGCAACTGGAGGGAAGAACGCATGCGGCAGAGGTGAAAGCGCAGCAGGACAAGATTGACAACGACATCAAGGCACATTGCGACTCCGCATGCGCCAGGCGTCGCGCCGCCAAGGCCCGCATCGCAGACCGTAATCACTTCGTCGTGCCTTACCTCGAAGGGAATCCTTATCTCCAAGAGACGGTTGTCGCGACTGGTGGAGAACAACAGTTCGCCCTCGAGGACGTACCGCTGTCGGCGCCGTTCGGTAATCCTTATGTCGCAGAAGACTTTGAGACATCCGTGACGGTGTCCGAGACCACGGAGTGGTCAGACTCGTTGGCGAACGCGCGCTCGCTAACCGCGGAAGTCAGCGCCTCCTCTGGCATTGTTTCGGGCAGCTTCAGCGCGAGCGCCGAGGAGTCCTTCTCTTACACCTTCACCAAGTCGACAGGCACTGAGCGTACCCTTATCCGTACGTATCACACTGAACCGGGCCAGGAGATGATCGTCGTACCGAAGGTTGCGGTGAAATGGGAGCTGGTCAACTATTCCGGGAAAGACCCCTATGGGAACCCTGTATCTTATAACAAAATGCGTATGAACATGCAGTTCCTTGGCCCCGCTGTCGTGCCCGTCAAGCCGGGTGCGGTCCCGACCGGTGGAACGGGGCCGAGCGACCTCGCGGTCTCCGTCCTCAAACATCTCGGGTAGGCATTGTGCCGCGGTTCTTCGTGTCAACGGTGCTGGCGGGTCTTGTTGTGCTCGTCGGGCTGGCTGCTTGTGCCGGCCCGACGAGGCCCTCGACGCCGGCCACCGGATCAGCGTCGGCGACCCGATCAGCGTCGGCCACCGGATCGGCGCCGGCCACCCGATCAACGCCGAACTCGAGCAGCTTTCCCTACGGTGGTCGACAGATAGGTTCGTGGAGTTCGACGATGTACGGTGCCGCGCATGTCGAGGTCGCCGTCCCTGGAGGGAGGTCGATCAGAGTTCGAGGACGGTGTTCGGGCTCCGGCGAACTCGCGGTGCGCATACGCTTGAAGCTATTCGACGACGACGGTCGACTCGCCTGCGATGGAGGATGGCAATACATACCCACGGTGTTTGCCTCCGACTCGGAGGCCGTAGGTCCTGGGCCCTTCCCCATGGTCGTCGATAGGGTGGGCGCCATCACGTCGTGGGATGTGGAGGCGTATGAGATCGATCCTTCCGTGTCGCCGTCGTCGTGAGCCCAGGGGTGGCGGTGTAGGCCCACGCCGGCGTGAGCGGGCCCGCCTACATGTTGGACAGGGCGAGCGCGAAGACGCCCGCCGACGCGGCGAACAGTGCGCCGAGCGCTCCGCCCATGACCAGCAACGCCGGGCGGGTCCGCGGCCGCAGCATCACGTGCACCCCGGCCGCGCCGATCAGCGCCATCACCGCTGGCCCCTCAGACAGTGGCCACCCGATTAGCTGGGCGGACCCGGATCGGGTCAGCTACCCCCTCGGCGGCGGAGCCGCTCGGTCGCGATGAAGTCGGTCAGGTTGTCCAGGTTCTCCAGTGCTTGCTGGGTGAAGTCGACCGCCACGTCGTACTCCATGTCGATGGCATCGACCAGGCGGACGATCGCCAGCGATGACACGCCCATGGCGACGAACGAGCAGCCGGCCGTGGCGACGTCGCCCGGTGTGAGCCGGCCGTCGCTCACCCGCGAGGTGGCACCGGCCAGCCAGGCGCGGATTCGGGTGCGGGCCGGCGGCGGCGGGTACTGCATCGGCTCCCCGAAGAACCCGACGCACCACGGGCCGCAGGACGACAGTTTCGTCTACGATCCGAGCGTGCGGGAGACGTGGCATGACCGCTGGGCCCACCTCAAGTGGAACACCAAGGCCGGCGTGTGCGCGGCGGTCGGGCCGTTCGTAGGCAGTGACGGGCCACTGGGCTGCTCCGAGATCAGCGCCGCTTTCTACGATCACTACCTGCACGACAATGGCGAGGACGTGGACTACGACCTGAGCAAGGCGTACGCCGAGGATGAATCCATCCGCGACGACATCGACGCCGAGACCTACCGGGCGCAGCGGGCCGCGGAAGAGCTCTTCCAGACCTCGGGCACGTCGGCGTTCGAGATGACCGGCGACAACCACAACATCGGCTACAACCCGGCCACCGCGAGCTGGCAGAAGGCGCTCGGCTCGTACGACCTGTGGGGCAGCGCCAAGGTCACAGTGGACAACGGAGTGGCCACGATGACCTTCACGGCCCACGCCGAGGACCGCTACAACTTCAACCGTGGCGCCTCGGATATCGCGACCGGCACACCCGACGATGTGAACGGCCGGTTCGCTGCCCTCGGCTGGGCGCACGGCTTCAATACCCATGGCACGACCACCCGCACCGTCACCTGGACCGTGGGCAGCATGCCCACCACGACGAAGGCGTCGGTGCCGACCTACATCCGCACAACCTCGGAATAGGGGCGGAGTCGTCGTGGGCAACGCGATGCGACTGGCGGCGGGGCTCGTTCTCGCCGCCCTGGCCCTCACCGGCTGCGACCGGGGCGGCGGGTCCGCCCCGGCCGGGCCGCCGGTGGACCGCAGCAGCCAGGTCGCGCTGGACGCCGCCGTGTCGGAGGCGCTGCTCGCCGACCCGTCGGCGCACGACTGGGCGGCCGAGCCGCTCGGTGACCGCGGCGTGAACGTCGTCGGCCACCGGCTGCTGCAGGCCTGCGGCGCGAAGCTGGCCAGCGACGAGCGGATCGTGGCCGAGCAGACCGCCGGCTGGCAGGGCCCGGGCGGCCTGCCAGCGCTGGACCAAGTGGTGCTGGCCTACGACCGGCCGATCGCGGCGGACGCGATCCGGCAGGCCCGTGCCGCGCTGACCTGCCACACTTACGACTCGCCGTTCGGCGCAGGTTCGGTCGCGGTCGGCGCCCTGCTCGACCTCGGCCCGGCGGCCGGGGGCGGCGAGAACTTTGGCTTCTGCGAGGCCCCGGCGAATGGGCCCGGCAACGCCCGCTGCGTGACAATCCTCGGCGCCGGGCAGATCGCCTGCGCAGTCCGGGTGCTGGCCACGGACCAGGCAACGGCGGCCGACCGGCTGCGCGCCCTCATGCCCGCGCTGCTCTCCGCGTGCCACGGGGGTGCGTGACACGTACTCCAAGCGCGGCGCGTGAGAACGTCAAGGCCGAGGCATCGGTCACGCTGCTGGTCCACGCGATGAGGGGCGTGTTCGGCGGCGGAGTCGTTCGGTTGCGATGAAGTCGGTCAGGTTGTCCAGGTTTTCCAGTGCTTGCTGGGTGAAGTCGACCGCCACGTCGTACTCCATGTCGATGGCGTCGACCAGGCGGACGATCGCCAGCGATGACACGCCCATGGCGACGAACGAGCAGCCGGCGGTGGTGACGTCGCCCGGTGTGAGCCGGCCGTCGCTCACCCGTGAGGTGGCGCCGGCCAGCCAGGCGCGGATTCGGGTGCGGGCTGGAGTCTGATCGGTCCAGACCCGCTCGATGTGCTCGAGGCACTCGTCCCGGCTGCCGCTGTGGCCCTCGGCGACCCAGCCGGCCGGCAGGTCGTCGGCCACAGCCCAGACCGAGTATTGTTCGTCGGCGTTCATCACGACGCGGTAGTCCACGAGGTACTCCTCAGTCTGGGAGACGGGCGGCGGCCCGCGCCGCCGCGTCCAGGGCGTGTTGGATGTCGGTGGCCGGCGTGTCCAGCGCGGCCAGGCCGACCAGGTCGTCGGCGAGGGCGTCGGGCACCTCGTCGTCGAAGCGGCGCAGCACGCGCAGCCCGACCGCGGCGATGGCGGCGATGGCTATCGCGAACACGACGAACATGAGGCCGAGCCCGCGCTGCGGGCCTGTGCCGAGCACCCGGCCGATGCTGCCGGCCAGCGGACCGCCGTCGCGCAGCAGCGGCCGGAACAGTTCGGCGCCGAAGGGTGCGATGATGCCAAACCCGATCGGCATCGTCGACCACGCGATCATCGTGTTCAGGGAGAACACGCGCCCGTGCAGCCGCTGCGGCACCTTGACCTGGATGATCGTGGTGTACACGCCGTTGAGCAGCGTCAGGGCCAGCGCGAGGCCGAGCGCGCCGGCGCCGATCAGGACCAGGTTCTCTCGCAGGCCGGTGACGAGCGCGCACGAGGCCAGGCCGAGCGTCGCGACGAGGACGCCGAGCATCCGCCGGTGCCGCGGGCCGCCCCAGGCGGCCATCACCAAGCCGCCTGCGAACACGCCGAGCGCGGACATGAACGACACCTGGCCGACCTGACGCAGGGTGCCGAACGACAGGACCAGCGGCGAGATCATCAGGAAGATCGCGGATAACGGCAGGTTCAGGACGGCGAACCAGAGCAGCATGCGACGGAAGTTTCGGTTGCCCCAGACGTACCGGAAGCCGCCCACAATCTCCGCGCGCAGCGTCTCGTGGCGGCGCCACGGCATGGTAGCGGGGAACCGCACCGCCAGAATGATGATCACCGCGATGACGTAGCTCGCCACGTCGAGCGTGAGGATGCCGCGCAGCCCGATCGCGGCGAGCAGCCCGGCGCCCAGCAGCGGGGCGATCAGCTGGGCCAGGCCGGCCCCGAGTTGACCGATGCCGGCCGCGTGGCCGAGCAGTCGCTTCGGCACCAGCTGGGGGATCGCGGAGGTGTATGCGATGCGCTGGAACGACAGCGCGACCGACAGGGCGACCGTGGCCGGATAGAGGGCGGTCACGCTCAGATGCCCGGTCCAGAGCAGCGCGGCGAGCACCGCCTGGACCCCGCCGGCGGCCAGGTCGCCGGCGAGCACGATGCGGCGCCGGTCGTAGCGGTCGACGAGCGCCCCGGCGATCGGCAACGTGATCAGACCCGGCACCAGGCCGAGCACCGCGAACAACGCGAACTGCTTGACCGACCCGGTGGTCATGTAGATCCAGACCGGGATCGCGAACTCGGTGAGCGCGGACCCGAACATCGATGCCAACTGGCCGGCGGAGACGGCCGCGAACCGGCGCAGACTCGGCTGCGGGCCGGTGGTGACCTGACGGCCGTGCGACACGGCGTGCCGGAACCAGGTGCGATCCGGCTCGTCGGCGGGCGCCTCCGGTTCGAACATGGGCGTGTCGATGATCTCGGCGATCTCGGCGGCCCGGTACTTCAGGAAGAAGTGGCCGGCCTCTCGCAGCACCACGACGGCGCTGTGATCGGACAGGAAATGCCACTCGCGGAACCGTTCCTCGTAAAACTCGGTGGCCGGGTCGCGAGTGCCGACGATGGTGACGAACGAGGCGCGCAGACGCTCGGGACGGGTCGCGTACATCTCGGTGTAGTACCGCTCGGCATCGACGGAGTCGCGGCGCATGTTGCGAACGATCCGGCGCGCCTCCGCCGGGTCGAGGTCGCCGATGTCGGAGCCGATCGAGGTCAGCCAGTTCTGGTAGATCCGGTCGCCGCGCAGACCCTCCATCTGCGCGAGCCTGGACAGCGTCCGGGCCAGGCGACCGCGCGGTTCGGCGAACGGGAACATCGCGCCGATGTAGACGGTGCGCACGTCGCGGCCGGCCGCTTCGAGCCGCCTGGCCAGCGCGACGGCGAGCGCCGACCCGACGCCGCAGTGGCCGTACAGGCTGATCGGTCCGGCGACCTTCTCGATGATCTCGGCGACGCAGCGGTCGATGAGTGCGTCGAAGTCGAGCCGGTCCTCGATGACGCCGACGTCGTGGCCGGGTATGGCGAGCGACCACAACTCGTAGCGTTCCGGCAGCGCGTCGGCCAGCGGCTGGTACACCACGGCGCTGCCGCCGCCGAACGGCACACACACCAGCGAGATGTCGGCCCGTGGCCGCTTCGGCGTGAGCCGGTGGATCAGCGCCCGTGGACCGTCGGCCGGCCGGTCGATCAGGTCGGCGAGTTCCCGCACCGTCGGGTTCTGGAACACGTCGATGACACCGACCGTCGCCCCGAGCTTGCGCAGCCGCGCCACCACTTGCATCGCCAGCAGCGAGTGGCCGCCGAGGTCGAAGAAGTCGTCGTCGGCGCCGACCGACGGCAGATCGAGCACGGCCGTCCAGACCTCGGCGACGAGTCTTTCGGTCGCGGTGGCCGGCGTGGCGCCACCGCTCGCCGCGCGGACCGGAGCCGGCAGCGCGCGCCGGTCCAGCTTGCCGTTCGCCGAAAGCGGCAGCACCTCCAGCTCGACGAACGCGGCCGGGACCATGTAGTCGGGCAGCAGACGCTTCAGTGCGGCGCGATCCGGTGCGGCGCCGACCACGTACGCGACGAGCCGCTGGTCGCCGGGCCGGTCCTCGCGAACGATGACGGCGGCGTCGCGTACGCCCGCCTGCTCGCGCAGCACCGCCTCGATCTCGCCCAGTTCGATGCGCAGGCCGCGCAGCTTGACCTGGCCGTCGATGCGGCCGAGGAACTCAAGCGTGCCGTCCGGCCGCCAGCGGGCCAGGTCGCCGGTGCGGTACAACCGAGCGCCGGGCCGGCCACCCGGGTCGGGAACGAAGCGTTCGGCGGTCAGCCTGGGGCGGCCCAGGTAACCCTCGGCCACCTGGACGCCGCCGATGTGCAGTTCGCCGGGCACACCGACGGGCTGCGGCCGGAGCCGGTCGTCGAGCACGTGCAGCGTGGTGTTGGCGACCGGGGCGCCGATCGGTACCCGGTGGGCGTCACTGAGCGCTTCAGCGGTGACGGCCCAGGCGCTGACATCGATGGCGGCCTCGGTCGGGCCGTACAGGTTGTGCAGCTCGGCGGGTAGCTCCGCCAGGCAGCGGCGGGCAAGGTCGGCCGGCAGCTCCTCACCGGAGCAGACGATGGCGCGCAGTGTCGCGCCGCCGAGCGTTGTCTCCTCCGCCAGGAAGGCGGCAAGCATCGACGGCACGAAGTGGACGATGGTGACGCCTTCGCGGTCGATCAGAGCCCGCAGGTACGACGCGTCCTTGTGACCGCCGGGGCTCGCCAGCACCAGGCGCGCGCCGATGATCAGCGGCCAGAAGAACTCCCAGACCGACACGTCGAAACCGGCCGGGGTCTTCTGCAGGACCACGTCGTCGGAGGTGAGCCGGAATCGTTCCTGCATCCAGGTGAGCCGGTTGATAACGCCGCGATGGCCGTTGGGCACGCCCTTGGGCCGTCCGGTCGAGCCGGAGGTGTAGATGACGTAGGCGGTGTCGGCGGCGGTCGCGGTGCTGGGCTGCGGATCAACCGCGTCGAGCCGGTCGCCCGCGACGGGCTCGCTCCGCGCCAGAGCGTCGAGCTGGATCACCGGACAGGTGGCGAACGCGTCGTCGAGCTCGGCCGGCGGGTCGAGTACCAGAACGGCACGCAGGCCGGCGTCGGCCGCCATGAACGCCAGCCGCTCGACCGGGTACTCCGGGTCGAGCGGTACGTACGCGGCTCCGGTGCGCAGCACGCCGAGCAGCGCGCCGGGCAGTTGGAGCGAACGAGGCGCGCACACGCCGATCCGCGTACCCGGTCCGGCGGCCACTGACCGCAGCGCGGCGGCCACCTGCTCGGCGTACCGGTCCAGCTCGGCGTAGCTCCACGTGGTGCCCTCGAACGTCACGGCTGGAGCGCCCGGCGTAGCGGCGACCTGCGCGGCGAACAGGCCGGGCAGGGTGGCATCGGCGTCGAACGGGGCCGCCGTCGCGTTCCAGGCGGCCTGAGCCTCGCGTTCGTCGTCGTCACGCAGGTCGAGCGAGGCCACCGGCGACAGCGGGTCGGCGACGGCCGCACGCAGGAGCACGGTCAGGTGACTGACCAGCCGCCGCACGGTTGCCGCGTCGAACAGCGCGGTGTTGTAGATGAATTGGCACCACAGCCCGCCGTCGGCGGTATCGCTGACATACAGCTCGAGGTCGAACCGGGTCGCCCACGCCGTGATCTCGTACCCGTCGAGACCGTCACCGCGGCTCGCGGGTCCGTCGGTCCGGCCGTAGTTCTGCACCGCGAGCAGCGCCTGGAACAAGGGTGACCGGGACACGTCGCGTGGCAGGTTGAGGTCGGCGACGATGCGCTCGAAGGGCGTGTCGGCGTGGGCGTACCCGGTGAGCGCGGTCTCCCGTACCCGCAGCAGCAGGTCGGTGAACGTCGGGTCGCCGCTCAGGTCGATACGCATGACCAGCGTGTTGACGAAGCAACCGATGACGTTCTCGAGTTCTGCGACGCCGCGGCCGGCGACCGGGGAGCCGATCGTGAGGTCGGTCTGGTGCGCGTGCCGGCCGAGCAGATGGGCGTACGCGGCCAGCATCGTCATGTACAGCGAGGCGCCGTGATTGTCGGCCAGCGCCCGGACGCCGGCCGCGAGGTCGGCGTCGATCTCGAAATCGACGCTGCCGCCGTCGTAGGTCAGCTCGGCCGGGCGCGGCCGGTCGGTCGGCAGCGCCAGCGGCTCGACTCCGGCCAGGTGCCGTGCCCAGTGGGCGACGTCGGCCGCCGGCTGCTCGCGCTGCCAGGCCGCGTAATCGCCGTACTGGACGGGAAGCTGGGGCAGGTCGCTGCCGTCGTACGCGGTCATCAGCTCGTTCAGCAGCAGCGGCACGGACCAGCCGTCGATGGCGATGTGGTGCACGGTCATGGCCAGGATCGCGTTGTCCGGGTCGAGCCGGATCAGCGCGGCGCGCAACGGCTGTTCGGCAGCGAGGTCGAAACCGCGGGCGTGTAACGCCTCGACCGCGGTTCGGGCGGCGTCGTCGTCGGCGGCATCGACGACCTCCAGGTCGACGGCCGGTTCCTGGTCGATGACCAGCGTCGGTATCCCATCGTCACGTGCCGGGAACCGGGTTCTCAGCGCCTCATGGCGGGCGACGACGCGGCGGAGCGCCTCGGCCAGCCGGTCGGCGTCGATCGCGCGCCGGATACGCCTTGCCACTGGCACGAGGTAAGCGCGGTTCCCGGGCGTGTACTGCTCCATGAACCAGAGCCGCTCCTGCGCGTACGACAGCGGCGGCACCGTGCCGGCCGGACGGGTGGGAATGGTCCGGTTCGCCGTGCGGCGGCGCAGTCGTTGGGCCAGCAGCGCCTGGCGGGCGTCGTCGACGGTCATCGGGTCTCCGCTTCCAGCAGGCTGGCCACCTCGTCGTCGCTGAGTTCGGCCAGATCGGCGAGCAGCCGCTGCTCGACCGCGGCGGCCAGGTCGGCCAGCCGGCGATGCGTGAAGAGCAGGCGGATGGGCAGGTCGAGATCGGTCATGGCGCGCAGCCGGGCGGCCACGCGAACGGCGAGCAGGGAGTGACCGCCGAGTGCGAAGAAGTCGTCGTCCACTCCGACGCGTTCGAGGCCGAGGACCTCGGCCCAGACGTCGGCGATCAGCTGCTCGGCATCGGTGCGCGGCGGCTCGGACGGACCTGATGGTCCGGGCCGGCCGGCGACGGGCGGTGGCAGGGCACGTCGGTCGATCTTGCCGGTGGGCGTGCGGGGGAGCGAGTCGAGCGCGATCCAACGGTCCGGCACCATGTGGCCGGGGAGTTGGGCCGCGAGCCGGGCGCGCAGCGCGTCAGCCGGCGCGGAGCCGGTCACGTACGCGACCAGGGCTCCGTCGTGTGCGACCACCGCCGCCCCGGTCACGCCCGGGCACGCGAGTAGGTGGTTCTCCACCTCGGCCGGCTCGATCCGGAACCCGCGTACCTTCAGCTGATCGTCGAACCGGCCGGCGAAGCCGAGGCGGCCGTCCGCCCGCAGCCGCACGCGGTCGCCGGTCCGGTAGAAGCGCGCGCCGCGCCACGTGACGAACCGGTCCCGGGTGAGGTCGTCCCGGCCGAGGTAGCCGCGGGCGAGGCCGGCGCCGCCGAGCAGCAGTTCACCGTATGCGCCGGGTGGCACCGGGCGCAGGCCGGCGTCGACCACCGCGACGCGCACACCGGGCAGCGGCACGCCGATCGCGGGCGGGCCGTCCGCGTCGTGCGGGCCGAGGTCGGTCGAGGTCGCGATGATCGTGGCTTCGGTGGGGCCGTACGTGTTCACCAGCCGTACGGTGTCGCCGAACCGGGTTCGCCAGCGGCCCACGGCTGCCGCGTGCACCGCCTCGCCGCCGAGGATGACCAGCCGTAGCCGGGGCGGCCAGGCGACCGCGTCGATCTGGGCGACCAGGTCGTGCCAGTACGCGGTGGGCAGGTCGAGGACGGTGATGTCGGCTCCGGCCGGACTGGCGAGCACGTCGGTCAGGCTGAGCGGGCCGTCCGGGAGCAGCCGCACCGTGGCTCCGGCGCCGAGCGCGGGCCAGATCTCCTCCGCGTGCGTGTCGAACGCGAGCGGCGCCAACTGCACGACCGTGTCGCCCGGGCCGAGCTGGTAGTCGCGGCGCATCCAGTCGACCCGGGCGGCGAGCGCTTCGTGATCGACGACGACGGCCTTCGGGGCGCCGGTGGATCCGGACGTGTAGAGCACGTACGCGGCGCCGTGCGATGTCGCGTGGTCCACCGGAGCGCCCTCCGGCGTCGCTTCCGGCGGCGCGAGCACTCGCAGGCCGTCAGGCCATGGTGCGTCCCCGACGGCCAGCACGGGTCCGCTGCCGGCGATGAGCCTTGCGATCCGCTCGGCCGGCTGTTCCGGATCGATCGTCAGGTACGCGCCACCGGCGCGCCAGATCGCCAGCAGCGCGACGATGGTGTCGATGTCCCGGTGCGCGGCGACGGCGACGACCGGATCGCGAGGCGCATCGGCCGCCGGCAGGCCGCTCGCCCGGACCCCGGATGCGCGCAGCGCGGTAGCCAGCAGGTCGGCTCGGCGGTTGAGTTCGGCGTACGTCAGCGACTCGGCGCCGCAGCGCACCGCGACCGTGTCCGGCGCCGCGAGGCGGGGCAGCCCGGTCACCAGTGGCCGCGTCGACGCGCCGGTCGCCGGTGCGGCCAGCGAGTCGACCAGCGCCTCGTCGTCGGCGCTCAGCAGCGGCAGCGCGCCCACCACGGTGGTTGGATCGGTGGCGATCGCGGCGCACAACACCTCGAACCGGCGCGCCCAGCGCTCGACCGTCGTCGCGTCGAGCAGATCGGTGTCGTAGCCGAAGACGAGCGTCAGACCGTCGGCGGCCCGCCACGCCTCCAGCATCAGGTCGAACTTGGCCTGGCGGTAGCCGGAGTCGAAGAACGACGAGTGCAGGTCGGCGAACCGCTCGACCGGGGTGCCCTCGTCCTGGGTGTGCAGGATGCACATGGTCTGGAACATCGGCGGCGTCGAGGAGTCCCGGCCCGCATCCGCGACGAGTTGTTCGAACGGCGCCTCGGCATGGGTCAGCGCGTCCAGCACGCACTCGCGGGCCCGGCCGAGCAGATCGGTGAACGGCTCGGCCGCGTCGACCTGGTTGCGCAACACGACGGTCCGGGCGAAGTAGCCGACGGCCCGCTCGATCTCGACCCGGTCCCGGGCCGCCAGGGTCGAGCCGACCAGGACATCGGATTGGCCGGTGTGCCGGGCGAGCAGCACCTGGTAGGCCGCGAGCAGCACGGCGAAGAGGCTTGTCCGGGTGCGGCCGGCCAGGTCCTCGAGGCGGGCGGTGACGTCGGCCGGCAGGTGGGCGCCGAGAAACGCGCCGCGGTGCGTGGGCTCTGCCGGACGGGGCCGATCGGTCGGTAGCTCGAGAACGGTCGGATCTGCCAGCCGTTCCCGCCAGTACGCGAGATCGGCCGCCGGGTCGCCGTTCGCCGCCGGGACGGGTGGCAGCGGCGCCAGCGGCTGCTCGGCGTAGAGCGCGGCAAGGTCCTCACGCAGCACGTTGAGCGACCAGCCGTCACCGGCGATGTGGTGCATGACCAGGCAGAAGACGTGATCGTCCGGGCCGATCCGGATCAGCGAGGCCCGCACCGGTACACCACTGCGAAGGTCGAACGGCGCGTTCGTCCGGCGCGCGACGGCGGCTCGGGCCGCCGCTTCGGATTCCAGGACGAGCTCCTCGAACGCCACGGTGGCGGGTCCAACCTCGACGGTCGGGTCGCCCCGGACCTCCGGGTAGGCGCAACGCAGCGCGATGTGCCGGGCGGCCAGCGCGTTCAGGGCTCGCCGCAGCGCGCCGCGATCCAGCCGGCCGCGCAGGCGCAGCACCAGGAACATGTTGTACGAAGCGTCGCGCGGGTCCAGCCGCTGCAAGAACCACAGGCGGCGCTGGGCGTCGGACAGCGCAGGCGCGCCGTCCAGTGACGCGTCGCCATCGACGTCGCCGGCGACCGGGATCCGCGAAGCCAGCGCCTCGACCGTCGGATGATCGAACAGATCGCGGACGGTCAAGCCGGGCAGCCGCACCGCGACCTTGACGGCCAGCAGCGAGTGGCCCCCCAGAGCGAAGAAGTCGTCGTGCACACCCACCTCGGTGGCGCCGAACACTTCGGCGAACACGGCGGCGACGCGCGTTTCAGCCGCGGTGCGCGGCGGCACGTACGCGGCGGCGGTGTACGGTCGCGGGTCGGGCAGGGCGGCCCGGTCCACCTTGCCGTTCGGGGTGAGCGGCAGCGCGTCGAGCACCGTGACCGTGGCCGGCACGGCGTAGGCCGGAAGCTTGGCGCGGGCCGCGTCGCGGATCGCGGCGGGGTCGACGCCGGCGCCGGGGCGGGCTGTGACGTATGCGGCGAGGGCATCATCGCGGACCGCGGCAACCGCGGCGGCGACACCCGGGCAGCCGGCGAGCACGGTCTCGACCTCGCCCAGTTCGATCCGGTGGCCGCGCACCTTGACCTGCGTGTCGAGCCGGCCGAGGAATTCCAGCGTGCCGTCCGCCCGCTGGCGGGCGCGATCGCCGGTGCGGTACATCCGGGCTCCTGCCGGACCCCACGGGTCGGGCACGAAGCGGTCGGCGGTCAGCCGCGGCCGGCGTAGGTAGCCCAGAGCGACGCCGGCACCGGCGATGACGAGTTCGCCGGGCACCCCGGCGGGGACCGCTCGCATCCGGTCGTCAACGACGTAAACACGTGTGCCTGGGATCGGGCCGCCGATCGCGATCGCCGCCGGGCTCTCGGGCACCGGCCAGTACGTCGACCAGATCGTCGTCTCGGTCGGGCCGTACACATTGGTCAGCCGGCCGACCTTGCCGCGCAGTTCCGCGGCGAGCGTCGCCGGCAACGCCTCGCCGCCGACCAGCGCGGCAGGCACGTCATGGTCGAAGCCGGCGGCCAGCAGCATCCGCCAGCCGGACGGGGTGGCCTGCACATCGGTGACGCCGTTCGCGGCGATGAGTGCCCGCAACGCCGCGCCGTCGCTGGTCTGCGCGTCATCGGCGATGACGACCCGGCCGCCACGGCTGAGCGGCAGGTACAGCTCAAGTCCGGAGATGTCGAACGACAGCGAGGTGAGCGCGAGCCACGCGCGGCCCGCCTGCGGTCCGGTGATGTCGGCCATCGCGGCGACGAAGGCGGCGAGCGCGCCGTGCGGCACGACCACGCCTTTGGGGCGTCCGGTAGACCCCGAGGTGTACAGCACATAGGCCGCGTCGTCGGGGCCGATCGCGGTGATCGGCGCCGCCTCGTCCACGGGTTCTTCGTCAGCGGTGTCAGCGGTGTCAGCGGCGTCGATCAGGAGCGACGCCGGGCCGAACCGCTCGGCGAACGAGGACTCGGTGAGCACCGTGCTGATGCCCGCGTCGGCGATGACGAACGCGAGCCGGTCGGCCGGGTACGCCGGGTCGAGTGGCAGGTAGGCGGCGCCGGCCCGCCAGACCGCCAGCAGCGCGACCACCATCGCCGGGGACCGGGACAGCCCGACGCCGATCAGCGGTCCGCGTCCGCGCAGGCGGGCGGCCAGCCGGTCGACCTCGGCGTCGAGGTCGCGGTAGGTGAGCTCGGCACCGTCGCCGGTGATCGCGACCGTGTCCGGCGTGGACCGGGCCTGTGCTTGGAACATCTCGGCGACCAGGGGAGTGATCTGTCCCGCGCCGGTGTCGTTCCATCCGGTCAGTGCCTCGCGCCGTTCGTCGTCGTCGAGCCAGCGCAGGTCACCGATCGCGGTGTCGGGCCGCTGGGCCGCGTCGTCGAGCAGGATGAGCAGGCGGCGGATCAGGCGCTGTGCGGTGCCGGGGTCGAACAGGTCGCGATCGACCGTGAGCACGCCGACCGCGGCCGCTGGGCCTTGGATGACGTCGAGGGACACGTCGGTGCGGGCGAAGTCGAACGGATGGTCCAGCAGCTCGACGTCGAGGTCGCCGAGGTGCGGCCGGTCCTGCTCCTGGCGCAGGTACATGATCATGGCTTGGAACAGCGGGGTGCGGCTGCGGTCGCGGGGTGCGCCGAGCGCCGATACCACGCGTTCGAACGGGGCGGCGTGGCTCAGCGCGCCGAGCACGCCGCGGCGGACGGCCCGCAGCAGCGCGCGGAACGTCAGATCGCCCGATAGGTCCGTCCGCAGCACCAGGGTCTCGGAGAAGCAGCCGACGCGGTCGTCGAGATCCGGGTCGTCGCGGCCGAGCACCGGAGTGCCGAGGCAGATGTCGTTCTGGCCGCTCATCCGGCCGAGCAACAGCGAGAACGCCGCGACGAGCGCGGTGTACACGGTGGTGCGCTCGGCTCGGGCCACGGTCTCCAGACGGCGCAGCAGGTCGACGGGGATGTCGAAGACGACGGAGCTGCCATGGCCGCGGCGCACCGGAGGCCGGGGCCGGTCGGTCGCCAGATCCAGCACCGGGGCGCCAGCCAGCCGTTCGGTCCAGTATCCGAGGTCCGGCGCGTCGTCAACCGGCACCGGCGGCAGTTCTGGCAGCTGCGGCAGCACAGCCGGGGCGCCGGTGGCGTACGCGTGGTACAGCGCGTCGAGATCGCGGCGCAGCACCTGCAGCGACCAGCCGTCGGCCGCGATGTGGTGGGCGGCGAGCGCGAGCACGTGCTCGTCCGGTCCGACGTCGATCAGCAGGGAGCGAAGCATCGGGCCGGCGGTGAGGTCGAACGGCCGCGTGACGAACGCGGCGACCAGGTCGCGGGCGTCGTCAAGGCCGGTCGCGACGGCGGTCTCCAGCCGGACGCCGTCAGGTGCCGGCGCCAGCACGGGCGTGCCGTCGAAGAGCTCGACCCGGGTTCGCAGTGTCTCGTGCCGGCTGGTCAACGCGTCCAGCGCGCGTCGCATCGCCGCCCGGTCCAGGCGTCCGCGCAGGTGCATGACGAGCGGCAGGTGGTACGACGCGTCGGCTGGATCCAGTTGGTGCAGGAACCACAGCCGCTCCTGGGCGGCTCGCAGCGTGCTCATCGCGGCTCCTCGTGCGGCGGATGCTGCAACGTCCGCACCAGCGTTTCGTTGAGTGCGCGGTGCAGCGCGGCCAGGAATTGGGCGGCCTCGCGGCCGTTGATGACGCGGTGGTCGTAGGCCAGACCGACCTGTGTCACGGTCCGGGTCGCCGGTTGGCCGTTGTCGTCGAGGTACAGCTCGGGACGCGGGGCGGTGACCGCGACCGCGCACGTCTGGCCCGGGTACACGATCGGTATGGCCAGGCTCACGTGGGCGTCCTGGTGGAGCGTCAACGTGATGTTCGCGCCGTCGAGGTCGCCCTGACGGAACGTGCCGCCGGCCGCCGTCACCCGGTACCTGGTGAGCGTCCGGGCGATCTCGGCGATCGTCGCGGTATCGGCGTTTCGTACCACCGGAAGGTAGAGGCCCTCGCCGAGGTCGACGGTGACGCTGACATGCGCGGCGTCGCAGAGGTGCACGGTCTTGCCGTCGTCGTCGAGCCGGGCGAAGCACATCGGCTGGTCGGCGTGCACCGACCCGATCGCGGCGACGAAGAGTTCGGCGAGGCCGACCGGCCGCCGTACCGCGCGTGCCAGTCGAGGCGCCTCGTCGAGCGCGGCGCCGACGTCCATCGTCATCGCGGTGTAGGCGGCCGGGATGGTGGCGCTCGAGCGCGCCACCGTGCGCGCGACCGCACGCTGGTTGCGAGACAGGCTGATGGAGTGTTCGTCCGCCGCGGACGCCATCGCTTCGGGCGGCGATGTGGCGGCGGGCGGCGATGTGGCGGCGGGCGCGGCGACGAGGCCGGCCAGGGCGTCGATGTCGGCCCGGCGGATGATCGGGCGGCCGAGCGCGACAACGCGCTCGTCGGTGACGCCGAGTTCGGCCATGCGGGCGCGAGCCGGTGCGGTGATCGTCGGGCCGGAGGCGTCGGCCGGTCGCGAGGCCGGGACCTCGGCCGGGACGGCGGGATCGTCGACGAGTGCGATGACCTGTCCGGGGGTGATCTCGTCGCCGGTCGCGGCGCGGTGGCGCAGTACGCCGCTCGTCGCGGCGGTCAGCTCTTCGACCGCCTTCGACGTCTCCACCTCGGCGACCGGGGCGCCGGCCGCCACCGCCAGGCCGTCCGGGGCGAGCCAGGCAAGCAGCAGGTAGCTGTCGTCGTTGTTGTTGAGCTTGGGCACCGCGATCTCAGCCACGGACGGTCCTCACCAGCGCGTCGTAGATGGTCACGGCGCTCACGAGCACTTGACGCTCCAGATGCGGCGCGGTGGGGATGACGGTGTCGGCCGCGTGGACGAGCGTCACGGGCGCGGCCAGGTCCGCGAAGTGGCGCGCATGCACGTGATGCGCGACCTCGGCGCCCCATGTGCCTCCGGCGGTGCCGTCTTCAGCCACCACCACATGCGCGACCGGCGGCAGGTCGAGGTGGACCGGGTACAGCCGGGACGGCACCACCAGAAGGCCGGCGATCTCCTGTTCGATCAGCAGCATGCGCAGCGCGGCCATGGCGCGCTCGGCCATGCCACCGGGCGCGATGAGGATCAGCTCCGGCCGTTCTCCGGTCCCGACGTACGCCACGCCCCCACGCACCTCGACCGTGAACGGGTCGATCACGGTGTGCATCCGACGGGTGTAGAGGATCTTGTCCTCGACGAACACGCACGGCTGCGCGAGCGCCAGCATCTCGGCGAACACCTCGGCCGCGTCGCGGAACGGCGACATCTCGAACACGGCGAGGCTGGGTACACCGATGAGGTGCTTGGTCAGACTCTGGCTGTGCGTCGGTCCGTAGCCGCGGCCGCCGCCGCTGGGGCAGCGCACGATCAGGCGCATCGGCAGCCGCGTGCCGTACATGGTGACGGACTTGGCGGCGAAGTTGACCAGCGGGTCGAAGCCGAGCGCCAGGAAGTCGGCGAACATGTACTCGACGATCGCGGTGTCGCCGGCCAGGGCCAGACCGGCCGCGATGCCGGTCACGGCCGACTCGCTGATCGGGGTGGACAGTACCCGGTCCGGGAATCGGGTGGAGAGCCCACGCGCGACCTTGAACGCGCCGCCGTACGGGTCGAGGAGGTCCTCGCCGATGAGGTACGCCCGCTCGTCGCCCGCGAGGACCGTGTGCAGCGCGGCGTTGATGTTCTCGGCGACCCTCATCGGTCGGTCCACTCGGCAGGCGGGCGGGCCGACAGTTCGGCGACGACGCGGGCGACGCGTTCCCGCTGCGCGCGGTCGAGATCCGGCGCGGCGGCGGCCACCGCCGGATACCAGTCGGCCAGTGCCGCGACATGCTCGGCGGGACGAGTGTCGTCGCCCTTGCTGTGCGGGCCGAGACGCGGAGCGCGGAATTCCGCGATCAACGGTTCCCCGTCGCGCACCCGAGCGACGAGCGGCGCCAGCTTCGTCCGGATTTCGGCCGGGTCGGTCGCGTTGATGAGCGTATGGGCCAGACCGAACGCGGCGGCGCGTCCGGCGATGGTGCCGGCCATGGCGTGTTCGGTCGGCGTCGACTGGGCGATGCCGTTGTGCTCGACCACGACCAGCAGCGGCAGGCGCCACAGCGCGGCGATGTTGAGCGCCTCGTACACGGCGCCCTCGCCCCAGGTGCCGTCGCCGATGTACGCGCATGCCAGCGCACCCGGCTGGTGGCGGCGCAGGTGTAGCGCGAGCCCGGTCGCGATCGGCAGGCTCTCGCCCTGTACCCCGGTCGAGAGGTATCCTCGCCGATGAATGTGCTGGCTTCCGCCGACGCCGTGGCAGATGGCGCCCACCCGGCCCATGATCTCGGCCAGCAGTCCCTCGGGATCGTCGAACCGCGCGAGGTAGTGGCCGTGACCGCGGTGGTTGCTCAGCACGTGGTCGTCCGGTTCGAGCAGGCCGCTCACGGCCACGGGCACGTACTCCTGGCCGAGGCAGGTGTGCGTGGTTCCGGACAGTTCGCCGCGCGCGAAAAGGTCGAGCAACGCCGTCTCGAAATGCCGGATGAGCAGCATCGTCGCCCGGTCGGCGGCGAGCCGGTCGGGCGCGTCGACGGACGCCGGCCGGTCGGGCGCGTCAGCGGGCGCCGGCGGCATCTAAGACCCCATTGACCGTCGGGTAGTCGAAGAACGTGTCGATGTCGACGTCGATGCCGAGCGTCTTGCGCATCCGCGCGATGATCTGCGTCGCGGTCAGCGAGTCGCCGCCCAGGTCGAACAGGTCGTCATCGGGGCCGATGGCGTGGTTGCCGAGCACGTCGCGCCAGATGGCCAGGACCGGCTCGACGAGTTCACCGCCGTGTGCCGAGGCCGGCGCGGAGGCTCGCGCCTCGACCGCGACGGGCGGTGCGGATGTGGTCGAGGCGGACAAGTCGCGCAGTCGAGTCTCCGGGGCGATCGCGACCCGTGTGAGCATCCCGCACAAGTCCTCGGCGAACCGTGCGGCGACCGGCGCCGCCGCGGCTGAGTAGCGTAGCCTCGCGGTGACCGTCGTACCGTCGTCGACTGCCTGAAGTTGCAGGTCGCCGCGCACGCTGCCGGCGAAGGCCAGCCAGTCGACGTCCGCCGGGACGCCGTCGAATCGTGGCGCGGCACCGACCCGGCGGTAGCTGACGGAGACGGGCGCCACCGCGGCGTGCGGCCGCAGCCGGCGCACCGCACGGGCCAGCGGAACCGACCGGTGCGGGTACATCTCGCGGAGCGCGGCTCGCAACTCGGCGGCGAACCGCGCGAACGAGGAGTCCGGATCGGGCTGCGAGTCGACAGGAAGTTCGGTCGCGTACGGGCCGATGGTGCCGACCGAACCGGGCTCCCGGGTGGACAGGTCGACGCCGGTCGTGACGCGCGGGTTGCCGTACCCGCGAAGCAGCGCGTGGATCGCGGCCAGCAGCGTCTCGAACCGGGTCAGCCCGGGCAGGTCAGGTACGGCCGGCTCGAACGCGCGCACCTGCCCGGCCCCGTGATCGCGCCCGGTGAGAACGTGGTCGCCGACGACCACGGGCAGCGGCTCGGCCCACCGGCCGGACCAGAACTCAGCCGCCGCGGTCCGGCTGCCGGCCAGCCGTGCCGCGTCGGCGGCAAGCTCCTCCGCGGCGGTGCGGGGCAACGCAGCCGGGATCTCACCCGCGTAGAAGGCGGCCAGGTCGCGCAGCAGCACCTCCTTGGAGTATCCGTCGAAGATCAGATGGTGCGCCGTGATGATCAGCGTCCGGCCGAACAGCGCGAACCGGACCAGCGGCCCCTCGGCGAGGTCGAACGGTCGCGCGATCTCCTCGTCGACGGACTCGTCCGGCCAGGCCACGCGCAGCCTGGCGGCGGAGACCTCCGTGAGGTACGTGACGCCGTCGCGGTCCACGATCGCGCGGGACAGCAGCGCATGCCGTTCAACCACGGCCGCGCAGGACTTGGCCAGGAGCCCGGCGTCCGGATCGTGGGCGAACGTGACGACCAGCGGCATGTGATAAGCGGTGGGGGCGGCGCTGGACACGGCGACCCACATGCCGTGCTGAACCGCGGATGCCTGGATCATGTCAGGCTCCTTCGCAGGGATCGTTTGTCGACCTTGCCGCCGCGGTTGCGCGGTAGCTTGTCCATGAGGTGGACGCGGGACGGGATCTCGTGTGGCGCGAGGTGGCCGGCGAGGAACGCCCGCAGTGCCTGCGGGGTCAGCGCCGCGTCGCCGCTGACCACGATCACGGCGGCCAGTTCGACGCCGAGCACCTCGTGCGGCAGCCCGACGACGGCGGCGTCGGCTACCGCCGGATGCTCGTGGATGGCCGCCTCGACCTGCAGCGTCGACACCCGGTGGGCGCCGGTCTTGACCAGATCGCCGTCCCGTTCGACGAGGTACAGGTAGCCGTCGGCGTCCACGTAGCCGACGTCGCCCATCCGGACCCAGCCGTCCTGGAACGCGGCGGCGCTGGTCGCCACGTCGCCGAAGTACGTGCGAGTCGGGGCCGGCGAGCGCATCCAGACGGCGCCGATCTCGCCGGGCGCGCAGGGTCGCCCGTCGTCGTCGAGGACGCGTACGCCACCGCCGGCTATCGGCCGGCCCACGCTGTCCGGGCGCTGCGGGTCGTACGTCATGACGGTCTGCGCCGGGGCGGCCTCGGTCGAGGTGTAGTAGTTGACGACCGTCGCGTTCGGGAACGCGGCCACGAGGCGGGCGGCGACCGGCGCCGGCAGCGGCGCGGCGGCCGACCCGAGCAGCCGCACGCTGCTCAGGTCATGGCCCTCGGCCACGGTGAGCAGTTCCATGGCCATCGCCGGGACCACGAACACCGTGCCGGCGGACCAGCGTGCGATGGCGCGCGCGAAGCGCAACGGTGTGAACTGCGGCAACGTCACCACTGCGGGGTGGGCGAGCAGCGCGTTCATCAGCATGATCTGGGCCGCGTTCGTGCCGATCGCGAACGCGTGCAACAGGTGGCGCGAGTGACGGAACGGCCGGTGCCGGGCGCCCGAGGAGTACGTGACGTTGGCGTGGCTGGCGGCGACACCCTTGGGCCGTGCCGTCGTGCCGGACGTGTACAGAATCTGGGCCAGACCGTGTGGTGTGGACCCGTCCTCGCCGGATCGCGAGCCGGCGCCGTCGTCGACGGCGTGGGTCCATCCGCCCGGCCAGTCGGGCGCGCCGCCCGCGTGCACCAGCCCGGCGGCACCGCAATCGGCGAGCATGTACGCCAGTTCGGTGGGCGCCGCGTCGTCGGAGATCGGCACGGCGACCGCGCCCAGGCGTTGCACCGCCACGTACGCGACCGCGTAGTCGAGCCATTCGGCGGAACCGAACCGCAGGCCGACGCGATCGCCTGGCGCGACCCCGCGCTGCTTCAGCCGTTCGGCGAGGTCGGCGGCACGCCGCTGCCAATCGCCGAACGTCAAAGAGCCGATGCCGTCAACGACCAGGGCCTCGCGGTCCGGCTCCGAGGCGGATCGGTCGGCGAGGAGACGTGGAACCGTTGTCGGAGCCGCGTGCACAGCCACGGCAACAGGGTTGCATGATCAGAGTCGTCCTGCAATATTCCACTCAAGAGACCTTAGAAAGTGGACAGGAACGCGAATGAACTCGACTCGACGCGGACCGCTGACATGCGCGCAACGTGAGTGGTTCATGGACGTCGGCATCGACGCGGACTCGCCGTGGTCATATGCCACGAACTTCACCAGCGTGGTCCACGGCGCCGGCGCACCGGTGGGTGTCGTGCTGGCGGCGATCGGTGACCTGCTCGATCGCCACGAGGGGCTGCGGACTCTCCTGCCCGCGACCGGCCCCGGCCAGCGTGAGCAGCACGTTCTCCCGACGGCGGAGCGGCTCGGCGAAGTGGTGCGGGTCGCGCCGGCCGGCCCGGAAACGGACCAGGCGATCGCAGCGGCCACGGCCACGGCGTTCCGGCTCGGGGAGCAGCAGCCGGTGCTCTTCGTCCTGGAGGTCGCCGCCGGCGCCGTGCAGCGGATCGGCATCGTCGTCGACCACTGCGCGGTCGACGGATGGGGCATGCGGGTGCTCCGCACCGACTTCCTGCAAGCCTTGCGTCGTCGCGCGAGCGGACATCCGGCGTTCGACGGCCAGCCCGCGCCGGAGCAGCCCCTGGAAACGGCCGAGTGGGAGATGTCCGAACCGGGCCGGGCCTACGCCGAGCGGGCCGAGGCCTACTGGCGGCGCCAGCTGGACGCGCTGCGCGACGGGCTGTCCGGCTGGCGCCCGACCAGCGGGACAGCACCGGCGGACCCGGTGCTGCAGTCCCGGTGGCTCGCCTCGGCGCACGCCGCCCGAGCCGCACAGGCCGTCGCCACCCGCACCGGCATGCCGGTATCGGCGGTCTACCTGACCGCGTTCGGCTCGGTGATCAGCCTGGTCGAGGGTTCGCCGTGCGCCGGCATCCGTTCGCTCGCCGCGAACCGGCTGTCGGCGGGCACGCAGGCATCGGTCCGCAAGGCGGTCATGCCGGTGCCCGTCCTCGTGCCGGGGACCGGTGACCTCGCCGCGCGACTGACAGCCACGGCCAGCAACCAGCTGCATGGCCACCGGTTCGCCAACGTCGACCCGGCGCGGGCCGCGGCGATCAGCGCCGAAGTCCTGGGCGAACTGGCTGATACTGGCGCGGCCGCGGCCCGGTTCAATTACATCGACGCGTCCATCGTGGGCAGCGCGGCGAACAGCCGCTCACTCGGCGCCGAGGCCATTCCCTTCACTGATCCAGCCGTGCAGGACCGGATTACCGAGCAGCCCGACCGGCCCGGCGGGTCGCGGTACATCCTGTCAGTCCAGCACCGGCCGGCCGCGGCGCTGATGACGATCGCCTGTCACGGCGACACGGCGTGGGCGCCGGCGGCAGGCGACATGCTCCGGCACGTCGAGGACGTGCTGGTCCGCGCGTCCGAGTAGGTCCGCCCTGCTATGAAGCCTGCCCGGCCAGGCTGGCTGCCGGCTCCTTGATGGCCGCGGTGATCCCGTCCCAGAGTCGCACGCGGGCGTTCAGGGTGGCGGTGACGGCCCCGACGCACTCCTGCCACTTGACCTCGTCGTCACCGCAGAGATCCGCCAGCATCTGCATGGCCATCGGGGTGTGTTCCTCGTCGTCGACCTGAATGTGCCGGCGCAGGTAGTCGACGAAGAGGTCGAGCCGGCCGACGTTCTCGTTGACGTCGACGACCTGCTGGAACATTTCGGGGATGAGGTCTTCACGGCCGAACGCGAACGCCGCGGCCTGGCAGTGCAGCGGCAGGGTCTGGATGAATGTCCAGGTGCTGCGGACGAACTCGGCGGCCGGAGCTGGTACGGGCAGTGCCGACAGGGCTTCCGGCACTTCCGTGCCGGCGCGGATCAGGTCGATGAACGGCTCGATGACCGTCGTGTCGGCCCCGGCTTGGGTCATACCCTGAACGTAGAGCTCGAAGTGGCTGATGAACCCGCCGCCCAGCTCGTCGCTCTCCTCCACCAGGACGATGTCGTTGATCAGGCGCCGGCTCGACGTCGGGCCGGTGGGGACCCAAGGAACATCGACGCAGGTCAGGTTGCGCTGCAGCGACTTCAGCAGCGACATGAAGTCCCACACGGCGTAGACGTGGTGCTCCATGAAGGTGACGATGGCCGCGTGCGAGTCCAGGCGGGAGTACATCTCGTGGGTGATGACATTCGAGCGGGTCGCGGCCACGGCCGCCTTGAGCCGGTTGATCCCCGCGTGGGTCTGGTCCCACTCGTATCGTGGCATGGTTCTTCCCTCCGCCGTATGCGATGAGTCAGCTCGATGTGAGCACTGTGCCGTCCCCCCGCCGCACCGCGCGGGTGCGGGAGCCGGCCATTCAGTCGGGTTGACGAAAGGCTAGGCCGGTTCGGTGTTGTCCCGCAATGGGCTGGAGCACTGGTTTTTGTCCGAAATCGAGGCATGCCTCATGTTCATCCGAAAATATGAGGCATGCCTCAGGTTGTAGGCTGCGCGAGTGACGACACGCAAGCCACCGACCGGTCCTCTGCGCAAGGACGCACAGCGCAACCGAGCCGCACTGCTCGACGCCGCCAGGACTGTGTTCGCGGAGGAGGGCCTCGACGCCGCGCTGGAAGGCATCGCCCGCCGGGCCGGGTTGGCGATCGGCACGCTGTATCGGCACTTTCCCACGCGGATGGACCTGGTGGGGGCCGTCATGGCGGAGAAGAAACGGGCCTGGATCAAAGCGGCCGAGGCCGCCGTGGCGATAGAACCGGCCTGGGACGGGCTCACATTCTTCCTCGAGCGCGTCTGCGAACTGCAGGCCGGCGATCTCGCCTTCAACGACATCGCGTCGATGCGCTTTCCGTACGCGGCCGGGATCGAAGCAGCCCGGAAACGTGCGTACGACCTCGGCCGCCGCATCGTCGAGCGGGCTCAGGCCGAGGGCAGCCTGCGCCCCGACATCACGGCCGAGGACATCGCGTTCATCGTCTGGGCGCACTCGCGTGTCAGCGAGGCGACCTATGCCATCGACCCCAACGCCTGGCGCCGCTACCTCGCCCTGACCCTCGACGGCCTACGCGCGACCGCGGCCCACCCGCTCCCTGTTGCGCCGCTACGCCCGCGCCAGGTGCTGCGCGCCCAACTCCGCCTGGGCCGCCGCCGGCTCCGGTGACGCAACCGGAGTTCGCCTGTACCACGGCGCGGCACGTCCGGGCTTCGCCGGCACCCGCAACCCGCCGTCCGGGCGGTTACCAGGGAATGGAGTCGATGGTGGTGCGGACGTGTTCGAGGATGTCTGCCAGCTCGGGGAGGGGCGGGGTGGCGATGGCGAGTCTGAGGGCGTGCGGTGGGTGGGTGGTGGTGGCGAAGGCGTCGGCGGTGGAGACGAGGACGCCGGCGTCGGCGAGGTGGGTGGCGGCTTGGTCGGCGCGCAGGTCGTGGGGGAGTCGTAGCCAGCCGAAGAAGGACGAGGGGTGGGCGGTGTAGTCCAGGCCGGTGAACGCTGTGCGGGCGATCTGCTGGCGGCTGGCCGCGTCGTCGCGGCGGGTCTTCTCCAGGCGGCCGACGGTTCCGTCGGCGATCCATCCGGTGGCCAGAGCCGTGACGATGCCGGGGATGCCCCACGTGGTGGCGCGCAGACTGCGGGTGAGTGACGAGGCGTGGGCGCCGGGTGCGATGGCGAATCCGAAGCGCAGTCCGGTGGCGACGTTCTTGGACAGGCTGGCGATGTAGAAGGTGCGTTCGGGTGCGATGGCCTGGATCGGCGGAGGCGGGGTCTGGTCGAGGAAGGCGTAGGTGCCGTCCTCGATGATCAGCACGTCATGAGTGCGGGCGATGGTGGCGAGGTGGTCGCGGGTGGCGTGGCTGAGGGTCCAGCCGAGGGGGTTGTGAAGGGTGGGGATGGTGTAGATCGCACGGACCGGTCGAGCCGCGCAGAGCTGGTTGAGGGCGTCGAGGTCCGGACCGTCGGCGGTTGAGGGGATGGGGGCGATCTCGAGCGAGTGCGTGGCGGCGAGCAGTTTGAGACCTGGGTAGGTGAGCGCGTCGGCGGCGACGACCTCGCCGGGCCGGGTGGTGGTGGCCAGGACGGCGTCGAGGGCCTGCTGGGCGCCGTTGGTCAGGAACACGCTCGCCGGGGGGACGTCTATGCCGCGGTCGAGGAGATACGTGGCGACGATGGCGCGTTCGTGGCTTCGGCCGCCGGGTGGCTGCTGGTAGAGGACAGCGTCGAGATTGCCGGAGGTGGACAGTTCGCGCAGGGCGTGGCGCAGCTGGGTGGTCTGCTCGTCAGCGAGGGGCTGATTGAACGACAGGTCGGCGATCCGGGGGACCGGCAGCCGTCGGTCGGGGTCGAGGCCGTCGTGGCCGTGCTGGTCGCGCACGAACGTCCCTCGTCCGGGCTCACCGGCGACCAGGCCCATGCCGGTGAGTTCGGCGTAGACGCGGGTGGCGGTCGCCAGGGCGATCCGGTGCTCGCGTGCCAGCGTCCGGTGGGTCGGTAGGCGGGTGCCGGCAGGCAGCTCGCCGGTCCGGATCGCGGTGGCGAGCCGGTCGACGATGGCCTTGTAGGTGGCGGGACGCATTGACACCTCGTCGAGGACACTTGTATCTAGGACGATGGGTGGATCGTCCTAGTTTAGGTCGCTAGCGTCGCAGGTACCACGTCGATGAGGGGGAAGCCTGTGACCGGGACCGTCCATGATCTGCCGGTGATCGAGTATCTGCGCAGACAGCTGGCTGGGACGCTGCGACCGGATGACCGGACGCATGTGAGGTATCCGACGGCGATCTCTGAGCTGCTGGGGTTCACGATTACGGCCGTCGGCCCGGGCCAGGCGGTGGTCGAGTTGGACGCCGACGCCGCGGTGCATGGCAACCAGCAGGGAACGGTCCACGGTGGCCTGCTGGTGGAGCTGGCCGATGCGGCGATCGGCACGGCACAGTCCACGGTGCTCGAGCCGGGAGAGTCGTTTACCAGCATCGATCTGAAGGCGACGTTCCTGCGCCCGGTGTGGAACGAGCGCCTGACCGCGACCGCGTACGCCACGCATGCCGGACGGACGGTGAGCCACTATCTGTGCGAGATCACCCGCGGTGACGGCAAGCCCGTCGCGACGGTCACCAGCGCCGTGATGACGCTGCGCGGCGACAAGGCCGACGGGCGATGAGCGGGGCGCGCACCACTTCGGGCGGCGTGCGGACCTACAGCATGGCGGCAGCGCGCGGATCCTGTCACCCTGAGCTATCACCTTGAGCTAGGCGAAGTGCTGATCATCCCGGTCTCGGTCCGCGCCGCAGGGCGTCGTGCGGCTCGATTCGAGCCGCACGCAGCGCCGGCTACACGTCTGCGACGAACTGTCCGATCGGTGTTCGGGTGCGGCCCGCTTCAGCCTTTCAACGTGACGCGCAGCGTCGACAGGGACCGGCTGCGGAACGAGCGGCGCCACGCGGGGCCGTCAGACGGCTCCGCTAGGGTCAGGCGCGGGTGGCGTCGAAGCAGTTCACCGACGGCCACGTCGGTCTCCAGGATGGCCAGAGCCGCGCCGAGGCAGTGGTGCGGACCGTGGCCAAGGCCCAGGTGCGGCGCGCTCGGGCGGCGCAGGCGAAACACGTCCGGGTCGTCGACGGCCGACGGGTCGCGGTTCGCGGCGGCCAGGCTCAGCAGGACCGTGGCACCTTTGGGGATCGTCACCGGGCCGTAGGCCAGGTCTTCCAGGGCGAACCGGCGGATCGACAGCTTCGCCGCGGGCTCGTGCCGCAGGGTCTCGTCGATCGCGGCACGGCGCATGCCGGCATCGTCGCGGACGTCGTCGAGCAGGTGCGGGTGCCGCAGCAGGGCCAGGGCGCAGTTGCCGATCAGGTTGATCGAGTTCTCGTAGCCGGCGAAGATCGTCAGGAAGGCCAGCGACGTGAGCTCCTCCTCGCTGAGGTGGTCGTCGGCGTCGTGAGCCGTGATCATCGCGGTCAGCAGGTCGTCGGTGGGCTCGGCGCGTTTACGGCGGATGAGCTCCACCAGGAACTGTTCGATCGCCATGACCGCGCGGGCCGGGGCCTTCGGGTCCTCGGGCGGCGGGCTCAGGAGGGTGTTGGTCCAGACGCGCATCTGGTCCACGTCGGCATCGGGCAGGCCCAGCATGTCGCAGATCGTCGCGATCGACAGCGGCGTGGCGTATCCGCTCACCAGGTCGGCGTCGGTGTCTGCGGCGAGGCGGTCGAGCAGGTCGTTCGCGGTCCGCTGGACACGCGGGCGGAGAGCCTCGACCCGGCGCGGGGTGAACGCCGGTGCGACCAGCCGACGGATCCGGGTGTGGTCCGGCGCGTCCATGTTGAGCAAGTTGGCGTCGAGCCTCGGCGGGAGCGAGAAACCGGCCCAGCCGCCGCCGGAGTTGCGCTTGTCGAGCGAAAGCCGTGGGTCGGCGAGCGCGGCGCGGACGTCCTCGTAGCGGGTCAGCAGCCAGACCGGCGAACCGTCGGGCAGCGTCAACCGGTGGGCGGGCCCGCTGGCGCGCAGCGTCTCGTAGTACCCGTGCGGGTCCGCGAGTAGCGCGTCCATCGCGGCGGTGGTCATGTGCTGCTCCCGATCTGGTTCGTGCCGGCCGGGTCGCCGGCTGCTGGAGTTCATGATCCGCGCAGTGCCCTGGCGGCATCGACGAGCCCGCGCACCTCCGCGGCGAAGTCCTCGTGGTCGGCGCTGGACGCGGGCGGCTGCGGACCCGTGCCGGCCAGGGGCGCCACACGGAGGTCGGTGGCCGGCAGCGCGGCGCGCCAGGCGTCCCAGCGTGCCCGCCGCTGTCGCTCGTCGGCGCGTTGTGCCCCATCGGCGGTACCGTCTGCCGCAGGCGTGTCCAACCGTGCTCGGCGCTCCGCCTCGTATGCGAGGCAGGCCGCCAGGATTTGCGCGGCGCGCACGGCGGCATCACGGGGCCGGCCGGTGAGGGCCCGCGGGTCGGCGGTCGCCGCCGTGGCCACGGTATCGCTCATGTGATGGCGCAACTGGCGGATGCCGTCGCCGATCTCGACCACCCGCCGCCGCAGCCGCCGGTCCACGTGGCGCAGGATGCCGCGGTCCGGCGAAGCCGACGGGTCCAGCACGACCTCGGGGACGGTGACCGTGATCGCTTCCCACAGCGGATACATCTGACGGAACGCACGACGCTGCACGTGCCATGCGGCAATGCGCGACAGCCGCGGGCCGAACGACGGCAGGGTCAGGCCGACGATGACGAGCATCGCACCGAGCGCGGCGAATATCGGCACGAGCGCTTCGAGCCGCTTCGGGTCGGTGCCGAGCAGGCCCTCGACAAGAGTCGCCGCGCGGACCGCGCAGTACAACAGGCCGAGGCCGGCGCCGGCGGCGCTCAGCCGCAGGCCGCGGCTGAGCCACACGCGGCCGGCGGCGCGCGCGTAGGGCAGGCACAGCCGGACGATGTCGGCGAAGCCGAGCGACACCATTGCGATGTAGCAGCCGAGGTAGGCCGCGTAGACCGGGTCCTGAGCGTAGGTCGCGGCGGCGTCGGTCGGATGCTCGCCCTGCCGGCCGGCGGTGGCGAACAGCACCGTCATCGCGATGAGGGCTTCCCAACGGGTTGGTGGAAGGTGCGGCACATCGGTGCCACCAACAGGGGCACCTTCCACTTACGCGCCGGCCTTCCCGGCAGCACACCCCGACGCGGGTCCAGAGGGGCCGCGGAATCCGCTTGTCCGGACCCCGGCCACCGCCTGGAACGAGGATTACGAGGGGCGCTGGTTGGTCCAGGATGACCACGCCGCGGTGCGGCTCACAGGCCGGATGGAGTCCTGTCGCCGGCAATGGTGCCATGCGTGTGGCATGGTGGCGTGATGTCCGAGGTCACCGCCGATGGTCGCCCCGTCGGTCTGTATGCGGTGCTGCCCGCCAGCGGCGAGCCAGCCTTCGTGCACGCGAACGTCGCGCCGGGCGCCGCGGTCCTGGATCTCAGCGGGTGTGGCGGCCTGTTCGCCGATTCCCTGGTCGCGCTGGGCCATCCGGTGACGGTCGCCGACGACTCGGCCGCCATGTTGGCCCTGGTCCGCGACGCGCGGGCCGTCCAGACCGTCCGGGCCGGTCTCGCGGCGCTGGAGCTCGGCGAACGTTTCCCGGTCGTGCTCGTGGCGCGCCCTCGGGTCAACGCGGCGGATCCCGCGGTGCGGGCGGAGCTGCTCGACGCGTGCCGCCGGCACGTCGCCCCGGACGGTCAGGTCGTCATGCAGTGGCTGCCGCCATCGTGGTTCGACAGGGCCGTGTCGTCCACGGGCCGGATCGGGCCGGTCGAGGCCGACTTCGAGGTGGAGTCCTTCGACGGCACCGTGCTGCACGGCCGCTCGACCTACCGCCTCGACGGTGCCCGGTGGGAGCAGCGCGCCCCCGTGCGCCGCCTCAGCCGCGCTGAGCTGCACGCCGCCCTCGCCGGTGCCGGCCTGCGCTTCGAGCGGCATCTGCGGGGCGGCCGCCAGTTCTTCCGCGCCGTGCCGGTGCCCGAATAGCGGGCGAAGGTTACGTCACGCACGTGGTGGAGCACGACGGTGACGGTCGCCGGATGAGGCGGACTGTCAACCTTTTCAGGCCCTCCCGCGATTCTGCTGATGGCACTGTCCGTGGGTAATCGCCCGCACGGCCACCGTCCTCTGGCGTTCGAAGGCCGTGCGCCGCACGGCTGACAGCGACAACACGGAAGTCCTGCCCGCACGAGTGTGCCAAAACGGCCGCACCAGTCAGGAGTACGTCATGCTTGGCCAGTGGGCACCTGCAACGCACACGTACCTCACCCGCGCCGATGACGAAAGGTGGCAGATGTATCAGCGCAAGAAGACTGCGGACGACGGCGCCTCGCTTGAGTTGAGATCCCTGCTCGATGACGCGTCTGCGTTGGAGACGCTGCGAGATCTGGCCGAGGAGTTCTCACAGTTCAGGCTGCGCTACAAGTTCGGGCTGGCCGAGGTTGAAACGAAGGTGAAGATCCTCGCCGAGGAATTGGTGCACAAGGGCCGGGACAACCCGATCGAGTACGTCAGCCCGCGCCTGAAGACGCTGGCCAGCATCAGCGCGAAGGCGGCGCGTATCGGCTGCGCGATGACGGTCGCGGAGGTGGGCGCCAACATCTACGACATCGCGGGCATCAGGATCGTGTGCAGCTTCGTCTCGGACGTGTACACGGTCGCGGACATGCTGACTCGGCAATCGGACGTGCGCCTCCTGCGGACGAAGGACTACATCGCCGTACCGAAGCCCAACGGGTACCGCAGCCTCCATCTGATCGTGGAGATCCCGGTGTTTCTGTCCGACCGCGTCGTCGCGATACCGGTCGAGGTGCAGTTGCGCACGGTGGCGATGGACTTCTGGGCCAGCCTAGAACACAAGATCTACTACAAGTACGACCCGGACATCCCCACCGCGCTACGTGCCGAGCTTGTGGCCGCGGCCGACGACGCGGCCCGGCTGGACGAGCGGATGGAACGCCTGCATCGGGAGATTCATGGCCAGCACTAAAGGCGACTACCGGCGCCGAAGCGTTCGTGCGGTCCCGTGTGCCGACGATCACGAAACTCTGGGCGGCAGGTGTCCGGAACGAGCGTGCGATCCCGCCCCACTAGCTGGAGGCCGGCCACATTGGAGCGCCAGGCCCGGGCAACCTGGCAGCACAGATAGCGGCGAAGTCGACATCGATCGGCACTGAAGAGCGCCCCGCGTGGTCCGCTGTCCGAAGACTTCTTGACGGCCATCGGGCGAACGCCAGGGCCGGCGCCGGCGCTGGTATCCATGGGTATTCACCGATCGTGACAATGCCGGTGTGGGGTCGGAAGCCATGCGGAGGTCTGCGACACCTCTTTGGGTGTGTGCAGCGAGTTCCAGGCCAGCGAGACCCCTTGAGGGTGCGTCACGTGCCCGACCGCGTCGAGCGCGGACGCGTCGGTGCGGCGAGGGTGGTCAAGCGAACGCCCGGTACCCCAACCGTGACGTCGCCGGCCACGAGGACGAGATGCACGCGTGGAACGCCTACCATCACTCGATGTGGATGGCGAACGTGGTGCGCAGCGGCCAGTTCACCGTCGAGGAGGCGCTGACGTTGGGCCTCGCCCACGAGATCGACTCACCGGACCCGGGCAACCCGTACCAGGGCTTCCAGTCCAGGGTCGACATGTACAACGACTGGGTGGGCGCGAAGCTCGGCGAGCGCGCGCTGAAGAACCACATCGACGCCGAGGTCTACCTGTGCCTGAACATGCGGGGGAGATAACGCCGTCATGAGGATCCGTTCCGCACGTCATGCGGTGGTCGCCGTCGTCGTCGCACTCGCTGTGGCGGCGTGCGAGACGCCGTCCCAGCCGGGGGGCACTCCGGCCGGGACGGCCTCAGCCATCCCGGGCGCGAAGGGGACCGGCAACGCTCCGGTCACCGTCGAGCTCGGCACCGCCGGCACGCCGTACAACCCGACCTGGCTCGACGACGCCCTGTACTTCGGCGTCGAACCCAAGAACGACAACGACAAGCACCAGCTGTGGCGCTGGCGCGAAGGTCACGCCGAGCGGGTGCCGCTCAAGCTGCCGGCCGACTGCTACGGCAGCCTTCTGCGGCCGGTCCGTCGGCCCGGCGGCGCGCTCGCCGTCGTTGCCGGCTGCTACGAGAACGGCGTGTTGCGTTTCCGCGTGCTCGCCGTCGACCGGAGCACCGGCGCGACCGAGCAGCTGTTCAGGTCGGGTCGGGCGCCAGGCTACGTGACCTGGTCCGGCGACACGGCGTTCGCCTCCGTTGTCACCGGCGGCTGCGCGGCCGTGACCCGGCTGCGGGCCGACGCTCTCGAGGCGATCGACGCCGGCCCGACGTTCGCCGGGCGGCCCTGGCCGTCCAGCGGCTGGGCGGCCGGCGGCGCCACCACCTGCCCGGGCGGCGAGCGGGTCGTGTTCCCGACCACGCTGGACCGTACGGACTCGGTGGCGGCCCTGGCCACCGGTGACGCCGGCGCCACTGCGGCCTGGACGCTGTTCCTCGCGCCGGCTGGTCTCACCGGTGCCGCCAAGGAGGTTGCCGGCGGCTTCGTTGACCAGGCCGGGGTCGCGGCGACTCCGGACGGCAGCCGGTTCGTGGTCGCGGCGACCCGGCAGAGCGCGGCCGGCCTGTGGCTCGTCGACGCGGCCGGCGGCACCGTGCACGCGATCGCGCCGGGCGCCCACTCCGGGGCGGCGATCGCGCCGGACGGCGGCCGGGCGGCCTCGGTCCAGGGCGGACGGATGGTGGTTTATCCGGTCTGAAATCCGAAATTCTGGGCGGCAGGTGTCAGCCGCGAGCGTGCGATCCCGCCCCAGTAGCTGGAGGCTGGCAACATTGAAGCGCCGAGCCCGGGCAACCTGGCAGCACAGATAGCGGCGAAGTCAACATCGATCGCTTGAGTGCCGAATGTAGGCGGTTGCGGATCTCAGTAGTTTCCACCGACGCGAAGAGGCCTAGCGGCACCGATGGTCTCTTCTGGCACGGAGACACCGCACCGATATCGATACCTGGGAAGTCCGGTTGTGGCACTCCATGGCCTGCGCCGTGCCGTACGTAGCCGCGAGGGAGGGATCGTCATGTCAGTCATCACCCACGAGGGTGCCGCCGGCCGTCCTGCCCGCTGGGCAGATCTGACCGGCCGCACGCTAATGGCCATAACCGGGGCAATGAACGCCAGCACCTTCGACGACACCGTGTCCAACCGCCTGGGCACGACGTATGTGCATCACTCGCAAAGGTGCGACTTCGTGTCGCAGCGGGATGTGCGCACTCGACCGCCAACAACCCCTCTCCTCGAACGCGTGCTCAGAGCGCTCGAACTTCGGCGAGCCGCCTGACTGCGTACTCGTCGTCCCAGCAGACGGCGGCTTCCCAAGCGGCCGACGCCTGCCCGGCGATGTCGTGCGCGCCGTCGTCGAGGCCGGCGGCGTTGCCGGGAAGCACGAGGTCGAGGTCGGGGACGTCGACGTGCGACTCGTCCCAGTCAATCAGCGCGACCTGACTCGCGGTCATGCGGACGTTGCCAGGGTTGTTGGGGTTGCCGTGGACGACGCATGTCTGACGTCCGGTGAGCCGCGCCCACGCTGCTCGGCATCGAGCAACGCTCTCACGGGGCATCGCACCGAGGTCGATCCTCGTCCCGGTCTCGGCGTGCAGGAGGTCGGTCGAGGATCGCCAGCCTGGCCGCTGCGGCCAGCCCTGCGTCAGGCGATGCAACTCGCGGAGCGTGCCGGCCACGCGACGCCAGTCGGCCTTCGTCTCGGGTGGTCCGCCATCCACGTAGGTCATCACCACCAGACCGTCGGCGAACAGCCGGCCGTCTGTAGTCGGGATCGGGACCGGCACGGTCAGACCTTCACGGTCGAGGTGTTGGAGGAGCTCCGTCTCCCACGCGAGATCAGCGTCGCTCCTGGTGCCGAGACGACCGACCGCGCGGAGCCCGTTGACGCGCACGCTCCACACGTCGTTGGCGACTCCGCCGGCGAGCGGTTCGATGCGAGTGACGTCCTCACCCCATCGCCCGAGTGCCTCCCACCCCACTGGGCATATCTTACGGGGTTCCGAACATCACTGTTCTCGACAGTTCAGCGCACCGGCCGGTGCCGGACGCTCGTCACACGGCGTGATGGAGTTCGAACGAGCTCGCGCTCACGGTTGGCGGCATGCACGAGTATCCGATCAGGAAATCCCGCCGGCGGCGGTCCTGGCGAAGCGGCGGGCCAGGTGGCCGAAGGCGTCGGCGAGTTCGGCGGGGCCGACAACCTCGATCTCGGTGTCGAACCGGGCGATGGCGGCGGCGAGGCTGGACCAGGACCAGGAGCCGAGCGTGAGCCGGCAGCGATCCGAGCCGAGTTCCTCGACGATCCCGTCACGCGTGTAGAGGGCGACGGTGGCGGCCGGCAGGTCGAGGATCGCGGTGCCCTGGCAGGGCCAGCCGGTGGTGCCGTCGTCAGCGCCGCGGAACCTGCCGGTGACGAAGGTGGTCACGTCGCCGCCGGGTAGTTCCCTGGGCGTGAAGCGTGGTCCGTTGGGGATGCGCAGGGTGATCCGGTCGGCGCGGAAGATGCGCCAGTCCGACCGGCCGAGGTCCCACGCGACGAGGTACCAGTGTCCGTCCCAGGTGATCACGTGGTGCGGCTCGACGCGGCGCGGGGGCTTGTCCGCGGTCTCGGAGCCGTAGTCGAAGCGGAGGATCTCGTGGGCTTGCACGGCGGAGCTGATCGCCAGGAGCACGTCGCCGTCGATCGGGGCGGCCGGTCGGATGGTGGGCCGTTCGACGGCGGTGATCTGCAGGGCGTTGATGCGGTGGCGGAGCCGGGACGGCATGACCTGCCGGATGGTGGTCAACGCCCGCGCTGCCGCTTCGCCGGTGCCGTCGCCCAGTGTGGTGGCGGCGATCTGCAGCGCGATGGTGAGGGCGACGGCCTGCTCGTCGTCGAACAGCAGGGGCGGTAGTTCGGTGCCGGCGCCGAGCCGGTAGCCACCCTCGGGACCCTTGACGGCGGCGATGGGGTAGCCGAGCTCGCGGAGCCGGTCGATGTCGCGGCGCACGGTCCGCAGGCTGATGTCGAGCCGCTCGGCCAGCAGCGTGCCCGGCCAGTCGCGGCGCGTCTGCAGCAGCGATAACAGGGCCAGCAGCCGGCCGGAGGTTTTCGGCATGAGTTTGATTCTGCCCGCAGTAGGTGCCACAACCTGTCACCTACGCCGTCGAGTCTTGGTGATGACGCCGGGTCGGACACCGCGACCGGAAACAAATTCTCACCAGGAGTCTTGATGAGCATCACCACCACCGCCCACCTCAACTTCCGGGGTAACGCCCGGGAGGCGCTGGAGTTCTACCGCTCGGTGTTCGGCGGCGAGATCATCGTCATCACGTACGGCGACTTCGGGATGCCGAAGGAACTGCCCGACGCCGGCAAGGTCGTCTGGGGCCAGGTCGCGGCTGAGGACGGCTTCCGCGTCATGGCCTACGACGTGCCCAGCCAGGCCGGAGCCGGCACCGCGCCGACGCACTCCACCCGGCGCGAGCACGGCATGACGCTGACCGGCGAGCCGTTCTTCCTGTCGGTCCGCGGCGAGACCGTCGAAGAGGTCGGCGCGCTGTGGGAGAAGCTGGCCGACGGCGCCACCGTCATCGAGGCGTACGGCCCGGCGCAGTGGGCGCCGGCGTTCGGGATGCTGACCGACCGCTTCGGCATCACGTGGGTCCTCGACGTCGCCGCCCAGTACGCCAACTGATCCTTTGCGCTCCGGCAACGGGACGAGGCGGCGCCCAGCCCGGCGGCCGCGTCCCGTTGCCGGATCCCCGGCCTTGAGCTGGAACTGGCGTCAGACGGCGGGCACGACCGACGATGACCCTAGACTCCGGGTCGCGGGTTCGCGGACGCTGGGCGCCGACCGGGACCTGGCCGCGTTCGGCCGTGCGACAGGATCTTCTTCATGAGGATCCCTGGTGACGATGAGATCCGGGCGCTGCACGAGCGGCTCGCCCCGACTCCGGCCGTGTTTGACCTCGTGTACGTCCATTGCGAGATCGTCGCCCGAATAGCTGAGCAGGTCGTGGCGCCCGGCGTCGACGCGGCTCTTGTGCGCGCCGGGTGCCTGCTGCACGACATCGGCGTGTACCGTCTGGCCCCCGCGGACGCGTACATCCGGCACGGGCTGCTCGGCTACGAGGTCCTCGCCGAACTGGGTTTCCCCGAGCGGCTCGCCCGATTCTGCTCGCACCACACCGGCGTCGGTCTCACCCGCGACGACGTGCGGCGGCAGGACCTGCCGCTGCCGCTGGGGGACTACGTGGCCGAGACCGCGGAGGAGCGACTCGTCATGTACGCCGACAAGTTCCACAGCAAGTCGACGCCGCCGTGTTTCGTGTCGGCCGCGGCGTACACCGTGGCTGTGACCCGCTTCGGCGAGGACAAGGCCGCGGTGTTCAAGGCCATGGTCGCCGAGTACGGCGAGCCGGACCTGTCCCCGCTCGCCGCCGAATACGGGCACCGGATCGTCTAATTAGGCCGGTGGCGGGTCGGGCCGACGACTTCGGCGAGCGCCAAGCGCGGCGACCTGCGCGGGCCGGTTCGGGCATGTGCTGCGGGCGGCCCCGCAGAGCGGCTGTTGCGGAAGCTGGCGCGCTCGTAGTTCCGAGGCTCCATACCGTTGCGCTGGCCGCGAACGGGGGTTGGCGCGAGTGACCGGTGTAGCGAGACTTTGAACATGGAGCCTGGAGAGCCGGTCGAGCGCAGCGACCGCCTTGCCGCGATGTACGCAGCCTTCAACCGCCGCGACATTCCAGCGGTGCTCGCCGCGCTGGCGCCGAGCGTGTCGTGGCCGAACGGCTGGGAGGGCGGCCGGGTCCACGGCCACGAGCAGGTCCGCGACTACTGGACCCGGCAGTGGGCCGAGATCGACCCGGTGGTACTGCCGTTGGCGTTCGCCACGGAGCCCGACGGCCGCGTGGCCGTGACGGTGCGTCAGGTCGTACGGACCATGCAGGGCGCCGTCATCGCCGACGAGCGGGTCGAGCACGTGTACCGTTTCGCCGCCGACCTCGTCACCGACATGGAGATACGCGGATCCGACCCCTGGGCCGAGGGATGATCCTCGCGAACCATGCCGGCGGCAAGCGAATACCCGGTGCTGGCGCCGATCCTGGGTCGCCGAACGAGCCGCGGCGGCGTCCGCCGTCACCGCGACCCTCACATACTGATCAGCACGGTGAGCGCGGACCACGGGAAATGAGGTTGTGGCGTGGATCGGCCTGATGGTGTGCCGGTGGAGGCGCAGTTCGTCGAGGGGTGGGAGGTGTACCCGTCGGGTCCGCGATGGCCGGCATGGGTGACCGGGTCGCGGGATGGTGGCGAACGGTCCGGCACATGGCGGGCGTGGCGGCCGGACGGGTCGTTGCTGGAGGAGAGCGAGTGGCGTGCCGGCAAGCGTCGCGGGGCGTACCGGCGGTTCCACGACGACGGTTCGCTGTCGGTGTCCTGCGAGTACGCCGATGACGTGGTGGTGTTCGCGCTCGGGTATCGCACGGACAACCCGAGCCGCGATCCGTTCTCGTTCGACGGGTGCGCGACGGCGATCCGGAGGATTCGCAACGACTACGACGGGGACGGCGTGTTGGTACGGACCCGCTGCTACGCGGGGGACGGCGGTGAGCTGACGATTGCCGGTGAACCGATGCCGCCCCGACCGGCCGGGGTGCCGGAGATCGCCAACCTCTACCCGAACGGGCTCTGGGCGGTGGTGCGGCGGCGCGACGGCGAGCTGCACGGGGCGGCCCGGCACTGGAACGCCGACGGGACGCCGCACATGATTGTCTACAACCGTGCCGGCCACGAGGTCGGACGCTGGGGGGACAAGCCGCTCGTCGAGGCGGCCCGGGACGGTGACGCCGCCTCGGTCGAGCTGTGCCTGGCCGCCGGTCTGGGCAGCTACGTCGAGGCCGACTTCGTCGACGGACGACGGGCCGAACGGCGCAGCTACTTCAGCAGTGGCGGACTGCTCAGATTGGAGCGTCGCGGGTCGGACGGCACGAAGCTGAAACGCTCATGGGACCACCGTCACCGCCTCGACCATGAGCGGGAGTGGGCCACCGACGGCACTGAGACGTTCCGGCGGTTCCACGACAACGGTGTCGCCTGCATGGAGCGGACCACGCGGGACGAGGCGCTCGTGGTCGCGAACTGGTTCGACGAGTCGGGAACCCGCACCGCCGAGGTCACTCCGAGCGACGCCACCGTCGACGGTGAATCGGTCGATTGGTGGCGGGCTCTGGACGCCACCGGCGCGGTCATCGCCGAGGGGCCGGTGGAGCCCGGCACCGGCGGTGGGCCGGTAGGGCAGTGGCGGCTGTTCGACCCCGAAGGCACCGACCTCGGCTCCGTGTCGTTCGAGGGCCTCGACCGGTTGGCGAACAACGCCAACCTCGGCCGTGTCGCCCATGCCCTGCGCACCTGGCACGCGGCGCCGACACCGGCCGAACTCGCCGGCGCGGACGCGGTGGCGTGGGACGACCTCGACACGTTCTACGGCAGCGGGAGCCACCTGCCGTTCCTGCTCAAGGGACTGACCGTGGCGGACCCGCACGCCTTCTCCATGGCCCTGGCCGTGCTGTCGAACCTGCTGTGGCACCAGCACACGCTCGCCGAGGCCACGGGCCCCGCTTTCCGGTACATGACCGCGCTGGTCGACCGGGTGGCCACCGACGACGACCGGAAGCGGCTGCTGGACCTGCTGGTGGGTATTGCCACCCGGGACGGCTCACCCGCCGCCGTACACCGCCTCAAACTCGTCCACGCCAGCCTTCCCGGCGATGCGACAAACCCGGCCGAGCACCTCGCCGAGCACGGTGCGGAAAGCGCCTACCACGAGGTGCTCACCAGCCTCGCCGACGCGGTACCGACCTGGACGAGGCTCGCCGCCCACCGGCGGGCCAGGTTCCGGCGCCGCGCGGTCACGCTGCTCGCCGCCGCACCGGGCGCGGCCGCCGCGGATGCGTTACGGGACCGGCTCGCGACCGAACCGAAGCGCAAGATCCGGGCGGCGATCCTGCTCGGCCTGGCGCTGCACGACACCGACCCACAGACCCGGCAGGCCCTCCAACAGCACCTCAGCGGCGACGACCCGCTGCTGCGGTTCTGCGCCGCGCTGACCTGGGTCCGCCAGCACCACACTCCCGCCGCCGACGGCGTGCGGGTGCTCGTTGACGCGCTGCGCGGCGACCTCGTGCCGACCGGCTACGGCAGCCTGTTCCTCGGCGGAGAACCGTTGACCGACGTCGCCACCGCCCTCGCCCTGCTCCCGGCCGACCAGGCCGGCGAACAGCTGACCGGACTGTGCGCGGTCCTCGACCAGGTCAACGCCGTTGATGCCGTGTCCGTCGCCAACGCGCTGCTGGACATCGTCTTTCCCACCGCGGCGTACCAGGAGGGCGACCCCCTCACCGACCCGCAGCGCACCGTCATCCGCGCCATCGCCAAGAGTGCGAACGTGTGGATGTTCAACGTCAACCTGTTCGAGGTCCTCGACCGCAACGGGCTACCAAACCACCCCGACGAGTTGCACGCCCTGGCCGGCGCGGGCTCGGCGTCCTGACATGGGCTTGCCCATCGACGGATAGGACGGCGAGCCCGTGACCATCAGATGCGGCGCAGGCGCACGCTGTCGACCAGATGGTCCGGCCCCTTGTGCAGGACCAGCCGGGCCCGCTCCCGGGTCGGCCGGATGTTCTGCACCAGGTTCGGCTGGTTAATCTCGTCCCAGATGCGGCCGGCCGTGGCGACCGCCTCGGCGTCCGTGAGCGCCGAGTAGCGGTGGAAGTAGGAGACCGGGTCCTGGAACGCGGTGCGGCGCAGGGTGAGGAAGCGTTCGGTGTACCACTGCCGGATGTGCGGCTCGTTGGCGTCCAGGTAGATGCTGAAGTCCAGGAAGTCCGAGGCGAGGACGTCGCTTCCGGCCCGGGCCGTGTTCTGCAGCAGGTTGAGCCCTTCGACGATCAGGATGTCCGGCCGGTCCACCAACTGCGAGCGACCGGGCACGATGTCGTAGACCAGGTGGGAGTACACCGGAACACTCAGCTCCGGCCGCCGCGCCCGCACGTCGGAGAGGAACCGCACGAGCCTGCGCCGGTCGTAGCTGGCCGGGAAGCCCTTGCGGTTGATGAGGCGGCGCCGCTCCAGCTCCGCGTTCGGTAGCAGGAAGCCGTCGGTGGTCACCAGGTCGACGCCCGGGCGGCCGGGCAGTTCGGCCAGCAGCGCCTGCAGCACGCGGGCGAGGGTGCTCTTGCCGACCGCCACGCTGCCGACGATGCCGATGATGTACGGCACGTCCGTGAACGGCCGGTCGAGGAACTCCGCCGCCACCCGCCGCGTGTTGCGCACCTGCTCGATGTGAAGGCTCACCAGGCGGCACAGCGGCAGATAGATCTGCTCGATCTCGTCGAGCGACAGCGCGTCGCCCAGGCCGCGCAGGCGCGGAAGGTCCTGCGCGCCCAGCGCCATCGGACTCTCCCCGCGCAGCGCGGCCCACTCCGAGCGGTCGAAGTGGTGGTACAGCGAAACCGGCGCTTTCCGCGTTTGAGTCACGAAGCCGGAGCATACGAGCCCCATCTGGTGATGACCACAAGATGCCGGAAAGGTCACCGCCCAATGGCAAGGCCCTCGGCGGCGAGCTCAGGCGGCATGTTCGTACTCGTGGGGATGGTCATGGTCACCCACGATCCGGCCGCTGGCGGCCGGAGGTCGCGTGGAACACGTTCGTGGCGTGGTGCGAGGAGGCCGGCGGCGTGCTCGCCGCCGCCGGCCTCGAGGTGTTCGATGACGCACCCTGTGACGCCTTCCGCCACTGTGTGGACCAGGCCATCCAGCGCGAAATCCTGGTCGCCCGCAGGCCTGGCCGCACAGCGTGGAACAGGTGTTACCGGTTGAACTGGAACCAGTTGAGGTTGACGAAGTCGGCGCCTGCCGTGCCGGTGAAGGTGAGGTACACGGTGTGGACGCCGGTGGCCGAGCCGGACAGGTTGGTGGTGGTGCTGGTCCAGGCCTGCCAGCCGCCGGTGGAGGTGACGGGGACGCTAGCGATGATCGGGCCGGTGGTGGAGTCCAGGCGGTACTGGATGGTGCCGCTGGACGCGCCGGAGGCCAGTCGCGTGGTCACCGACGCCGCGGTCGGGGTGCCGAAGTCCACGTTGGTGTAGCCGAGCCAGTCGCCGGGCGTGATGAAGCCGACGTTCTGGCCGCCGCCGATGTCGGTGGTGGTCTCGGTCTGGGTGCCGGACTGGCTGCTGAAGCTCTCCGCCTGCCGCACGCTGTACGCGTTGGGCAGTCCGCCGCCGCCGGCGTTGAACCGTAGCCAGTTGAGGTTGACGAAGTCGGCGCCCGCGGTGCCGGTGAAGGTGAGGTACAGCCGGTGCACGCCGGTGGCCGCGCCGGTCAGGTTGGTGGTGGTGCTGGTCCAGGTCTGCCAGCCGCCGGTGGAGGTGACGGGGACGCTGGCGATGATCGGGCCGGTGGTGGAGTCCAGGCGGTACTGGATGGTGCCGCTGGACGCGCCGGAGGCCAGCCGGGTCGTGACCGAGGCCGGCGACGCCGCGCCGAAGTCGAGGTCGTAGGCGAGCGTGTCACCGGGCGAGATGAAGCCGACGTCCTGGCCGCCGCCGGTGTCGGTGGTGGTCTCCACCTGCGTGCCGGTCTGGGCGTTGTAGCTCTCGGCCTCGATCTGGGTGTACGCGCTGCGCGTCGTCTGCTGCGTGCCCCACGGGACCTGCGGCGAGCTGTAGTAGTTGATCCCCTGCACCGTCCACCGTGGACCCTGCGCGCCGAGCCGCACCTTGAACGTGTCCCAGTTGCGTGCCGACTGCGGCGACCACGCCAGCTCGGCGATGGCGGGCAGCCGCGGGAACGCCATGTACTCGATGTCGGCCAGCTTGGTGATCGTCTCGGTCCACAGTGGAGCCTCGACGCCGATGATCGCGCTGGCCGGCACGCCGGAGAGGTAGGCGCCCGGGTCCCAGTTGTATGCGGTCTGCACCTCGATCAGGCCGGCCCACGTCTGGCCGAGCGGGGTCGAGTTGGTGTACTTCATGTCGATGTACGTCTTGTTCGCCGGCGACAGCAGGACCTTGTCGCCCTTGCTCACCGCTGCGCTGAGGTCCGCGTCGGAGGTGCCGGTGCCCCAGTACTGCGCGACCCGGTTCGCGGTGTGGTCGGTCTGCCCGATCTGGTGCCAGCCCATCACGGTCTTGCCCGCGTTGCCGACGTAGGGCTGGATGCGGTTGATGAAGGTGCGGTAGTCCGCCGCCGGCGTGCTCGACGCCTCGTCGCCGCCGATGTGCAGATACGGCCCAGGGGTGATGGCGGCGAGCTCGTTGAGCACCTGCTGCACGAAGGTGTAGGTGACCTCCTTGCTCACGCAGAACGAGCTGAACCCGACGTTGGTGCCGGTGTACAGCGCGGGGGCCGTGTTGTTGCAGTTGAGCTCGGCGTAGGAGGCGAGCGCCGCGTTGGTGTGTCCGGGCATGTCGATCTCAGGCACGATCGTGATCTGCCGGGACGCCGCGTACGCGACGATGTCGGAGTACTGCGCCTTGGTGTAGTAGCCGCCCGCGCCGCCGCCGACCTGGGTGCTGCCGCCGACGGTCGCCAGCCGTGGCCACGCGTCGACGACGATGCGCCAGCCCTGGTCGTCGGAGAGGTGGAGGTGCAAGGTATTGATCTTGTACTGCGCGATCTCGTCGATGTACCGCTTCACCACGTCGGGGGCGAAGAAGTGCCGCGACACGTCGAGCATCGCGCCGCGGTACCCGTACCGCGGGTAGTCGACGATCCGGCCGCCGGTGACCGTCCACGGTCCACTCTGGACGGTCCGTGCCTCGATCGTCGCCGGCAGCAGCTGCCGCAGCGTCTGCACCCCGTGGAACAGCCCGGACGCGGTCTGCGCGCGGAGCGTGACGGCGCCGGCGGTCACGTCGAGCTGGTAGCCCTCGGCGCCCACGCTCGGGTCGGCGCCGGACAGCAGCAGTGCGATGCCGCTCGTCGGTGTGCCGGTCGTGGCGGAGACCGGCAGCGCGAAGCCGGTCGACGGGCGGAGGATGCCGGCGAGGTAGTTGCCGACGTCGGTGGCGCCGGCCGCGGTCTGGATCGCGGCGTCCGACGGCAGGGTGTAGGTCACGCCGGCCGCGGGCTGCGCCGACACCGGTGCGGGTACGACGTCGGAAAGGCTCACCGCGGCACTGGCAGGGGAGGCTGTCAGCAGCAAGGCGGCGCCGGTGGCGGCGGTCGCGATGGCCACGGCGGAGGTGAGCAGCAGGTTGCGTGGGGAACGGTGCACGGCATCCTCCAGCGAAACTGTTAAGTTCCCTGTTAGTTTGACGGCACGCTATGGCCCGTGCGGGAAAGTGTCAAGGGATCCGCACCGCTCATGCCCTCCTGGCGTATGTGTCCGGCCGCACCGGCCAGGCGGTGGCGCTGGGCCGGTGCCCCTACGCCGGGAGCGTCTCGATCAACGCCCCGCGCCGTTGTTTGGGCCCGGCCTGCCTTGAACCGTCTCTGTACGATGCACCGCGCGATTCAACATCGCAGTACATCAACATACACAAGGCATTCAGGAGATTCGCACATATGCTGTCCCAGCCGCAGTATCACGCGCGTTCGCTGGCCCTGGCCGGGCGAACCGCGGAGACTTCACCCGACGCCGTTGCGGCAGTCGACCGGTTCGCCACTGCGCGCGGCTTCCCGTTACCCGCGTCGGTGCGGGAGTGGTACTCACTCGCCGCCGGACAGGAGACGCTGAGCAGGTTCAGCAACGAGGACCGCGTGTACGCGGCCCACGAGCTGGGCCGGCCGGAGCCCTACTGGCCCGACGGCGAGCCCGACCAGGAACGCGACTGGGATCCGGTCGCCGAGCGTCAGCTACTGCCGTTCATGATCGAAAATCAGGGAGTCTGCTACTGGGCGGTCATGCTCGACGGCAGCGACGACCCGCCCGTGATGATCTCGTTCGACGACCTGGAGCCCACCGACGAGTGGACGATGCTCACGGCTTCGTTCTCGGATCTGGTGTACACCCGGATCTGGGACCACCGGGCGATGTCCAGCGTCCAGGCGCTCCGGGCGCCGGTTGCGAGCTTCGACCCGGCCGCCTGGGCGGGTCTCGGCACGCGGTTGGAGGAGCGGCCCGCGGACAGCAACGGCCAGCGGTACCGGTTCGCCGGAAGCGCCGACGACCAGCGGGTCCTGCTGGAGAAGGACGCGTGGGGCCCGACCGGCCAGTGTTACCTGTGGGCGGCCAGCGATGACCTGCTCGTCGACCTCGTCACCACCGTGCGGGCGTCTAGCGGCCTGGCGAAGCAGCTCAGCACGTACTGGGGCAGCGAGACCCTCGACCGCATCGGTCATCGCCTGGAAGCCTGAACCATCTCGTCCATGCGCACGGCGCGGCCGGGGGATCGGGTGTCGAGCCACCGCCCCCGGCCGGCGGCCGGACCACCTGATGGGGCCTGCGGACCGGTCAATCCGACGGTTCGGGATCCGCGGTGGCGAGGGACGGGCCCCTGCTCATGTGTGACTCCTTGCCGTTCGCGGGATTTGCTGGATCCCAGTGGTACGGCTGTGGTCCAGACCTGTTCGAAGAGTGCTATCAGTGCGGCGACGACGCCGCGGCCGGTCAGGACCAGTGCGCCGGCTCTGGTGTCGGCCGGGTCGATCGGCACGATTGCCGTGGCGCGGTCCGCGATGAGCATGCGTGGGGGTAGTACCGGTGCGGTGCGGACCTCGGCGCCGGCGTCGGTCAGTGAGCGTGCGTAGGTGAGCATGGCCTTGTCGTTGCGTGCGGCGTCCTGGACGGTCGTGCGGGTGGGTCTGGTCCGGCCAGGCCGGTGGCCGCTTCGCCATCCCCCAGCAGGTCTGGCTGTCTGCCGCCAGCGGCTGGGACCTCTCCAAGGCCAAGCCCATCTGACGCGCCAACGGCACAGCCGAGACAGTAGAAAGAGCGTTGACCACAACTCGCATGTTCAGCGACCTTAGTCGCGAATAGTCGGGTAGGCCACGCAGGGAAGTTCCTGGTGTACAGGGCTTCTCTGCGTGGCCAACCTTGTTGTGCGGCGCGCGATGAGCATGAGGGCGACGTCTTCGAGAGGGCGCGCGGATCGCGGGACCGCCGAAGAGTCACCATGACGCACCGATCAAGGCGGGACGGAAATGCGGGGCCGCGTACTCTGCAACGATGGCTCACGGCGTGCTGCTCGGGATTGACTTCGGCACCTTCAACACCGTGGCCATGGTGCGTCGCGGCGACGGTGAAGCACGTTCCCTGCTCTTCGATGGGTCACCGCTGCTGCCGTCGGCGGTACTCCTGGAAGGCCCCGGCGACGTGTTGTCCGGTGGCGAAGCCGTGCGGTCGGCGCGGGTGCATCCGGATCGGTACGAGCCCAACCCGAAGCGAAGGATGGCAGACGGGATCGTCCTGCTCGGCGGCCACGAGACCGACGTGGTCGACCTGGTCGCCGCCGTGCTGGGACGTGTGGCGTCGCAGGCGCGGCAGGTCGTCGGCCAGCTCCCGGATCGTGTCGTGGTCACGCATCCGGAGACCTGGGGCGCGTCGCGGTTGAGCCGGTTGACCGCTGCGGCCGTCCGTGCCGGCCTGCCGAGCCCGATACTCGTGTCGGAGCCGATCGCTGCCGCCGCCTACTTCCTCGGCCAGGCCGGCCGGGTCGGCGAGGGTCAGTGCGCGGTGGTGTACGACTTCGGGGCTGGCACGTTCGACGCCGGTGTGGTTCGGCGCGGTCCCGCCGGAGCGCTGACGGTACTGGCCAGTGAAGGGCTGCCCGAGGTGGGCGGCCTGGACCTGGACGCCGCGTTGGTGGAGCACCTGGGCCGGCTGATCGCGCAGCGGGCCCCGGACGCCTGGGACCGGTTGCGGCGACCGGCCACCGCCGCCGACCGTCGGGCCCGGTGGCAGCTGTGGGAGGACGTTCGGCTGGCCAAGGAGTCGTTGAGCCGGCGTTCGCAGACGCTGGTGCACCTGCCGGTCCTGGACGACACCGTTCCGGTGAGCCGGGACGAGTTCGAGCAGCTCGCCGAACCGGTCATCGCGCGGACGGTCGCGGTCACCCGAGCCGCGGTGCGCAGCGCGGGCATCGGGCTGTCAGACGTCGGCGGCATCTTCCTCGTCGGCGGGTCGAGCCGCGTCCCACTCGTTGCGACGCTGCTGCACCGCGCGTTCGGGATGCCGCCGACGGTTCTGGAGCAGCCCGAGCTCGTGGTGGCGGAGGGTTCACTGATCCTGCTCGACGCGTGCGAGGAACGCACGCCGACCGGTGTCACGATGAGGCTGCCCGCCGGTGCCGAGTCGGAGGAGACCGTTGCGCAGGGCTCGCCGCAGCGAGTCATGCAGCCATCGCCGGCCTCGACGACGACGGCAGGCCACGAGCCGCGCGTCGACGAGGCCGTCGAACCGGGGCGGGGGCGGTCGATCCGCCGCCACCTCACCGATCCGTGGAGTGTGGCAGCGGCCGTGCTGCTCGGTGCCCTGAGCGGCATGATGGGCGGCCTCGCCGATGCGAGCGCGGCGGCCGTGCTGACTGCGGGAGCCGTGGTCACCGTGATCGTGCACACGGTGCGGGTGGCCCTCGGTATCGTGTTCGACCGCTGAAGACGCGGTTGCCGGCCGTTGCCCGCTAGAAATTACTCAACACCGAGCTGAACACCTTGTCGACGCTGGCCGGGTCGTGCGCGTCGTAGGCGGCTGCCCGCGACACCTTCGCGATCTGTTCGAGCGTGTCCAGGTCGGCCTCCTCACCGAAGGCGATACCGAAGATGCGAACCGAGTTCTCCAGGCGTGACCCGTCCAGGTCGCGGAGCAGTTTCGCCTGGTCGTTGTCGGCCGAATACTCGTTGTACCCATCGGTGAGCAGCACGACCGCGTTGATGCGGTCGGCGTCCAGCCGTTCCCGCATGTACCGGTCGGCGGCCCGGGTCGTGTGGTACAAGGCCGTGCCGCCATCGGCGCTCAGCGCCCGGATGATGCCGGTGAGTTGCTGCTTCGCGTCACGGATGCGCGACATCGGCAGCCGCTCGGTGTAGGGCTGCGCACCGTTCGGTCGCTGCCCCGAGAACGTCCACAGTGCCACCTCGTCGTCGGGATGCAGCAGGTCGAGGCTCGCGATTGCCGCGTTCTTCGCGGCTTCCAGCTTGCTGACGTCACCGGCCGCCTTCTCCTTCATCGAGCCCGAGACGTCGAGGACGAGCAGCACTCTCGCCTTCTTCCGCAGGTCGTCCCAGCCGGCGAGGATCTTGTCCAGGACCTCTCCGACGGGTGACTGGATCAGGCTGAGCTTCTGCCCGGCCGGGATCCGCAGGGTCTTCGCCAATTCGGTGCCGGCGTTGCCCTGGTGGTCGCGGAAGCCCATCGCCGCGAACTCGGCCTGCTGGGCTGGTTGCTGCAGGAACGCGAGGAAATCCGCGGCCGCTTCCCGTTGTGCGTCACTGGCCGAAGGCAGCACCACGTACGGGTGGTCGAGCATCAGCGTGCCGTCCCGCGGCACCATCGGCACGAGCGGCACCGTGGGTGCCGTGCCTTTCACCTTCGGGTCGCCGGTGGTGTTGCCCTTGTTGTAGAGGTAGGTGAGCTGCTCCTGATGCACGACGGCGCTCACGTACGACATCGCGGCGCCCTTGGCGTCGGCTTCGGCCAGGTTGGCGAGGAACTTCACCGCGTCGTCGGTGTAGTGCAGGACGCCGGCCTCGACCCCGCGAACGAAGTTGATCACATTGGGCTGGGTGAGATCGGCCGCCGTCAGTTCGCGGGACAGGCCGGTCGCCGCGTAGTACGTGGCCACCGTCGCGGCCAGGCCGGACGTGGACCGGTGCGGGTTGTCCTTGCCGAAAGAGAAGCGGCCCCACTCGGGATGGCCGTACCGGCCCCACCCCTGCGGATCGGACGCCAGCGCCAGCACGTCACTCCACCCGAACCCGCGATTCGGCCAGCCGAACGCCTCGGCCATCGGCTTCGGCATCGAGATGACCAGCGGGCTCTGCGCGATCGACGGCATCTGCGTGCCGGCCGCCGGCACCACCTGCTTGCCGCCGGTGGTCTCCCGGTGGCGGGCCAGCTGGAGCCACAACGATGCGGTGGGCGTCCACACCTGCGGTGCCGGCCCACCGTCGCGCTGTTCATCCCAGCCGGAGCTAAGCGCCTCCGCCGCCGCGCCGGACGTGAGCCGGTGCACGGTCACCGACGCGCACCGTTTGCCGCCGTACAGCCTGTCGGAGGCGTTGTACCGGCGGGCCAACTCGATCATCAGGTCGGCCTTCTCGGTCGACGAACTGACCTCGATGGGTTCACAGCCGGATCGCTTGCCGGCGCCCGCCTCCCCGGGGTCGCGACGGAGCACCACGTACGTCACCACGACGCCTATCAGACCGACGATCACCGCAATCACCAGCGGCATTCGCGCACGTGGCCCGGCGACAACGCCCATCGACGATCTCCTGTTCGCCAGCAGAGCCCCGCATCGTAACCGACGGCCACAACCCCGCCGAAGGTTCACGCCCGTTGCGTCGATCCGGCCCGGCTCACGGGGCGATGGCGAGGCGTAACGCCGCCGCGGCCACCGTCTGTTGGAGCCGGTCCGGCGGTGGCAGTGCCGGCAGGTCGCGGCGCATGCCGATGACGCTCTCCACCATGCCGAAGACCAGGTCGCCGGTCACGTCAGCGTCCGGCGAAGAGGCGCCGGCGACGGCGGCGACCAGGCGGCGGTAGGCGGCCCTGAGCTGCTCGCGGTCGGCGCGGAAGCGGGTGAACGGTTCGGTCGCGATCTCGGGCAGGGCGTAGAGGATGCCGACATTCCAGCGCGCGCCGAGCAGGACCCCGACGTCGTACCGGACGAGCGCCTGCAGGGCGTCGGCGGGGCTCAGCGCCTCCTGGGCCAGTCGCTCGGCGTAGGCCAGGGACGGGCCGACGGTGGACTCGAGCAGTTCGGCGAGGATCTGCTCCTTGGTGCTGAAATGGTAGTACAGCGACGCCTGCCGCACCCCGACCATCTCGGCGATCATGCGGGTCGACGTGGCGGCGTATCCCCGTTCGGCGAACAGCTCGGCCGCGGCGTCGAGGATCTCTTCCCGCGCCGTACCCACAGGCAGGCGCCGAGCTCCGGAGCGGGGACGACCGACTGAAGGCGCGGAGCTCACGCCAGCATCGTCGCACGCGGTCGATGCCCCGGTCGATCCGGCTGCGACGTAACCGCGCCGACACATCCGGCAATCGAAGGTTTACGGCCGGGAAACGACCGTCGATCTCACACCGGCAAATCTGTCACCCGACAGGTATTCGGCGGCGGGTCGGCCAGCACCCGCCGCCGCCTGCATCGAGGAGGCGGTCTTGTCCACTACCCCCACCCTGGCGACACCGCCGGCGGGCGACCGAGCTGATGCCGTGGACCTGCGTGGTTTCGGCTACGAGCCCAAACTGCGCCGGAGCATCGGCAGTTACGCGTCGTTCGCCGCCGGCTTCTCCTTCGTGTCGATCCTCACGACGGTCTTCCAGCTCTTCGCCTTCGGGTTCTCGTTCGGCGGCCCGGCCTTCTTCTGGACCTGGCCACTGGTCTTCGCCGGCCAGTTCATGGTGGCGCTCAACTTCGCCGAGCTCGCCGCCCGCTACCCGCTCTCCGGCTGCATCTACCAGTGGTCGCGGCGGTTGTCGAACGCCACGATCGGCTGGTTCGCCGGCTGGGTCATGATCGTCGCGCAGATCGTCACGGTCGCCGCCGCCGCGATCGCCCTGCAGGTGGTGCTTCCGCAGATCTGGTCCGGCTTCCAGCTCGTCGGCGGCGATCCCGCGCTCACCTCCACCAGCGGTGCCACCAACGCCGTCGTCCTCGGCTCCATCCTGATCGCGTTGACCACGTTGGTGAACGTCAGCGGCGTGCGGCTCATGGCGATCGTCAACAGCACCGGTGTGACCCTCGAGATCATCGGTGTCGCGGCCGTCGTGATCCTGTTGCTGTTCAACGTCGAGCGGGGACCGGGCGTGGTCTTCGACACCGGCGGTCTGGGCAGCGGCCTGTCCTACGTCGGCCCGTTCCTGGTGTCGGCGTTGATGGCCGCGTACGTGGTGGTCGGTTTCGATAGCGCCGGCGAGCTCAGCGAGGAGACTCGCGACCCGCGGCACGTCGCGCCGCGGACGATCCTGCGGGCGCTGGCCGCCTCCGGTATCGGCGGCGGCCTCATGCTGCTGGTCGCGCTGATGGCCGCGCCGAGCCTGACCGATGGCCGGCTGGCCACCGAAGGCCTGCCGTACGTGCTGACGAGCCGTCTCGGCCAGACCGGCGGCCGGATCCTGCTGGTCGACGTGGCGATCGCCGTCGCGGTCTGCACCCTGGCGATCCAGACTGCCGGCAGCCGGATGATCTTCTCGATGGCGCGCGACGGTGTCCTGCCGTTCTCCGGCGCGCTCAGCAAGGTCAACCCGCGCACCGGTACGCCGGCGCTGCCGGCGATCGTCGTCGGTGTCGGCGCGGCCGCGGTCCTGCTGGTCAACATCGGCCAGGCCGCCCTGTTCACCGCCCTGACCAGCGTCTGCATCGTCCTGCTCTACATCGCCTACGCCCTGGTCACGGTCCCGTTGCTGATCCGGCGTCGCCGAGGCTGGCCGCACAGCGAGGGCGTCGCCGCCACCGAACGCGGCGGCAAACTGTTCTCCCTCGGCCGGTTCGGCACCGTCGTCAACGCCGTGGCCGTGCTCTACGGCATCGGCATGATCCTCAACCTGGGCTGGCCCCGGCAGGAGGTCTACGACCCGGCCGGCACCCACTGGTACCTGCACTACTTCTCGCTGCTGTTCGTCGGCGCCACCCTGCTCGCCGGAGCCGTGGCCTACCTGCGCCATCGCACCCGGGTCGCGGCCCTGCACCCGCGGCTGGACTTCGCCGCGCCCGTGACCGCGCCTGTCGCCGCGGGGGAGACCGCGTGAGCACCGCCACCACCGCCGGCGCGCGTGAACACGCCCGCGCCCAGGGCGGCACGGTGGTGGAGTGCATGCCCACCATCCCGGCCGGTGACGGCCTCAGCTGGGCCGAGACCGTCCCGGGTGGCGGCTACGCCGGCAAACGGCTGGCCCGCGGCACCACACTGCGCCTGACCGACCTGTACGGCGACGCCTGCGTGTCGGTGCTGCTGTTCAACGCCGACGAGCCGTGGGAGCGCCTCAACGTCGCCGACACCGTCAAAGTCCTGTGGCAGGCGTACATCGGCGAGGGCCACCTGCTGCTCTCCGACCAGGGGCGCGTCCTCGCCGCGGTGACGGCAGGCGCCCAGGACCGCTCGGACACCTTCTGCGGTACCTCCACACTCACCAGCAACACCGACCGGTACGGCGACGGCTCGCCGCACGGCCCGACACCGGCCGGGCGGGAGCTGTTCACCCTGGCCGCCGCCAAACACGGCCTGACCCGCCGGGACCTGCCGCCGTGCATCTCGTTCTTCCAGGGGATCCGCGTCGGCGACGACGGCGCGTGCACCTGGCTCGGGTCGGCCGGGGCCGGGGCGATCGTGCAGCTGCGCGCGGAGATGCCGCTGATCGTGCTGCTGGCCAACGTGCCGCACCCGCTCGATCCGCGCGAGGCGTACACCTGCACACCCGTACGCATCGAGGCCCGGCCCGGCCTGCCCACCGCGCCGACCGACGCCCTGTGGTCGCGGACACCGGAAGGCGAGCGCGCGCTGCTCAACACCGCGGACTACCTCACCGCCCGGGGGATCGCATGACCGCCACCGCGACACCGGCGCTGGTCGCCGGCCGGATCGTGCTCGACGAGACCGTCGCCGCCCGCGCGCCCTGGTCGGCGATCGTGCGCCGCGGCCAGGTCCTGACCATCGTGGACCTGTACGGCAACCAGGCCGTCGACTGTCTGCTCTACAACGCCGAGGACACCAGCGAACGCTATTCGGCGCCGGACACGATCGCCGCGCAGGGCGGCATCTTCCTGACCACCGGCAGCGTGCTGCACTCCAGCGAAGGCCGGGCGCTGATGCGCGTCGTCGGCGATGAGGTGGGCCGGCACGACACCGTCGGCGGCGCCTGCAGCCGCGAGTCGAACACCCTGCGCTACGGGCAGCACACCAAGCACCAGCACGCCTGCGTGGAGAACTTCCTCATCGAAGGTGCCCGGTGGGGCCTGGGCAAACGGGACCTGGTCAGCAACATCAACTGGTACATGAACGTGCCGGTCGACCCGGACGGCAGCCTCGGCATCGTCGACGGCATCTCCGCCCCCGGCCTGCGGGTCGCGCTGCGAGCCGAGATGGACGTGCTGGTCCTGATATCGAACTGCCCGCAGATCAACAACCCGTGCAACGGCTTCGACCCGACGCCGGTCCGCATGATTGTCACAGGGGAGTAGCCGCGTGTTCGACACCCTGCTGGTCGCCAACCGCGGCGAGATCGCCTGCCGCGTCATCCGCACCGCCGCCAGGCTCGGCCTCAAGACGGTCGCGGTCTTCTCCGACCCGGACCGCGGCGCCCCGCACGTCCGCCTGGCCGACCAGGCCGTACGGCTTGGGCCGGCCCCGGCCCGGCAGAGCTACCTGCTGGTGGACCGCGTTCTCGACGCGGCGCTGTCCACCGGCGCCGGTGCCGTGCACCCCGGTTACGGATTCCTCTCCGAGGACGCCGCCTTCGCCGCCGCCGTGGAAGCGGCCGGGCTCGCCTTCGTCGGGCCGACACCCGCCCAGCTCACCGCGTTCGGCGCCAAGCACACCGCGCGTGAGCTGGCCCACGCGGCGGGCGTACCGATGATCGAGGGCACCGGTCTGCTGTCCGGCCTCGACGAGGCTCTCGCCGCCGCCGGCCGGATCGGCTACCCGGTGATGGTCAAGGCGACCGGCGGCGGTGGCGGCATCGGCATGCAGGCATGCCACACACCAGCCGAGCTCACCGCCGCCTACGACCGGGTGGAGCGCCTCGCCGTCGCCAGTTTCGGCAGCGGCGGCGTCTTCCTGGAACGCTTCGTCCGGCGGGCCCGCCACGTCGAGGTCCAGGTCTTCGGCGACGGCCACGGCCGCGTCGTCGCGCTCGGCGACCGCGACTGCAGCCTGCAACGCCGCAACCAGAAGGTGATCGAGGAGGCGCCCGCGCCCGGACTGTCCGACGCCGTGCGTGAACGGCTGCACACCTCGGCGGCGGCCCTGTGCGCGTCGGTGAGCTACCGGTCGGCGGGTACCGTCGAGTTCGTCTACGACGCCGAACGCGAACAGGCGTCCTTCCTCGAGGTCAACGCCCGCCTCCAGGTCGAGCACCCGGTCACCGAGGAGGTCCTCGGCGTCGACCTGGTCGAGTGGATGCTGCGCCTGGCCCAGGGCGACGACACCGTCCTGGACACCCCCCGCCAGGGCGGGGCCGGCGCCGCCGTCGAGGCCCGGGTCTACGCCGAGGACCCCACCCAGGACCACCGGCCCAGCGCCGGCCTCATCACCAATGTCGAGTTCCCGGCCGGCGTGCGGGTCGACGGCTGGGTCGAGGCCGGTACCGAGGTGAGCACGGCGTACGACCCGATGCTCGCGAAGGTCATCGCGACCGGAGCGACCCGCGACGAGGCGTTCGCCAACCTGAGCACTGCCCTGCGCGCCACCCGCGTCGACGGCATCGAAACCAACCTCGGCCTGTTGCGGGCGGCGACCGGCCACGGCGACGTGCTCGCCGCCCGGCACGCGACGGCGACCCTCACCGGCGTGCACGACATGGAGCCGCGCATCGTCGTGGAACGGGCCGGCACGCTGACGGCCGTGCAGGACTGGCCGGGCCGCACCGGGCTGTGGGAGGTCGGTGTGCCACCGTCCGGGCCGATGGACGACCTTTCGTTCCGGCTCGGCAACAAGGCGCTCGGCAACCCCGAAGGCGCACCCGGCCTGGAGTGCACCGTCGACGGACCGGCGCTACGGTGCACCGCCGACACCACCGTCTGCATCACCGGCGCCGCGATGCCCGTCACCGTCGACGGCGTCCCGGTGCCCCGCTGGGAGCCGGTCCGGGTGCCCGCCGGCTCGGTCCTCGACGTGGGCCGGGCGATCGGCGGAGGCCTGCGCACCTACGTGCTCTTCGCCGGCGGGCTCGACGTCCCGACGTACCTGGGCAGTGCGGCGACGTTCACCCTCGGGCAGTTCGGCGGGCACGGCGGCCGAACCCTACGCCTGGGCGACGTGCTGCGCACGGCAGCACCGACCGGAGCAGCCGCCGCTGCCGTACCGGTGGCGCAGCGACCGGTGATCGGCTGTGACTGGCGGCTCAGAGCGACCGAAGGGCCGCACGCGGCCCCCGAGTTCTTCACCCGCGAGGACATCGACGCGTTCTACGCCGCGCAGTGGCAGGTGCACTTCAACTCCGCCCGCACCGGCGTCCGGCTGATCGGCCCGAAGCCGCGGTGGGCGCGCACCGACGGCGGCGAGGCCGGGCTGCACCCGTCGAACATCCACGACACCCCGTACTCGGTCGGCGCCGTCGACTTCACCGGCGACGTACCGATCCTGCTCGGCCCGGACGGGCCCAGCCTCGGCGGGTTCGTCTGCCCGGCCACCGTCATCACCGCCGACCGGTGGAAGCTCGGCCAGCTCGCCCCCGGCGACACCGTGCGGTTCGTGCCCGTCTGCGACCTCGACTTCACACCGCTGCCGCGGCCGGCTGACGACGGCATCCTGGCCCGCGACGAGGATGTCACCTACCGGCGCTGCGGCGACGACAACCTGCTCATCGAGTACGGCCCGATGACCCTCGACCTCGGCCTGCGGATGCGCGCCCACGCCCTGATGGACCGGCTGCGCGCCGAGGGCCTGGGCGGCGTCGTCGACCTCACCCCGGGCATCCGCTCGCTGCAGGTCCACGTCGACCCGGCCCGGCTGCCGGTGCGCAAGCTGCTCGGACTGGTCCGCGCGCTGCAGGCCGACCTGCCCGCCACCCGCGACCTGGTCGTGCCCAGCCGGACCGTGTACCTGCCGCTGTCCTGGGACGACCCGGCCACCCGGGAGGCCATCGCCCGCTACATCAACGGTGTCCGCGACGACGCCCCGTGGTGCCCGTGGAACATCGAGTTCATCCGCCGGGTCAACGGCCTGGCGTCGGTCGACGACGTCTACCGCACCGTCTACGACGCCAGCTACCTGGTCCTCGGCCTCGGCGACGTCTACCTCGGCGCACCGGTCGCGACCCCGCTCGACCCGCGGCACCGGCTCGTCACGACCAAGTACAACCCGGCCCGGACCTGGACCCCGGAGAACGCCGTCGGCATCGGCGGTGCCTACCTGTGCATCTACGGCATGGAAGGCCCCGGCGGCTACCAGTTCGTCGGCCGTACCGTGCAGGTCTGGTCCCGCTGGCAGCGCGAAACCGGTGACCCGTGGCTGCTGCGCCACTTCGACCGCATCCAGTGGTACCCGGTCGGCGCCGAGGAACTGCTCGACCTGCGCGCCGACGTCGCCGCCGGGCGGCACCGGCTGCGCATCGACGACGGCACCTTCCGCCTCGCCGAACACGAAGCCTTCCTGGTCGAAAACGCCGCCTCCATCGCCGCCTTCCGGGCGAAGCAGGCCGCCGCGTTCGGCGCCGAACGCGAAGCCTGGGCCGCGGCCGGCGAGTTCGACCCCCGCCCCGAACCGCAGGCGCCGCCCGCCGCCGCAACAGTGTCCGTGCCGGACGGCGGCGCACTGGTGGAGGCCCCGTTCGTCGCCAGCGTGTGGCGGGTCGACGTCCGCCCCGGCGACCGCGTGACCGCCGGGCAGCCGCTGCTGGCCCTCGAGGCGATGAAACTGGAGAGCGTCGTCACCGCACCACGCGACGGTACGGTCATCGACATCCTCGTCACTCCCGGCACCCAGGTGGCACCGGGCAGCCCTTTGGTGGTGCTGGCATGACCCCGACCGACCGCGTCCGTGCCGCCTACGCCCGGCTCGCCCTCGGCGAACGACCCGAAGCGTGGATCACGCTGCGCCCGGAGCGTGACGTGCTCGCCGACGCCGCCGCCGTGCAAGCCCGCCTCGCCGCCGGAGAACACCTGCCGCTGGCCGGGCGGCTGCTCGCGGTCAAGGACAACATCGACGTCGCGGGCCTGCCCACCACGGCGGCCTGCCCGGCGTACGCCTACCGGCCCGGACGCAGCGCCCCGGCCGTGCAGCGCCTCGTCGACGCCGGCGCGCTGATCCTCGGCAAGACCAACCTGGACCAGTTCGCCACCGGCCTCGTCGGCACGCGCAGCCCGTACGGCGCGGTCCGTCACGCCCGCGACCCCGCCCGGGTCGCCGGCGGGTCCAGCTCCGGCTCCGCCGTGACCGTCGCGCTCGGCATCGCCGACCTGGCCCTCGGCACCGACACCGCCGGCTCGGGCCGGGTGCCCGCCGCGTTCCAGGGCATCGTCGGCGTCAAGCCGACACCGGGGCTCGTCCCCACCGCCGGGGTGGTGCCGGCCTGCCGCAGCTTCGACTGCGTCACCGTCTTCGCCCGCACCGTCACCGAAGGCACCGAGGCCATGGCCATCATGAGCGATCCGGTGTTCCCGGCGGACGCACCGCTGGCCGCGCCGCCGCACCCGATCGTCGCGGTGCCGGACCGCGGCGAGCTGACCGGCATGGCACCGGCGTGGCTCGACGCGTTCGAGCGGGCCGCGACGACCCTGCAGACCCGCGGCGCCCGGCTGCGCCCGATCCGGCTGGCACCGTTCCTCGCCGCGGCGAAACTGCTCTACAACGGCGGGTTCGTCGCCGAACGGTACGCCGCCGTCGGCGCCTTCATCGACGGGCACCCCGACGAGGTCGACCCGACCGTCCGGGCGATCATCGGCGCCGCCCGCGACATCCCCGCACACGTGCTCGTCGCCGACACCGAACGGCTGGCGCACCTGCGCCGCGAGGCCATGACCGCCTGGGGCGACGCGGACGCGCTGCTGCTGCCGACCGCCCCGATCCACCCGACGATCGCCGAGGTCGACGCCGACCCGATCGGTGTCAACGCCGCTCTCGGCACCTACACCAACTTCTGCAACCTCTTCGGCCTCAGCGCCGTCGCCGTGCCGGCCGGCGAGGCCGGCGGCACCAACTTCGGCGTCCAGGTCGTCGCGCGCGGCTTCGCCGACGCGGTCGCCGGCGACATCGCCGCACTGCTGACCGGCGAAGCCCCGGCGGGCAGGGGCGGCCGAGGACTGCCGGTGATGGTGGTCGGCGCGCACCTGAGCGGACAGCCGCTCAACCATCAGCTCACCGGGGCGGGTGGCCGCCTGCTCCGCCCGGTCCGCACCGCACCGCAGTACCGGCTGCACGCCCTGGCCACCGCACCACCGAAACCGGGACTGGTCCGCGTCACCGACGGCGGCGGCGCCATCGAAGGCGAGCTGTGGGAACTGCCGCAGGCCGCGGTCGGCCCGTTCCTGGCCGCGCTGCCCACCCCCATGGTGCTGGGCCAGGTGCGGCTCGAGGACGGCTCGACCGTCACCGGCTTCCTGTGTGAGGCCGTGGCCGTCGAGGACGCCCCCGACATCACCGCATACGGCGGCTGGCGCGCCTACATGGCGTCCCATCCGCGGACCTGACGCGTGGCCGGCGGCGTCTACCGGGGCGGGTTGGTGTACAGGCGGGTGTTCGGGTGTCGACGCGGATACCGTCCTGCGGGAACGCGGCCCGCACCACATTGGCGAGCGTGTCCGGCGTGGCGCCGCGCAGCGCCGCGGTGAGACGGTCATCGGCGTCCGGCGGCAGCGTCAGGACCGGCGAGGCCGAAGGCACCGGCGGCGTCACGCCCTGCGGGCAACGGATCTCCTGGTAGCCGGTGTCGTGGTACAGCTGCAGTTCGTAGCGGTAGCGGCGGGTGGCGCTGCGGCCGGGGTGGTGCTGACGGATTGAGGTGCGGGTGCGCCGCGGAGGGGTTGCAGGCGTGCAGCACGCACACCGTTGGCGATGACGAACACTTCGGCGAGTTCGTGGATGAACACGACGGTGGCCAGTCCGAGGATGCCGGTAGCGGCCAGGGGCACCAGTGACAGCACGATGGCGGCGGATAGGCCCATGTTCTGCAGCATGATGGTGCGGGCGCGCCGGGCGTGGAGCACGGCCTGGGGTAGATGCCGCAGATCGTGACCCATGAGCGCGATGTCGGCGGTGTCGATGGCGACGTCGGTTCCCATGGCGCCCATGGCGATTCCGATGTCGGCGGTCGCGAGGGCGGGGGCGTCGTTGACGCCGTCGCCGACCATCGCGACCGCGCCGGTGTGCTCACGACGCAGCCGGGCGATGTGGTCGGCCTTGTCGGTGGGCAGCAGTTCGGCGTGCACATCCTCGATACCGGCCTGCGCGGCCAAAGCGGTGGCGGTGCGGGTGTTGTCGCCGGTCAGCATCGCCACCCGCACCCCCGCCGCCCGCAGCGCGGCCACGGTGTCGGCGGCCTCGGGCCGCAGCTCGTCGCGGATGCCGATCACCCCGATCACAGTGTGGTCGTGCTCGACGACGGCGACGGTGACACCGGCGTCCTGGAGCCGGTCGACATCGCTGGTGAGCGCGCCGGGAGCGACCCAGCCGGGTTTGCCGAGCCGGGCTGCCCGCCCGCCGACGATGCCTTCGATCCCCGCGCCGGGGATGGTGGTGACGTCCTGTGCCGCCTCTTCCGGAGCGGGCACGGCGGCCAGGATCGCCGCGGCGAGCGGATGTTCGCTGCGGGCCTCGAGCGCGGCCGCGACGGCCTGGACCTGGTCTGCGGTGTGACCGGCGGCGTGGACGATCTCGACGACCGCGGGCTGGTTGCGGGTGAGAGTGCCGGTCTTGTCGAGAGCGACCGTGCGCACCGCACCGAGCGTCTCGAGCGCGGCACCGCCCTTGACCAGTACCCCCAGCCGGGTGGCGGCACCGACGGCGGCGATGACGGTGACCGGCACCGAGATGGCCAGCGCGCACGGGGTGGCCGCGACCAGCACCACCAGGGCACGCTCGATCCACACGCTTGGGTCGCCGAAGATCGCGCCGAGGACGGCGATGCCGGCGGCGAGCACCATGACCGCGGGCACCAGCGGGCGGGCCAGCCTGTCTGCCAGCCGCTGCCTGGAGCCTTTGCGTTGCTGGGCGTCCTCGACCACGCGCACGACCTTGGCCAGGGAGTTGTCCGCGACGGTGGCGGTCGCCTCGATCACCAGCACGCCGTGGGCGTTGATCGATCCGGCAAACACCATGTCACCGCGTCCGACCTCCACGGGCACGGACTCCCCGGTCACCGCGGCGGTGTCCAGGCTCGAGCGGCCTTCACGCACGATGCCGTCGCTGGCGATCCGGTCCCCGGCCCGCACCAGCATCCGGTCCCCGACCCGCAGCTCGGCTGGTTCGATGATTGTCTCGCCCGTGCCGCGTAGCACCCGGACCCGGTCGGGAACCAGGGCCAGCAGCGCCCGCAATCCCTGCCGGGTGCGCGTGAGCGAGTAGTCCTCGAGAGCCTCGCTGATGGAGAACAGGAACGCCAGCATCGCCGCCTCGGCGAACTGGCCCAAGGCCAGCGCCCCGATCAGCGCGATCGTCATGAGTGTGCCCACGCCGATCCGCCGCCGCCACAACGCCCGCACCGCCCCAGGGACGAACGTCACGCCGCCGAGCCCTGCCGCGGCCAGGTGCAGCACGGTCGCGGTCATCTCCGAGCCCGACCAGCCGACGACGAACCCGGCCAGCAGCAGAATGCCCGCGGCAGCGGCCAGTTGCAGTTCTCGCACCTGCCACAACCGCTTCGGCTGCTCACCGGCAGCGTCGTGGTCGTCGCGGGGATCGTCGGTGCCGCAGCACGCGTCGCTCATCGCCGCTCTCGCTTTCGTGTCATCGTCGTGGCGTCAGCGGGTGCCGTCAGCAGCAATCCTGGGTCTGCGCGTCCGGGCAGCAGGCCGGATCCACGGCCAGCACCAGCCCCAGCAGATCCCCGAGCGCGGCCGCGATACGCGCGTCGGCGAGCTCGTAACGACTGCGTCGCCCCTCCGGCACCGCCACCACCAGACCGCAACCGCGCAGGCAGGCAAGGTGATTGGACAGAATCTGCCGCGACACCCCGATCCGCTCCGCCATCTCCGACGGATACGCGGGCCCGGTGCGTAGGTTCAACAGGATCTGGGTACGGGTCGGATCCGACAGCGCGTGCCCGAACCGAGCCAGCGCGTCCGAATGCAGTAACGTCTCCACAACCCTAACGATACAGAAATTCCTGTATTCAGGTTGGGCTGAATAATATGCTCGAGGCCAGCGCCATCAGAACAGGGCGTCGCACACCCCAGCGGTCGGTAGCCGGTGAATCGAGCCGGGCGAGTTCGGCGTCGACGTCGACCTCGATGGCACCGAAAGAAGGTGATGCCCTCGCACCGGCCGGGCCGCTGACCTGCGGCGACGGGCCGGTAGCCTGCGGTGGTGGCCGGAACCGAACTGGACGAGTTGATCGTGGCTGACGGCGCGGTGCTGCGCGCGTGGCTGCTGGACAACCACACCGCCTCTCCTGGCGTGTGGCTCGCCCTGACCAGGAAGGGCGGCTCCGTCACCACGCTGACCTGGCAGCAGGCGGTCGACGAGGCACTGTGCTTCGGCTGGATCGACGGGCAGGCCCGCAAGCGTGACGAGGGGAGTTCCTGGAGGCGGTTCACCCCGCGCCGGTCCAGCAGCATCTGGTCCCAACGCAACGTCGCCAACGTGGCCCGGTTGGAGGCGGCCGGCCTGATGCTGCCCGCTGGCCGCGCCGCGGTGGACGCCGCGAAGGCCGACGGGCGGTGGGCGGCCGCCTATGCGCCGCCGTCGGAAGCGGAGGTGCCGGCTGACCTGCGAGCCGCGATCGCCGCCGACCCGGCGGCGCAGGCGATGTTCGACGTGCTCACCAAGACCAACCGCTTCGCCCTCATCGGCCGGGTCAATGCCGTCAAGCGGGCCGAGACGCGCACCCGGAAGATCGCCGAGTGCGTGGCGATGCTGGCCCGGCACGAGACGATCCAGCCGCAGCGAGCCAGGCCGGCGGACCCGCCGACGTCGTGACCGGGTGTCTGCCGGAACGGACAAACCCACGTCATGAACCAGGACTGTTCTCGAAACTCCGTCTCGTCCGGTTCAAGAAGCGTGAAGATCTCCGCTGGTGCGCGGTCCGGGAAGGGCGACGGCTGCAGGTCGCGTTGGCGTGCCTGCGCTGCGCGTAACCGTAGACATCGCAGGAGCGATGACGCGCCATGCCGGTCTCAGCCGTATCGCTGGACGAGCGCGTTGCCGATCGAGGCCAGGTGGTCTCGGACACCCGGGGGGCCGGTCACCTCGAGCCATTCGATGAGCCCGGCAAGCTCGCCGGCGAGCGCGTACTCGTTGTAGCCGCGGATCACGACCTCGATGCGGCCGTCGGTCGTGGCGCCTCCTATTTCGAGCCGATCGCCGAGCATCATCCGGAGCCGGCTCATCCCGTGGGGCCCGCATACCGCCTGGATCTCGAGGGGCGTTCGCCTGCGTTCGACCTCGTCGGCGATCTCGCGCCAGCTCTCGGCAAGGTCGAAGTCCTCGGGTCGGTGTACGGGATCACCGGTCGGGTCGGCGGACGACACGCGGTCGATCCGGAAGGTCCGCCGGCCGGCCTCGGTGTTGCAGACGAGGTACCACGACGGACCTTTGGCGACGATGCCCAGCGGGTGGACGGTTCTCTCGGTTTCGGCGCCGTCGCGGTCGACGTAGCCAAGCCGCACCTGGACGCCGCGGATCACCGCGTCCTGGAGTTCGTCGAGGTAGCGAGGTGGCTGGTGCTCGACCCGGCCCGACCCCCATCGTTGCGGGTCCATGACCAGCGATGACGCTGCTGCTGCGGCCTGCACCCGGAAGGGCTCCGGCAGGGCTTGGACGAGCTTGCGCAGCGCTGCTTTTACGGCCGGCGTCGCAGCCGAGGCCGGGCCGACGACCAGGAACAGGGCGCGGGCCTCCCTCGCGGTCAGCCCGGACAGGTCGGTGCGGGCGCCGCCCAGGAGGCGCCAGCCGCCGCCTCGGCCCTGCATGGAGTACAGGGGTACTCCGGCCATGGCCAGGGCGTCGAGGTCGCGGCGGGCGGTGCGCTCGGAGACCTCCAGCTCCCGGGCGACCTCTGCCGCTGTCACGTGCTCGCGTTGTTGGAGCAGGAGGAGGATGGCCATCAGCCGGTCGGCTCGCACCCGGACAACATTTCCACAGAGAACCGGTCATGGGATGACCGGTTTCGGTCGGCAGGATGGCGACATGACCTCACCGGCGCACACCGTCGATCCAACCGATTTTCCCGAACCCACCCTCATTTCAGTCAACGGCGTGGAACTCGAAGTCTTCGAAGCGGGCCGGCAGAATGCAGGAAGGCCCATCGTGCTCTGTCACGGCTGGCCGGAGCACGCCTTTTCTTGGCGCCATCAGATGCCCGCCCTCGCCGCAGCGGGCTACCACGTCATCGTTCCGAACCAGCGCGGATACGGCAACTCATCCCGTCCGACTGAAGTAACCGACTATGACATCGAGCACTTGTCGGCGGATCTTGTCGCACTCCTCGATCACTACGGATACGAAGATGCCACCTTTATCGGTCATGATTGGGGCGCATTTGTTGTTTGGGGATTGACCTTGTTGTATCAAAGCCGTGTAAACAAGGTGATTAATCTGAGCCTGCCTTACCCCGAGCGCGGAGAAAAGCCCTGGATCGAGTCCATGGAAGATGCACTTGGCAGCGATTTCTATTTCGTCCACTTCAATCGACAGCCGGGCGTCGCAGATGCCGTATTCGAAGAGAATACGTTCCAGTTCCTTCGCAACATGTACCGGAAGAACGAGCCCCCCGCAGAGCCTCAGCCGGGTATGGCGTTGATCAATCTCGCCAGAGCGGAAACACCCCTCGGTGAGCCGGTCATGAGCGACAGTGAACTGGCTGTTTTCGTCTCCGCTTTCGAAGCAACGGGGTTCACGGGAAGTGTAAATTGGTACAGAAACTTGGACCGCAACTGGCGCTTGTTGGCAGACCTGGACCCGATCATCCAACAGCCCACCCTCATGATCTACGGCGACCGTGATGCGGTCTCGAGGTCTGAAAACCTGACAGAGTTCGTGCCGAATGTGGAAGTAGTCCGTCTGGATTGCGGTCATTGGATCCAGCAGGAAAAGCCGGAAGAAACGAACCAGGCGATACTCAAGTGGCTGGACCAGCGGGATGCCGCCTAGTACTCCAGCAGGAGATCCGCCTCAGGGTTCCGTGCGGGCCTGCAGGTTGTAGTCGCTGATGGCGTTGACGGCGATGTCGACCAGCCCGAACGGCGATGACGAGCACTGTCCGGCGGTGCCGACCCTGCGCTGCGGGTTGGTGGCTGACGACGGGTTCGCCGGTGATGGACGGAGATTCTGCCGCTGCACGCGCTCGACGTGGTGGCGCGCGATGTCCAAGGGGACCTCAGCGGGCGGGTCGCGCCTGCCATCTCTGTCGTGATCGCGGTCGCGCAAATGAGATGGCCGGTCGGCAAGCAGAGAATCAGGGCAAGGCGGACGCCGATGATGCGGTGTCCGCCTTGCCTGAGGATAGTGGGTTGTTCAGTGGCGGAGTTTGGCTCGGATGTGCCGTGGTCGAGAGGCAACCGCTCCGGCGAGCAGTTGCGCGATGAGGAGCACTCCGAGCGCGATGATCGGGATGGTCCAGCCATTTGTTGCGCTGTGGAGGGCCCCGAGCCCGAGGGGGCCGAAGGCGGCGAACAGGTAGCCGAATCCTTGAGCCATTGTGGAGAGGTGGCCGGCGTGATGGGCGTCCGGTGAGCGCCAGACGATGTAGCTGAGCGAGAGGGCGATGGAGGCGCTCTGTCCGAGCCCGATGAGGATCATCCAGAGCAAGGTGGCTTGCGTGGGGGCGATGGCGACTCCGAGAAGGCCTGCTCCGGTGAGCACCGTGGCTATTGCGATGGGCAGCCAGGTCGGTCGCCACTGCCTGGTCAGGGCGGGCGCGAACAGTGCCGCGACGACGCCCGCGATGGCCGAGAAGGACAGCATCCATCCTGCGGTGCCGGGGTCGATGCCGGCGTCCTGCAGGAGGGTGGGAAGCCACGTGATCGTTGCGTAGAAGATCATCGACTGGATGCCCATCAGCGCGGTCACGCCGATCGCGATGGGATCGGTGAGGATAACGCGGAACGGGGGTTCCCCGGATTCGGAGGTGGCGTCGGCGACCGAGTGTGGGCGTCGTGCGCGACCGGGCGAGCGCAGCATCTGTGGGATCCATACCGCGAGTGCGATCGCCGCGGGGATGGCCCAGAGCGCGAGGGCGGGCCGCCACTGCCCGCCGGTGACAGCGAGCAGCGGCACGGTGAACCCCGATGCCAGGGCCGCGCCGAGGGACATGACAGTGGCGTACAGGCCCATCATGAGGCCAGTCCGGTGGGCGAGGTCGCGTTTGATGGCCGCTGGTAGCAGGACGTTGGCGATCGCGATGGCTGCTCCGATGACCAGAGTGCCGCCGAACAAGGCGCTCAGACCGGGAATGACCCGGAGCACGATGCCCACGATGAGCGTGGCCATCGCCGCACCGAGCAGTCGGTGGATGCCGATGCGTCGACTCAGCCCGGGCGTTAGGAACGCGAAGGCACCGAACGCGAAGACCGGGATCGTCGTCAGCAGGCTGGCGACCGCCTCGGAAAGGCCAAGGCCGGATTGGATATCGGCGAGCACGGGGCTCACGGCGGTGACGCCGATACGGAGATTGAGCCCGATCAGCAAGAGTCCGACGCCAAGGACCAAGTAGCCGAGGCGACTGCGCGACTGGCCGGCCGCCGCCTCGATCTCTTCCGGGCGCAACGGCTCTTCGCTGGGGGCCGGGTAGTCGATTCGTGGGATGGGGCCGGTAGCGGTTGCCATGGAACTCCTCTTGAGCTGGTGCCCGAACGCGGGGTCTGGGTGTCGCTACGAGTCCATCCCGAATCGACGATGAGGACAACCGTTATAGTGACTGCCTATGCCTGAATTCCGCCATCTTTCACCGGGCCTGGAGTCGATATTCCCGCTCGAGCACGACCAGCGCACACCGGTACACACTCACCAGTTGGGGCACCTGGTCTACCCGGCGACCGGTCTGCTCTCGCTCGTGACCGAGGCCGGTGCGTGGATCGCCCCGCCGAACCGCGTTGTGTGGATTCCTGCCGGATTCGAGCATCAGCACCGCGCCCACGGCTCGACGGACATGCACATCGTGTTTCTGTCTATGGCGATGGCGGCTCTGCTGCCAGACTCTCCTGCCGTTCTGGTCATGACTCCTCTGGCGCGGGAGGCGACGCTTGCGTTGACAAGAGACGAGGCCAGATCCGCCAGCTCGCTGACAAGGCTCCGCTGGGTCATCATCGATGACGTCGTGTCGGCCCCCGAGCAACCCCTGCACCTGCCCGAACCTCGTGACGACCGCCTGGTGGCGATTGCGGCGCTCGTCGAACGCGATCTGTCCAATCCGGTTACCCTCGATCAACTCGGTCGCGAAGTGGGCGCGAGTGAACGCACCCTGAGCCGGCTGTTTTATCGGGAGACCGGGATGGGCTTCCGGCAGTGGCGCACGCAGCTGCGCATCCATCGGGCCTTGATCATGCTCACGGAGGGTACTCCCGTTACCGGCGTCGCCGCCGCGTGCGGCTGGGCGAACCCCAGCGCATTCATCGACGCCTTCACCGCCCTTGTCGGACAAAGCCCAGGCCGGTATCAGCGCTCACTTTTCTGACGCGGCACCCCACGTCGACGCCCACCACTCCCATTCATGATGCTCCGTCCACGATGGACCTGCAGGCATAGACGAGGGTCCTGCCGGTCGATCCTCAGGCTGGTTTCGGCGGTCGGTCTGCGGTGTCGAGGTGTGTGACGGCTGCTGTTCGTGTGATGAGGTCGGCGAGGTCGTGGGCGGCTTGGCGGCGGCGGGCGGCGTTGACGCGGGAGTAGTAGTGCAGCAGTGTTGCGGGGTCGTGGCCGAGGCGTTCGGCGACTTCGGGATGCCGTATCGGAGGTCCAGGAGGTGGGAGGCGAGGAGGTGCCGGATCTGGTGCGTGCCGATCGGGCGGGCTTCGGCGGTGGTGGCGAGTTGGTTGAAGCGGCTGCTGACGCTGTCCGGCCGCAGTGGCTGGCCGTGGCGGCCGGTGCGAGGTGGTGTGACGTGAGCATTGAACGGCAGTCGAGCCCATCGTCGGATCGTCATCCGGCGGCGCGGTCACCGGCCGCGAGCCCGCAAGTCTCGGCTACGTCCTCGACCGGGCATGGTGATCGTCGGCGTCTTGGTCACCTGCCCCGCCGGGCTGCTCGTTGGCTCGGACACTGACCAGCTCGGCCGTCTATCACGGCCGGATCGGGCTGCTGCCCGCCACTGAGCCGCCTGCCGGTTCGCGACCCATAACCCTTGTTTGGCGACCGGTCGCCACCGGGTGACCTGTGCCACGGCGTGGGGTAGTGGTTTGCCGTCGATCCGGTTCGGGAATCCAGACGGACAACGGCATTCCCGGAGATCTGGAGGCGTGACATGGCCATCGGTGGCATCATCTCCGCGCTGGTCGTCGGCCTGATCATCGGCGTGCTGGGGCGCCTGGTCGTACCCGGCAGGCAGCACATACCGATCTGGCTCACCATCGTCATCGGCATCATCGCGGCGTTCATCGGCACCGCGATCGCGGGCGCCCTGGGCTACGCGAACACGCCCGGCATCGACTGGCTGGAACTGCTCACCCAGGTGGTGCTCGCCGCGCTCGGCGTGTGGGCGGTTGCCGGCTTCTACGGCCGGCGCCGCGCGCACTGACCCGGCATCACCGTTCGGCCGGTTCGACACTCCCCAGGCGCCCCGCTTCGGCGGTGGTGTGATGACGGGTGCCCCGGTCGACGGCCTCGTCAACGCCACCCCATCGGTATGCAGGGACACCCCGGGACGCCGCTGCCGTTCGACCTGCTGACGCGGCGGCTGTGGGTGGTCGACGTGATCTACCGGCCGTTCGAGACGGCCCTGCTGGGCCGTCTCGAACGCTGGGCTGCCGAACGGCGAATGGCAGCGGCATGCTCGTTCACCAGGCCGCTGCCGGGTTCCGCCTGCTGACCGGGCACACGCCGGACGCCGCACGGATGACGGCCCATTTCCGTGCCGTCACCCGATGAGCGTCGTCAGCGGCTGAACGGCCACGCCGGCCCGGCGACCCGGCGACCCGAAGTCAGTCAGGGCTTGGGTCAGATCTCGGAGGGACATCGTCTCTGTCAGGACTCGTTGACCGAGATAAGGCCAATATCGACCATCGTCGCAATGCGGCTTTGCGATGTGGCGAACAGGACGACGTCCGCCACGTCGTCAGGGGAGAGATATCCGGCGGTGGCGATACCCTCTGGTGTGCGTCCTTGCCCAACGGCGAAATCGGTCTCAATGCCGGCGGGGCAGATGACACCAACCTTGATCCCAAATGGTTGCAGTTCCTTGCGGAGAGCTCGCGAGAACCCGACCTGCGCGTGCTTTGTAGCGCAATAGATGGCTTCTCCGCCGTATCCGTCCAGGCCGGCCTGGGAAGAAATCGTAAGGATGAGACCGCTCCGCTGCGCGATCATCGTATCCACGACGGCTCGCGTGAAAACAAACGTGCTTCGCACGTTTGTGGCCATCATCTGGTCGAAGAGGTCGACATCCGACTCGACGAGGTCTGCGTAGTGCCCCATGCCGGCGTTGTTGACCAGAATGTCCACCCGCCCGAACTCGGCTATCGCGAGGTCGACGACGGCGGTCGCGGTCTCTGCCCTGCCCGCGTCGCCGACAACGTGCCGATAGCTGCCGCTGACGGGCTCAGGGGTGATCGTGCCGACCTCACGTTCATCCCGGCGCGCGACCCCAATAACGGCAGCACCCGCCGCAGCGAGCCGCCTCGCCGTCGCTCGCCCCACTCCGCTGGTGGTGCCAGTGACGACGGCTACCTGCCCGGTAAGTGAACTGACATCCATTTCGTACCTTTTCTGCCTTTTTCTAGGTCACAAATCCCCTCATCGTCCCTCGAGGCTAGCCTCGGCCCTTCGTGCGCCAAGCAGACTCGGAGGTGAACTCGTGTAGTGGACCTTGAGTCGTAAGCTCGTCGTCGCCTGCCGGTGTGAGTCCGGTCCGGGTAGCTGCCAGGAGGCCCGGTAGCAGGCTGGCGGCTCGGTCTGGAAACGGGTCGGGTCGAAGCCCAGCGTAGAAAGCCCTTCAGGGTGTCCCTGGCCATGGCAACATCACCATGGCCGTTGGCAGTCGCTGACGTTGTTAGGCCGAGGACTGCCCCAAAAGCTGACGGCGGAGGTGACCGCCCAGTGGGGGAGTGTCCCGCCGCCAGCACCGCGCCACGGCAGCCCTGCGCATAAAGTCCGCGCCTCGGCGGGGCGACCGCTGGTGGTCACCTGCCGCATCGGCGATGCGCGGGCGGCTGCGGGCCGGGGAGGCCAGCTACGCGAGGAGCTGCCGGAAGATCAGGTGGGCGCGGGTCAACGCCACAGTCGACCAACGGCGATCGAACCCCGCCAAGGCTCACTCCCACGAACCAGCAGTTCAACCCGCCGACGGGACTACTCGGCACCCGCAGGGTGCAACGATGACCGGCTTGATCGTTCTGTAACCCGCTCGCCATTGTGGACCCTTGACACGGGACGGCGCCCGAAGAGATATTGAGTCGACCAAGCGCTTGCTAGGTTCCCGGGAACCCCTCGTCAGACCCCGCATGCAGGAACGACGTGGTGGTAGCGACGTAACAGTTGAGCCCATTTTCGGTTTGTCCCAGTAAGGCAGGGGTATACGTGGCCATATCCAGGAGATCGGCGGCGCTTGCCGGGGCGCTGATCGCCGCGTTGGTGGCGTTCGCGGGCTGTAGTAAGAGTGGCTCCGACACACCGAGCACCGGCACGGCGACCGGCGATCCGATCATCATCGGCCTGGACCAGGACAGCACCGGTCCGGGCGCTTCATACAGCAACATCTCCGGCAAGACGATCCGGCTGGCCGTTCAGGACATCAACGACAAGGGCGGCGTGCTGGGCCGTCCGCTCCAGCTTGTGGTGGGCAACGACGAGAGCGACCCGACCAAGTCGCCGGCCGTGGTGCAGAAGCTGGTCAGCCAGGGCGCCAAGCTGGTGCTGATGCAGACTGGTGGCGCGGCATCGGCGCAGGCCAAGCCGACCCTCACCCAGCTCGGCATCCCGGCCATCGCCCCCACCAGCGTTACCCAGTCGCTGGTCGACGCGCCGAACAACGAGTTCATCTACATGCTCGCCAACTCGACCGGCGACTGGGCCGAGGTGTACTGCGGAGCGTTCCAGAAGGCCAACATCAAGAAGATCGGCGTGCTGACCGATGACTCGTCGACCATCGCGGCGGTGAACAAGTCGCTGTTCGGCGCGATGCCCTGTGTGCAGGTCACGGCGACAGAGAAGGGCGCCACTGCGGCGGCCGACCTGTCCGCGCAGGTGGCCCGACTCAAGGACGCGAACGTCGACGCGGTGATGGTGACCAGCCTCGGTGGCCCGTTCGAGGTGCTCGCGCAGAACACGCTCGCCAGCCAGTTGGCCGCGAAGCCGCGGTTCTCGCTTGCGTCGATCGGGAACCAGCCGGAGTCCTGGAAGCTGGCCAACGCGGGTGCCCTCAACGGTTTGGTGTTCATGGGTTCCATCAATAACCAGAACCCTCGTACCCAGGAACTGACCAAGCTCCTGAAGAACAAGAACGGCGCGGACTACGAGGTCACGGCCTATGACGCCCAAGCCTGGGACACCGTGCACATCGTCAAGCTCGCGATCGAGAAGGCCGGCGGCGCGGACGACTCGAAGAAGCTGAACGAAGCGATCCAAAGCATCTCGAGATATCCGGCCTCGTTCGGCCAGGCAAGCTTCACTCTGTCCTACTCCGCCACCAAGCACCTCGGTGCGGATGGCCTCTGCGGCCTGTCGCTGATCGAGTTCGGCGCGGACAACAGGCCGAAGGGGCCGTGGGCGACCTACCAGCCGCCCTGCTAGACCGATGAGTCATCCGTGGGGCGGACATCCTCCGCCCCACGGATCATCATCCGTCCCAGATGATGATCGCCTATGGCCGGACTGCATCGCGGCTCGGGCGGCAAGGCCGCCAAGGCGGAACTTCGCGCCGACCTTCGTCGCAGGATGTCCCTGACCCCGTAACCAGCTTATCGAGGGAGCCCGCGCCATGCCGGTTCGGATCGCCGTCCTTGACGATTATCAGCGCGTCGCCCGGTCGAGTGCCGATTGGACGCCCCTCGACGGCCGGGCCGACGTCACATTCTTCCACGACCATATCGCCGACCCGGCTGACCTGGTGCGCCGGCTGGAGCCGTTCGAAGTGGTCGTGGCGATGCGCGAGCGGACGGCGTTCCCGTCGGCGATCCTCGACAGCCTGCCCAATCTGGCACTCCTGGTCACCACCGGTCCGTTCAACGCGGCGATCGACGTCGCGGCCGCACATGCCCGCGGGATCGTGGTCTGCGGAACTGGCGGCATGCCGCACACCACGGCCGAGCTGACCTGGGCCCTCATCATGGCAGTCACCCGCAGAGTGCCGGCGGAGGATGCCGCGCTGCGGGCAGGGCGGTGGCAGACCACGATCGGTCCTGAACTGGCAGGATCGACCCTCGGCATCATCGGGCTGGGAAATATCGGCTCGAGGATCGCCCGCTACGCACTGGCCTTCGACATGAACGTCGTCGCCTGGAGCCAGAATCTCACCAACGAGCGGGCGGAGTCGGTAGGCGCGAAACTCGTCGGCAAGCGCGAGTTGTTCGAGCGCGCCGATGTAGCTACCGTCCACCTCCCGCTGAGTGAACGTACGAGGAACCTGATCGGTCGACCGGAGCTGGAACTGCTCGGCCCGCACGGCTACCTGGTCAACACCTCGCGCGGGCCGATCGTGGACGAGTATGCCCTGGCCGAGGCCCTGTCGGACGCCGTCATCGCCGGCGCGGCGCTGGACGTGTTCTCCGTCGAGCCGTTGCCAGCAGACCACCCGCTGCGCGACGCGCCGAACACTGTTCTGACGCCACATATCGGCTATGTCTCGGTGCCGATGTACGAGCGGTTCTTCTCGCACGTGGTGGAAGACGTCGTGTCATGGCTGCAGGGCACCCCGGTTCGGGTAATCCCGGCCGAGTCGTAAGCGGGCGCAGCACAGGGTCAGGCGAGAGCAATGAGGGGTCAGGCCGCGTGCACATTGACACGAACGTCCGAGCGCCGAACACAGCTGCCTGATGCAGTACAGCATCGACAGATTTGAGGAAGTGGGTGACCAATGCCGCAGGAAGACCAGGTCGACCGATCACGGGTCGATGTGACCATGGCCGTTACTGATTGCCTGTACCGGTATGCGAGGGCGGTCGATCGGTGTGACTGGGACTCGGTGCGTGCGTGCTACCACGACAATGCCTTCGATCACCATGGTGCGTACCAAGGCGGGGTCGACGGGCTGATTGAGGACATGAAAATTCGCCACGCAACGTTGGACTCTTCGGTCCATGTCATCACCAACGTCATCGTTGACTTGCCAGATCCGGATGTCGCCTTGGTTGAGTCCTACTGCGTGTGCTATCTAAGGCGCCGTATACAAGAAGACTCTGGCGCGCAGCAATCGACGACCGTGAAATGTAGGTACCTGGATAAATTCACGCCGGATGCTCATGGTCGGTGGCGTATCGCATCCCGCATGGTTGTGTTTGATGAGCTGTGTGTCGGCGAGGTTCAGGACAGTCGGCCACAGGCTGGCGCTCGATCGGAGAGGGATCAAAAGGACCCATTGTGGACCTTTCTTGATCGCGGAGTGGACTGGAACTCAGAAGATTATGCCGCTGGGGTCGAGGCATGAATGGGAGCGCGGCAGTGCTGTAGGGCACCGGCGAGGATCGGCCGTGGCACCGCTTGCGCCGCTGCGTGACGACCGGCCCGATACCCGAGGAGCGCTGCGGCGGCTGCGGCGAGGTGGACCGCAACGTAGAACCACCGGCCGATGACGGTGTGGGCGTCCGGAGTTGGCGGCGATGCCGCTTCCACGCTATGACCGCCGACTGACCTCCAAGATCACCAACAGCATCCGGAATCTGCGCCAGAACCAGTTCTCGTTGCTGTCAGGAGGCCCACCACGATCCGGTTTGCCGCCCACACGCTTCGAAGCACCGCGGCCTCGACGGTAACCAGCCCGGCGAGGGATGGCGTAGGCGTGCGCGCCGCGTGGTCGACGGAGGATCGGGTTCCGTCAGCCGTGTGAAATCGGGCTAATCCGCGTCGTCCGCTTCGAAGTCGATCACGGTCCAGACCTGCGGCTGGGTCGTTGCGGCGGTGTCGTTCAGGTCGAGTCGGTAGATCCTGCTGATCCGCGCGCTGGGAGGTGCGAACTCCGCTCCCGGGCGCAGACTGTCCCCGATCAGCGTTCCCGTGATGGCCATTCGGTCCCTCCTGTTTTGGGCTTGTCCGATGGTGCTGCCTGAGCCCATTGCGCGCGGCGTCCGCCAAACGGGCGCAGGCGGGGAGTGGTCGGTTCCGGCGTGACCCAGACTGGCCCTCTTCGCCCCGGACATCATCCCGTGGCTGGTCGAGGCGGCTGCGGACGGGGATCCGAGCTGTCGCTCCTGGGCCGCGGTCGCCCTCGCTCGATTGGCGACGAGCGGGTCGTGCCGACCCTGGAGCGTCTGCAGGCCGAGGACCGCGGCGCGACGGTCTTCGACGGCGAGGTCCGCGTCGCGGCGAAGAAGGCCCTGCGCACCGTGCGGCGCATCCAGGCTGCCAGCGCCGCGTGCGGGGGTCAGGCATAGTGGCGGCAGCCGTCGACCGCCGGGCCGAGCGTGCGTCTCGGCCTGAGTGAACATGTCCGGGTCGTCAGGTAGCCCATCCCCGTGTGGCCGTACTGTGGCTGGCGGACGGCCCCATCGACTGCGGTTACGGCACCGGTTGTGGGCACGTCATGGCGGCGCGAGGAGTTTGCCGGCCGGGCTTGGCGCCGTGACCTGACTTTCGCGCTGCCAGAGCTGGTTGAGCCTGGCCGTCGCCGTCGAGGCATGGCCGAGGCATCCCGGGGTAGAACGCAACGAGCAGTCGCCCTGAGTGGACGGAGTTCACACTGCAGCTGGCCGCGCCCGGCGCTCGTGGCGCTGTCCGTGGGAAGAGATTTCGACTGTTGATGAGGAGAGGACTCCCGCCGTGAGCAAGCTTCTGGACAAGGCCAAGGAATTCTTGACCAAGCGCGACCGCAGTGTCGACAAGG
>NZ_JBFAZX010000032.1:0-76495 GCF_040689395.1 Dactylosporangium sp. NPDC051484 | reverse complement strand
CAGCCCTCGCACACTCGGCGACATCGTCGCCGCAGCTCTGCATCTCACACACTTCGAATACCGGTACCTACCGCAATCTCGTTGAGATCACGTCAATGTCAGATGGTGCACGCACACTCTGTGTCAAGCGGACGCGGAGGCCGTCTTACGGGCCGGTGTCGGAGCACCACACACTGAGCCTTTCCGGGCAACGGTTGATTACTGATGGTTCAGGTTGTGCGGGTGCGGTCGATGTGGAGCGGGACGAGTGCTGCGGCGACGATCTTCCCGATCCGCCAGGGGCATAGGCTGACGTTGCGTAGCGCCTTGAATGTCATCTTGAGTAGGGCGTTGCCGCGTTCGGCGATAGCCCGCACGCCGTTGTGAGAGGACCACCTTCATACCGGGGTGCTGCGTCTTTTCGTTGCACCACAACAGACTCGGCGTGTCACCACCACGGAACCGTCGGCGACTACGCAACGTCACCCGCCGTTACTCGGAAGGCTCACTGCGTCCGCAAGGCGGGGCTGGCCGCGCAGCGCGTGCTCAATCGGCGGGTGCCGGCTCGGCGGGCCCGGCCGTGAAGAAGCGGACGATGTCGTCGGCTGCGGTGGGGGACAGCATCATCGCCTGGACTCGTGCGGACATGTCGGCGATCGGGTGGGTCCTGGTGAACATCGCCTCTTCGTAGGTCCGGATCGCCGAGTCGGGGTCGGCGGGGCTGGCGGCGAGTTCGCCGGCGAGTTCGGCGGCGTCGAGCATGGCTTGGTTGGCGCCCTCGCCGACCGGCGGCATGAGGTGCGCGGCGTCGCCGATGAGGGTGATGCCCGGCTGCCCGGCCCAGCGGGTACCGATGGGCATCGCCTCGATCCTGCGCGGCGCCGGCGCGCTGTCGCCGGCTTCGATGAGTGCGGTGAGGCTTGGGTCCCAGCCGTCGAACATGTCGAGCAGGGCCCGCTTACTACGGTACGTGTCGATGTCGCGATCGTCCGCGCGCACCGAGATCCCGACTCGGATGCTGCCGTCGCCGAGGCGTTGTGCCGCCAGGATCTGGTTCACGCCGATGCACCAGAGGTTTCCGGGGCCGACCAGCTCGGCGAGATCCGGGTGGCGCTGGTCGGCCTCGCTGATGCTGAGCTCCACCAAGGTGGCCACGTGGGACAGTGTCGCGTCGGTCAGCAGCGACCGGACGACCGAGCGTGCGCCGTCTGCGCCGACGAGGACGTCGCAGTCGGTGCTGTGGCCGCCATCGAAGGTCAGCCCGAAGCCTCCGCCGGGTCGTGGCGTCGCCGTGACGAGCCGGTGCTGCCACAGGACAGTGTCGGCGGGGAGCGAATCGAGCAGGAGATCACGCAGTACGCTGCGGTCGATCTCGGGGCGTCCGGAGAATGAGCCGGGTTGTGGCTTGTGGTGCACGAGGGTGCGTCCGGCCGGGTCGAGGATGCGATGTTCCTCGCCCTCGGGCCGTGCCTCGCAGCGGAATCGGCCGGTGAGGCCCGCCTCGGCCAGGGCCTGTTGCCCGGACTCCGGGTGCAGGTCGAGCATTCCGCCCTGTGCTCGCGCGGATCGGCCTGCCTCCCGTTCGTACACCACCGCGCCGATGCCGTGCCGGTGCAGGATTCGGGCCAGCGCCAGGCCGCCGAGGCCACCGCCGGCGATCGCGATTCGCATCGTCATCTCTGTTACCGTACGCTGTACCTTATGGATACGCCGTACGGTAGCGCACCCCTGCCTGTTTGGGAACGGCCCGAGCCGCAGCCGCGGACGGCGCCGGTGTCATTGAGTCGCGCGAAGATCGCCGCCGCGGCGATCCGGCTTGCCGACGCGCACGGCCTCGACGGGCTGTCGGTTCGCAAGATCGCCAAAGAGCTCGGAGTCGGTCCGATGCGGCTCTACGACTACGTGATCAACGTATCCGAGCTCCTCGATCTGATGGTCGACACCGTCTATGCCCAGATCGCCGAGGCCGGCCAGCACGCCGAGTGGCGTGCCACGGTGCTGGCCATCGCTCACCGGACCCGTGCCGCCGCCCTTGATCATGAGTGGTTCGCCGACCTGCTCGGCGCGAGGCCACACCTGGGACCTCATGCGCTCGCCGTGGGTGAATCGACCGCGGCGGCGCTCAGCCAGGCCCCGGGCGTGCGCGGCATCGACGACCTCCAGCGCGCCTTGGGCGCCCTCAACGCGTTCATCGTCGGAGCGCTCCGCATCGAGGTCACCGAGCGGCGCGCCGCCCGTTCCACCGGCACCGACGTGCCCGCCTGGCAGGTCAGCCTCGGGCCCTACCTCACACGCATGCTCGAAACGGGCCGCTATCCCACCGTCGCTTGGCTCGTCGTCGACGGCGCCCACCTGGGCGCCGGGGAAACCTTCAACCACAACCTGACCACCCTCTTGGACGGCATCACCGGCCACCCCCACCCGTGATCCACTGCTCGCGGGCCGGTAGCGCCGCTAGTCGCGCTCCGGTGCGGTCTGTGTCGCGGTTGAGACGGCCGCCTCGTACCTGAGCAAGGTATCGACGAATGTCCGTTGCTGCGCTGTGCTCAGCGGCGCGAGAGCCTGCCGCCACGCGTGGGCACCGGGAGAGAGCCATTGGGCGATGGCGGGACGGCTGTCGGGGCTGATGTCGATGACGCGCCGGCGGCGGTCCGCCTCGTCCTCGCGCCGCACCAGGACCCCTTTGCGGCTCAGATCGCCCACGATCAGGCTTACCGTGGTGGGTGCCACGCCAAGCATCCCAGCCAGTTGAGAGACGGTCAGGGGACCGTCGAGCAGGAGCAGGGACAGCATCGACAAGTGCCTCGGCGCCAGATCGAACGACCGTAGCTGTTCCGGCAGCGGCAGGCGTTTGACCCTGCCGACCAGCCTCGGCATCACCAGGAGCAACTCCCTGACCGTGTCGTCCGTGGTGCCGGGCGTTGACATCCGCCCACCCCTCCAAATACCTTTGTTTACAAAGATGATTTGCGATCAAACCTGTTCACGGAGGATAGTATGCCCCACCTCGGCGTCTGCCTATTGGAGAGCGACCTGGCCGGCCGTGAGACCACGCTGATTGAGAAACTGACCGACGCGGTCGTCGCCGTCTACGGGGAGTGGGCCCGAAGCACCGTGGTCGTGCGGTTGACCGGCCTGCCGCCCAGCCGGTGGGGTATCGGCGGCACGCCGGCACAAGCCCCCTCGCCCAGCGTCACGTTCGGCATCAGGGAAGCCGTGTTCAGCCGGCCCGACGCCGACGAGATCGTCGCCCGCCTCGTCCGCGGGGTCACGGACGCCATCGTCGACGTCTTCGGGGAACGTGTCCGTGCCGGCGTGACGGTCGAACTCGTCGGCACCCCGGCCGGGCGCACAGCCATCGGCGGAGTTGTCGTCACGTCATAGCGGGTTCATACGACTGCCGCGAAGCGCTCGTCGCCGAAGGTGCTCGCGGCACCTGGCCGAACACATGCCGCCCGTTGGCTAGGAGATCGGCTCCGTGGTGCGGGCGAGGTCGATCGCGCGAGCGGTCACCAGGTCTACCGAATGCAGCGGCAGGTCGTGGCTCGCACCCTTCACGACCTCCACCCGCACGTCCGGCATCACCCGCGCCGCATGCTGCGCGACCTGCTGGGCGTCGTACATGACGCTGTGTTCGCCGAGCATCAGGTGCACCGGAAGCGTCAGCGCCGCGAGTTCGGCGTCGGTGAGCGGCGGCGGCAGTGGCAGCCGGCGGCGGTACGCCGTGGAGAGCTTCACCAAGCGCACGAGGTCGTCGTCGAGCAGCGTGACGTTGCGCAGCTTGCCCGCCATGCGGCGACGCAGCCGATCCGGCGCGTGGCTCGCGAGGCCGCCAAGGATGACCCAGCGCAGGAATCTGCCGGTGATGCGCCCAAATCCGGCCGGGTCGAGCAGGGTCAGTGTTGCCGCCCGCCCAGGCCGGTGCAACGCGTGCTGCATCGCGATCCAGCCGCCGTTGGACGTGCCGATCAGGTGGGCCCGGTCGATGTTGAGGCCGGTGAGCACCTGATCGAGCCAGCCGGCCAGGTCCCGGCCGTCGGCGAACGGGCGGGTGTGGGTCGAGCCTCCGGGCTCGCCCGGGGGATCGAGTGCGATCACCGGCCGCGCCGCCTTCAGCGCGGCGATGTGACGGTGCTACATCAGCGAGTTGCCGCCCGCGCCGGGCAGCATGACGAACGGCGCTACAGTGCGGGACTCGCCGTCGAGCACGGCCCTGGTCGTGCCGTAGTCCGTCGAGACATCGGACGTCGTCCGGGCCGGCCACAGCCGGTCGAGCGTCGACTCGTATGTGGCTGAGAATGCGAGGCGCGCCTGCTCACTGGTGAAGGCGCTGATCCTGGGTTGTTGCGTCTTCATGATACGAGCGTATCATTAAACATCGCGGCGTGATACACCTAGTCGTGCCCAAACGCGTGGACCACGACGAACGCCGCCGCCAGATCGGCGAGGCGCTGCTGCGCATCGCGCACACACGCGGCCTGCAGGCGGCCAGCATGCGCGAGGTGGCGGCCGAGGCCGGTGTGTCGCTGCGACTGGTGCAGTACTACTTCCACACCAAGGACGAACTGCTGCTCGGCTCGCTCGCGTACCTGGGCGAGCAACTGTCAGCACGGGTGACCAGGCACATCACCGAGCTCGGCAGCCCGCCGACGCCGCGCGATGTCGTATACGGCACGCTCACCGCGATCCTGCCCACCGACGAGGAGAGCCGGCGGCTGACCCGGACCTACACGGCCTACTATGCGTTGGTCCTCGACCGGCCGGACCTCGCCACGGAGCACGGCGCGACATATCCGGACGCGGTCGAGCGGTTCCTCGCCAAGCAGGTGCGCGCCGCGCAGGAGGCCGGTGACGTCGACCCGGATCTCGACGCCCCGATCGCGGTCGCCGGCCTGCTCGCGCTCACCAACGGGTTGGGCTCCAGCGTGCTCGGCGGTCAGCGAGACGGCGCGGCAGCGCTCGCCATCCTCACCTACCACCTCGACCAGATCTTCCCACCCGGCAGATCGCGGAATTGATGCTGATCGTCCAGTTGTAGGGGGAGTGGAATCTGCTGACCAGCAGATTCCCACCGAACCGCGGCGCCGGCCGACTACCGGCGCTCGGCCGCCGGCGCCGCCGAACGGAAGCTGCGCGGGGCGTCGCCGATCTGCGTGGCGTAGGTGTCGACCAGGTGGTCCCGCAGGGCATCGGCGAATCCGGCGGCATCGCCGGTGCGGAGGCGCTCGACGAGCGTCTCGTGCTCGGCGATGATGTCGGCGCATCGTGCGAGGAGCCGGTCGCCGAAGCTGAACAGCAGGAACCGCTGCCGGTCGGCCAGCCGATCGTTCAGCTCGAGCAGCACGTCGTTGCCCGCCGCTTCCACGAAGGTGCGGTGGAAGGCGATCGTCAGCTCGATGAAACCCCGGAGGTCATCGGAGTCGAACGCCTCGCGCTGCGCCGCGATCGAGTGCCGTAGCCGCTCGGCGAGCCCCTCCCGCGCCTCGGCACTCGCCCGGCTCGCCGCGGTGGACTCCAGGATCAGGCGGGCGTCCGCGAGGTCGGCCACCGCCCGCTCGCTGAGCCCTCGCACGAGTGCGCCACGCTTCGGGTAGATGACGATCCATCCCTCGTCCTGCAGCCGGGCGAGCGCGGTCCGTACCGGCGTGCGGCTCACACCGATCGCTGTCGCGAGGGCCTCCTCGCCCAGCATGGTCCCGGTCGGGTGGACGCCGTTGAGGATGCCGTCGTGGATCGCCTCGTACGCCCGTTCAGCCGCACTCGCGCTGCTTGCCAACGACTCTCCCCATCCACGGCGACGCGACCGCCCGTCACGCGACGCGCATACCATAAGTATCCATCTGGTACGCCGGTGCCGCAGGACGGCCCCGCAAGGCGGGGGAGAGCCATCACGCCGCAGCGGGGCGCCGGCACACCGTCACGCAGGGTGGCGCTTGCGCCAGAGGCGGGAGAGGAGCCATGCGGCGCCGGCGCCGCCGATCGCGATCGCGGCCACGAGAAGGTCGGGGACACCGCTGGTGGCCTGCCGTACCCGGTTCTCGAGCGTGGCCTGGTCGGAAGCTGCGAGCATTCCTCCCAGCGACGTGGTGCCGTCGGTGGCCAGCAGCAGGACGCCGATCGCCACGGTGAGCGTGCCGCCGACGATGCCGGTCCAGGTGTGGCGCCATCGCCCCAGGCGGATCTCGCGCGGGCGCACGAGCCGTCGTACGAACGGCAGGCGTCCCCACAACAGGGCCAGGACCAGCAGGGGAAGGGTCATGCCGGCGGCGAAGACGAGTAGCACGATGCCGCCGTAGAGGGCGTTGCCACCGACGGCGGCGACGGTCAGCACCGCGCCGAGCAACGGGCCGGCGCAGACGCCGGCGAGGCCGTAGATCGTGCCGAGGGCGTAGACGGATGCTGACGAGGTTCCCTGCATCCCGCTGCCGGAGAGGGCTGGAATCGGGATGTTGGCCAGCATGATCAGCCCGAGCACGATCACCACGCCCGCCGCGACCGTGACGAACGTGTGGCGGTGCTGGTTGACGAACGCTCCCGCCGTCCCGGCGAGCACGCCCAGAGGTACGAGTGTCGTGATCAGCCCCAGGTAGAAGACGCCGGTGCGGCTGATGAGCACCGTCGGGCTCGTGAAGGCGTAGGAGAAGAAGGCGGGAAGCAGCATCACCGAGCAGGGGCTCAGCAGGGTCAGCACGCCCCCGAGCAACGCGCCCAGCAGTCCCAGCTCCACGCCTACCCCGCCTTCTCGATCGCGGCGTCCAGGAACTCGCGGAAGACCGAGATCGGCTGTGCGCCGGCCAGCGCGGTGTCCCCGGCGACGAAGAAGGGAACGCTGGTGACGCCCACCCGCGCGGCCGTGGTGTTGCTGGCTTGCGCCGCGGCGCGCAGGCCGGTGTCGTCCAGGTCCGCGGTGAACCGCGAGATGTCGGGAACACCGGCCTTCCGTGCGAAGTCGATCAATCGCTCGCGCGGCAGGTCGGGGTGCTTCCCCTCGGGTGCCTCGCCGTATACCGCGCTGAGGTATGCGAAGAACTTGCCCTGGTTGCCCGCGGCCCGTGCGGCGACGGCGGCGTTCTCGGACTGTTCCCCGAAGTACGCGACGTCATGCAGTTCGATACGAACCTTGCCCGTGTCCACGTACTCCCGCAGCAGCACGGGCAGCGTGTCGCGGCTGAACACCGCGCAGTACGGGCACCGCATGTCGGTCCAGTGGACCAGGACCACCGGCGCGTCCACGTCACCGACTGCCATCGGGTCACCCTGATCGCGCCGCACGAGCGTGGACTCGCGGGTACCGCCTGCGGTACCGCTCGCATCGGGTGACGGAGCGGCGACAGGACTCCCTCCGGACGTGAGCTGAGCGGTGATGACTACGCCGAGGAAGGCGACGAGCGCGACGGCCACGACTGCGATGCGCCGGTACCGGCGGCGTTTCGTCGCCCTGAGTCGCGCCGCTTGGTTCGATCTTTTCACGATCGCTAGGATACATAATGTATACAACAGCGCGTGCCGGCACTGCGTTTGCGCGGCGAGCGGAATCGATGGTCGTCGCGGCCTGGCGATGTGTCTGAATGGGGTGAGGTGACACGTGAGGAGGCCCGATGGGACGTCGCGCGGTGTATGACGAGATCGCGGACTGGTACGAACACGAGTTTCTCGCCCGGCAGGCCGACGGTGATCCGCTCGGCATCAGGCAGGCAATTGCCGCACTGCTCGGCAGCGGCCGTGGCGCCTGTCTGGAGATCGGCTGCGGCACCGGGGTGTACGCCGCCGAGGTCCGCCAGCTGGGGTGGTCGCCGCTGGGCGTTGACGTGTCCGGCGGGATGTTGCGGCACGCCCGTGGCCGGCTGCCGGTGGCCCGCGCGGACGCCGGCCGCTTGCCGGTCGGCGACGGCGCGTTGGGCGCCGTGATCGCCGTGATGGCGCACACGGACATGCCGGACTACCCCGCCGTGCTTCGGGAGGTCGCCCGGGTTCTCCACGAAGATGGGATTTTCGTCCACATCGGCGTGCATCCGTGTTTCTGCGGAGGTTTCGCCGACCGGACCGAACCGGACGCGGTCGTGATCCGCCCGGGCTACCTCGACAGCGACTGGACCACCGCATCCTGGACCGACAAGGGCGTCCGGGACAAGGTGGGCGCTACCCACTGGTCGCTGCCTGACCTGCTACACGGGTTCCTGGCGGCCGGCCTGTCCCTTGAACGGTTCGCCGAAGGCGGCATGCCGACGCCGACCATGTTCGCGGTTCGCGCCCGGAAATGATCTCGACGCCCGGCGCGACAGGTCACGCGCGCCGGCCCGTCACGTCGAATGTGCCGAATTTCCCGGCATCCGCCTTGCCGCGCATGCTGTCGCCCTCGACGGTGACCGTGAACGCGACCGTGACTTTCGTCCTCAGCAGCACGTTCAGCGTCTTCACGACCTTCCACCCGGCATCGTCGCCCGAAGTCACCCCGTCGGTGATCTCCAGGCTGTCCGTCCGGTAGTCGAGTGACCCGGTCAGCCGGGCGCCGTCACGGTGCAGCACGAGTACGGTCTTCTGTTCGCCGATCGGCGTATCGACCAACAACGTCCAGGTTCCCTCGACGGCCACCAGGCGACCCCCACTTCCAGCGCTGCTGGCACCTGCCCGCCGGTTGGGACCGGCAAACCGGTGGCCCCGCACATCATCCGTCGGCGGCCGAGAGTCCCCGGAGCGGCTGATCGTCATCGTGCCGGGTCGGTAGGCCGGGCCGGTGGGCCTGTCCGGCTGCCGGAGATCCGGGTAGTTGAAGATCAAATAAGGAAAATCAAGGTTTGTGCGTTGACCACTTAAAAAAATGAAGGTAGAAATGAATGGCGAGCACGTCGCCGAGCGTAAGGGAGCCGAAGGTGGACTGGCAGGAACTGACGGATCTCACGCGCGGACAGCCGTTCGTGGTCGAGCGGGTCCGCCTCGCCGGCAGCGGCGTCGCGGTCGAGGGTCAGTTCGAGCCGCCGCAGCTGGCTCAGCTCGGCATCGACGACCAGGTGTTCGTCGCCGCGTTCGTGCGCTCGCACGGCTCGATCAAGGAGATGGAGCGGATCTTCGGGGTGAGCTACCCGACGATCAAGTCCCGGCTGAACCGGATCGCCGAGCGTCTCGACTTCGTCGACACCGACCCGACGCCCACCGGCGCCGACGTCGTCGACCGGCTGCGGCGGGGGGAGATCAGCGTTCAGGAGGCGCTGGCCGAACTGGAGAGGTCGAGATGATCCCAAACCTGGTGACGGTGCGTCATCGCCGTCCCGACGGCCGCCGGCTGCGGCTGCACGTCCCCGTCCTGCCGGTACTGCTGGTGCTGTCACCGCTGCTGCTGCTCGCCGTGCCGGTCGGACTGGTCGCATGCCTCGTCCTGCGGGTGAGCCCGCTGGGTGCGCTGCGCGGTGCCGGGCAACTGCTGTGGGCGCTGCCCGGCACCCGGATCGAGCTCGAGCAGGGCCGGACGGCCGTGCTCGTCAGCGTCAGATGAGTCAGATCAGATGAGTCAGAGAGGAAGGGCCGACAATGAACGAGGAACGCCGCCAGATCCTGCAGATGCTGGCCGAGGGCAAGATCACCGCGGACGAGGCCGAACGGCTGATCGACGCACTCGAACGAGAACAGCGCGAGTCGCCGCCGGGAGCCGCGCCCCGCCCGAAACCCAAGTATCTGCGCGTGGTGGTGAGCTCGGCGGACAACTTCGGTGGCGACGGGCCGGGCCGGGTCAACGTCCGGGTCCCGCTCCAGCTGCTGCGCGCCGGGGTCCGGCTCACGAGCCTGATCCCCCCGCAGGCCCTCACTCAGGTCAACGAGGAGCTGAACAAGTCGGGGGTACCGATCGACCTCACCCAGCTCAAGCCGCAGCACATCGAGGAGCTCATCGAGCAGCTCGACGACGTCACCATCGACGTCGACCAGCCCGACGCCAAGGTGCAGGTCTTCTGCGAGTGACACCGCCACCGTGCCGGACGGCCGCCCGGATCACGGGGCCGGGCGGCCGTCCGGCCGGTGACTCGGCCGGCGTCCCAAATGTGGCGAATATTTTATCGTGGGGACCGTAGGCGACGGGACTTCGTCAGATGGCCGCGTGCCGCACCGTACAAGGCGAAACCGGCGACCGTCCCAGCCGCGATTCGCTCAAGCTCTCCTGCTGGGCGATCTGTCCGGCCTGGGTGACGTGCCCCGCGGCGTCAGCCGTGCCGCGGTGCCGGCAGCGGCGAGGCACACCGCCGCCCCGACCCGGTGCGGGGAGGTCGGCGCCGCGGTGTGCGTCTACCACCATGGCCGTCCGGTCGTAGACGTCTGGGCCGGTCTGGCCGATCCAGACGTCAGCCGGCCCTGGCGACGCGACACGCTGCAGGTCGTCTTCTCGGCGACGAAAGGCGTGGTCGCAGCGTGCGCACATCTGCTCGTCCAGCGCGGCGACCTCGACCTGGATGCCCCGGTTGCACGGTACTGGCCGGAGTTCGGGGCTGCCGGCAAGGACCGGATCCCGGTGCGGTGGGTACTGTCGCACCAGGCCGGATTGGCAGCCCTCGACCGTCCACTGACGCTCGCCGACGTGGCCGCGTGGAACCCCGTCACCGCGGCCGTCGCCACACAGGCACCGGCCTGGGAGCCCGGCACAGCGCACGGCTACCACGCGCTCACCTACGGCTGGATCGTCGGCGAACTGGTCCGGCGAGTGACCAGCCGCAGCATCGGCGCCTTCTTCCGGCAGGAGATCGCCGACCCGCTCGGTCTCGACATCTGGATCGGGCTACCCGGCGACGAACAACACCGGGTCAGCCGGATCGTGGCGCCGCCGCTGGACCGGTCAACCGTTGACCGCTCCTCGCTGATGCTGCGGGCGATGCTCCCCACCGACGAGCCGCTGGACCTCAACCGGCCGGACCTACGCGCCGCCGAGATTCCGGCCGTCAACGCAGTGTGCACAGCCCGTGCACTCGCTCGGTTCTACGCCGCGCTGATCGGCTCGGTCGACGGCCATCGGATCCTCGACCCGGCCACACTCGCGGCCGCAACCACCGAGCAGGCCGCCGGGGCCGACAGGATCCTGCGGGTGCCGATCCGTTGGGCGCTCGGCTTCGGCCTACCCACGCCGGACCTACCATGGTTCACACCGACGTTGTTCGGGCACGCCGGCCACGGTGGGTCACTGGGCTTTGCCGACCCGGCCAGCGGCCTGGCGTTCGCCTACGTCATGAACCGTGTGCACGCCACAATGGAACCCGACCCGCGGGCCAGCGACCTGGCCGTAGCAGCCAACACAGCCGCAAGTCACCCGGTGACCGGGACGCACATATAGACTGCACCGCGTACCCGGTCACTCCGTGGCACGCGCCGCGCAGGGCAAGTCCATCCCGGGTGTCGGTGTACGTCACCATCACCATCCGATGCGTCCCGTCGAGTGGCCGCGCCCACGGCGCGTATGGCCCTTGGTCGGAGTGGGCGTCAGTCGGCGATGGTGTGCTGGTCGGCGCGCAGGGCGGTCATGCGGCCGTCGGCGTGGTGGATTTCCAGGAGCGGGACGCCGGGCGGGATACGGAGGCGCTTGGCCTCCGGCCGGGTCGGCATCCGGGCGGTGAGCCGGTCCCCGGCGGCGAGGGTGACCGGCGCCCGGCTCTGTCGTGGCCGGACCCTGGCCGGCGCGCCGCGGCGGGTCTCGATGAGCCCTTCGCGGGCCAGTTGCCGTAAGGCGCGCCGGACGGTGGTATGGCCGACGTGGTGGTCGTTGCCGATGGCCGGTTCGGACGGCAGGAGGCTGCCGGGCGCGAGCTGCCCGGAGTCGATCAGGTGGCGAAGGGTGCCGGCGAGTTGGGCGTACAGCGGCTGGTTCCCGGTTTCGGGCATCGGCGGTGACCTCCGCGGACAGGGCCTGGTCACATGAAACAGCGGCGCGGCACCGCGATCCGTAACCCTGGGCCACTCCCGGTGACGCCCGGCGACGTCGCAGGCTCAGCGAGGGCCCGGATCCGGCGGCGCGGCGGCGGTGGCCATGGCGCGGCAGGCCTCCCGGTCGTGCGGCAGGCCGGCGTCGCGAAAGACGAGGCCGACGCTGCCGTTGCGCGGATCCCACAGGTTGTCGTTGGCGACGAGGGCGTGCAGGTAGTGGCGCTGGGCGGCGGACAGCGCCCCGCCGGTGCCCGGGACTGAGCCCGGGGCGAAGATGGCGTGCAGCAGCGGTCCCCAGTCGGAGCGGGCCGTGTGCGGGCCGGCGTGCGCCGCGATGGCGAGCGCGGCCGGTAGCAGCCGTTCGGGGCGCTCCACCCGGTCGACGGCCGCGGCGACCAGAGCGAAGCGGATGTGGCCGCGCAGCTGCGGCGGTCGTCGGGCGAACCAGTGTTCGGTGGCCTTCGGGTCGTCGAGCGCGGCGAGCAGTTCCGCCGTCGCGGCCGGGTCGTCCGCCAGCGCGGGCGCCAGGGCCGCGCACGCCCGCACGCCCGGGTGCGGGTCGTCGAGGTACTCGCGCGGTGCGAGCCCGAGCTCGCCCATGGCCAGCACCAACGCGGCGCGCTCGTCCGGTCCGGCGGTGCTGGCGGCGGTGCTCAGGCGGGCACCGAGCGGCCCCGGGTCCGCGCCCGGGCCGAGGGCCGTCGCGCAGGCGGTGACGGCGTGCGCGGCGGCCGCCCGGACCGTGGCATCCGGGTCGCCCAGCAGCGGTACGGCGGCGGCGAGCAGCGTGGGCACGACCTCCCGGCAGCCGAGGAGCGCGCGGGCGTACAGGGCGTTCGCGAGCTCCTCGTCCGCCCAGATCTCCTCGTCGTCCGCCTCGCCGGCCGCGAGCGCGGCATCCACGTCCCGTCCGGGCGGATGGGCCATGGCCGCGAGTTCGGCGGCGTCGAAGCCGGGCTGGGCGGACTCGGCCACCGCGGCGAGGAAGGACAGCAGGTTCGAGCGCAGCCCGGCGTCGAGCGGTGCGGCCGGGCGGGGATCGGCGAGCAGCGCGGCGACCGCAGCCGCGGCCGGTGGTGTCACCGTCCACGGCGTACCCTGGTGCATCACCGCGGACCACAGGTGCCCCAGCGCGGCGTCGCGCGCCTGCGGGTCGCCGCCGGCGAGCGCGGCCAGGTGGCCCGGGGTGTCGTCGGCCCGGCCGTACGCGTGCAACAGCGAGCCGAAGCGCGCGTGATCATGAGCCACGCACGCAACCTACAAAGACACCCGCGCAACCTGCAAAACCGCGGCGGTGCTACCAACGATGTACGCGAACCGTCGGTATTGCCGAGGCGGCGGGCCCGCGGCCGGGCAAGGCTCGATGCATGCTGATCGGTTGGATCGTCGGATGTGAGATCGCGTTCTGGGTGCTGCTCGCCGCCGGGCTGCTCGCCCGATACCCGCTGCGCAGGCCCAGGGCCGGTGCCGTGCTGCTCGCCGTGACACCCGTGGTGGACCTCGTCCTGCTCGTCGTCGCCGGCGCCGACCTCGGCAACGGGGGACAGGCGGGCCGCGCGCACGCCCTCGCCGCGGTGTACCTGGGCTTCTCCGTCGCCTTCGGACCCTCGCTGGTGCGGTGGGCCGACGTGCGGTTCGCGCATCGGTTCGCCGGCGGGCCGCCGCCGCGGGTCGTGCCCAAGCGCGGGCCCGAACGGGTCAGGTACGAGTGGCGCGAGTGGGGCAAGGCGGTCCTCGCCGCTGCGATCGCCGTCGCGCTGCTGCAGGGCGGGCGGCTGTGGATCGACGACCCACGGCGCACCGAGGCGCTGCAGGGCATGACCGAGCTGATCGGGCTGGTGATCGGGGTATGGCTGGTGGGCTGGCCGGTGTGGGTTTCCGTGGCTCAAGTCCTGACTCCCCGCACAACCGGGCATGAACACGGCGGAAGCAGAGCAAAACGGCGGTGACGCTCCGCACGGAAACCTCGAAGAAGCCGGTGCCGGCCCGTAGCATGCTTGGGGTGCTCTCCCTCGGCGCCAAGCGGGGCACGCCGGTGACCCTCGAGGCCTCCGGCGACGGGGCCGACGCGATGCTCGACGAGCTCGCCCGCGATCTGGACGCCCCCGATGCGTGAGCTGCGCGGGATCGGGGTGAGCCCGGGCCGCGCCGCAGGCCCGGTGCTGCACCTCGCGCCGCCGCCGTCGCTGCCGTCGCCGCCCGCGGTGCTCGACGCCGAGGCCGAGAAGGATTCGGTACGCCGGGCGGTCGCCCTCGTCGCGGCGGAGCTCACCCGGCGCGCCGACGCCGCCGTGGAGGACACGGCTGCCGAGGTGCTCCGCGCGCAGGTGCTCATGGCCACCGACGAGACCCTCACCGACGCCGCCGACGCGGCGATCGAGGCGGGCTCGGCGGCGCCGCACGCCCTCGCCGCGGTCCTGGCCGAGCACCGGGCCGCGTTCGAGGCGGCCGGCGGATACCTCGCCGAGCGCGTCAGCGACCTCGACGACCTGCGCGACCGCCTGGTCGCGGCCTGCCTGGGCCGGCCGATGCCGGGCGTGCCGTCGCCCGGCCACCCGTTCATCCTCGTCGCGCGGGACCTGGCGCCCGCGGACACGGCCGGCCTGGACCCGTCGGTGGTGCTGGGCCTGGTCACCGCCGAGGGCGGGCCGACGAGCCACACCGCCATCCTGGCCCGGACGCTGGGCATTCCGGCGGTCGTGCGCTGCACCGGGATCTCGCAGCTCGCCGATGCGGTGGTCGTGGCGCTCGACGGCGGGACCGGTGCGGTGTCGGTCGGGGTGTCCCACGACGAGGCGGCGTCGGTCAACGCGGCCGCCGCGCGGCTGCGCACGAGCTGGGCGGCGTCGCGGGGGCCGGGACGTACGGCCGACGGCCACCCCGTCGCGCTGCTGGCCAACATCGGCGGCGCCCGCGACCTGACCGGCGACGTCGAGGGCGTCGGGCTGTTCCGCACGGAACTGCTGTACCTGGACCGGACCGACCCGCCCGGCGAGCAGGAGCAGGTCGAGGCGTACGCCGCGGTCTTCTCGGCCCTGCCCGGCCGCAAGGTCGTCGTGCGCACGCTCGACGCCGGCGCCGACAAGCCGCTGCCGTTCCTGCGCGGCGGTCTGCCGGCCGGCGAGCCCAACCCGGCGCTGGGCGTGCGCGGCCTGCGCGTGGCCCGGCGCGCGCCGCAGGTGCTGAGCACGCAGCTGTCCGCGATCGCCACGGCGGCCGCCGCCACCGACGCCGACGTGTGGGTGATGGCGCCGATGGTCGCCACGCCCGCCGAGGCCGCCGAGTTCGCCGCCGCCTGCCGCGCGCACGGCCTGCCCACGACCGGCGTGATGATCGAGGTCCCGGCAGCGGCCCTGCGCGCCCCGGCGATCCTGCGCGACGTGGACTTCCTGAGCATCGGGACCAACGACCTCAGCCAGTACACCTTCGCCGCCGACCGCATGCGCGGCGACCTCGCGGAGCTGCTCGACCCGTGGCAGCCGGCCCTCATCGCGCTCATCGCCGGCTGCGCCGCGGCCGGCGCCACGGCCGGCAAGCCGGTCGGCGTGTGCGGCGAGTCGGCGGCCGACCCGGACTTCGCCCTGGTCCTGACCGGCCTGGGCATCTCGAGCCTGTCGATGGCGCCGCGCAGCATCCCGGCGGTGCGGGAGGCCCTGGCGGCGCACACCCTGCAGGAGTGCCGCCAGATCGCGAAGGCCGCGCTGGCCGCCGACACCCCGCAGGCCGCCCGCGCCGCCGCCGGGCGCGGCGCCGGCTGACGAACGATAAAACCATTTGACAGCGTGGATACGCTGATCCTCCGTACCTCATGAGGTTCGAGGGGGCCCATCGCCCTCTCGTCCCAGGAGTCACGATGCGCCGGGCGCCCGCCCTGTCCTTCCTGCTCGTCACCGTCTTCGTCGACATGCTCGGCCTCGGCCTGATCGTGCCGATCGTGCCGGCTCTCATGACCGCCGTCACCGGCGACGCCGCCGGCGGCGCCCGCTGGTCGGGCTGGATCGGGTCGAGCTACGGCCTGCTGCAGTTCCTCGCCGCGCCGCTGCTGGGGCGAATCTCCGACCGCTACGGCCGGCGGCCCGTCCTGCTCGTGTCGCTCGCCTGCCTGGGCGGGGACTACCTGGCCCACGCCGTCTCGCCGGCGCCCTGGCCGATGTTGGTGCTCCACGCCCTCGCCGGGGCCTGCGCGGGGACGAACACGGTGGTCAACGCCTACATCGCCGACGTCGTCGAGCCGCAGCGGCGGGCCCGCGCGTACGGCCTGGTCGGCTCCGCGTTCGCGGCCGGCTTCGTCGCCGGCCCGACGCTCGGCGGCCTGCTCGGCGCCGTCGACGTGCGGCTGCCGTTCTTCGCCGCGGCCGGCCTGGCCCTGGCCAACGTCGTCTACGGGTACGCCGTGCTGCCCGAGTCGTGGCCCGGTGACCGGACGGTGCCGCTGACCCTGCGGATGGCCAACCCGGCCGGCGGCCTGGCCGGCGTGCTGCGCCGCCCCGTGCTCGGCCGGCTGGCGCGGGCCCGGTTCGCCGCCGACGTGGCTCGCATGACCGGGCAGGTGAGCTGGACGTTCCTCGTGACCTACCGCTTCGCCTGGGACCCCGCCCACGTCGGCCTCGTCATGGCGGCCGCGGCGCTGGCCAGGGCGGCGTTGCAGGCCTGGGCCGCCGGCCCCGTGGTGCGGTGGCTCGGTGACAAGCGTGCCGCCGTGCTCGGCGGCACGCTCGGCGCGCTGGCCCTCGCCGGTACCGCCGTCGCGTCCGCGCCGTGGGAGATCTACGTGCTGCAGGCCGTCGGCGTGCTTGGCTCGGCCGGCGGCGCGGCGGCGCAGTCCTGGCTGTCGCGGGTCACCGGCGCCGCCGAACAGGGGACCGTGCAGGGCGCGCTGACCGGGATCGGCGCCCTCGCCGAGACGGTGACCCCGGTCGCGGCCGGCGTGGTGTTCGCCTGGTCGCTGCCGCACGCGCTGCCCGGCCTGGTGTTCGCGGGCGCGGCCGCCTTCGCGGCGGCGTCCACGCTCGTGCTCGCGGCGACGCCCGCCACCGCACCGGCCGCTCGGCCGTAGGCGACGCGCAGGCGGGCTCGGCGTACCGCGTCACCTGATCACCACGCGGGGCGGTCCTTCTTAGGGAGCTTGGAAACGACCCAGCGGTAGGACTCGTCGACGGCCTCGAGGACCTCGTCGTCGGGGATCGCGCCGCCGAGGCGCAGGGTGTTCCAGCCGGACCGGCCGATGTACGCCATGGCCGAGGCGTCCTCGGGGTAGCGGTGCAGCCACTCGTCGGCGGCCTCGCGACTCGGCGCGCACTTCACGCCGACCGTGCCGGTCCCCACGAAGGCGAAGATCCTCGGCCCGACCTTCGCCACGACGTCGCCCTCCCACGGCTGGTCCGGCCAGGCGCCGGGCTTGGCGAGGCAGTGCGCGAGGAGCTCATCCCTGGTCACGGTCGCCGACGGTACCGCAGAACGGCCGTATGGGAGCGCTCTCGGGGCGAGTCCGTGGCATCAGCGGGCCCTGTCGGGTTAGTTCCGCCGTTTTCGGGTTAGTCCAAACGTCATCCGACCGGAAGGGGGTCGTCATGGTCCGACCCATCTCAGATCTTGCGGGCCACCCGGATATCGTCGAGTTGCGTGCACGGTACGACCAGGTGGCGGAGACGCCCACCGCGCGCACCGCCGACGGCGTTCTGGCGCTCACCGGGCTCTACCTGGCGATCAGCCCGTGGGTGGTGGGCTTCACGCCCTTCGCGTTCAACCTGACCGTCAACAACCTGATCTGCGGCATCGCGGTGGCCCTTCTGGCCAGCGGCTTTGCCGTCGCCTACGGCCGCACCCACAGCCTGGCGTGGCTGCCGGTCGTGGTGGGCGTGTGGACGATCATTTCGCCGTGGGTCATCCTGCGTGGGTTCACCACGGGCGGCATCATCGCCAACAACGTCGTGGTCGGTGCGATCATGATCGTTCTCGGCCTCGTGGCGATGCGGCCCGCCATGGTGGCCCGCGGGCGGCAGGGCGGCCGGTTCGCCGGTCGCGGCGGCGGAGGGGCCAGCGAGCCGACCCCCGGCACGCCACGGTGACCTTTCCGGCTGGGCCCGTGCCGCGGGCTCAGCCGGTCTCGCCGTCGATGCGCTCGCGCAGCGGGAGCCGGGGCCGGCCTGGGCGTCCCTTGCGCGCGCCGGGTCCCGTCGTGGCAACGTATGCGGTATGTCCGTCCATCCCCGCGCAGGGCAGCCCGCGCAGCGCTCCGACCTCGTCGACGTGCCGCGGCTCATCACCAGTTACTACGCCGTGCATCCCGACCCGGCCGACCCCGCCCAGCAGGTCGCCTTCGGCACCTCCGGTCACCGCGGTTCGAGCCTGCGCGGCTCGTTCAACGAGGACCACATCGTCGCGACCAGCCAGGCCATCTGCGACTACCGGGCGAGCCAGGGGTACACCGGCCCGCTCTTCCTCGGCCGGGACACCCACGCCCTGTCGGAGCCCGCGACGGTCAGCGCCCTGGAGGTGTTCGCCGCCAACGACGTCACCGTGCTCATCGACAGCCGCGACGGATACACGCCCACGCCGGCGGTGTCGCACGCGATCCTCGCCAACCGCCATCGCGGCGCCGACGGGGTCGTCGTCACCCCGTCGCACAACCCGCCGGAGGACGGCGGTTTCAAGTACAACCCGCCCAACGGTGGTCCGGCCGACACCGACGTGACGAGGTGGATCCAGGACCGGGCCAACGAGCTGCTGCGGGCGGGGCTCAAGGAGGTGCGCCGGGTGTCCTACGCGCGCGCCCTGGCCGCGCCGGGCACGCAGCGCTTCGACTTCCTCGCCGGCTACGCCGACGATCTCGGCTCGGTCATCGACCTGGCCGCCGTCGCCGCGGCCGGGGTCCGCATCGGCGCCGACCCGCTGGGCGGGGCGAGCGTGTCGTACTGGGCGTACATCGCCGATCGCTTCAAGCTGGACCTGTCGGTGGTCAACCCGGTCGTCGACCCCGCGTTCGCGTTCATGACGCTCGACTGGGACGGCAAGATCCGCATGGACTGCTCGTCGCCCAACGCGATGGCCTCGCTCATCGGCCGGCGCGCCGACTATCAGGTGGCCACCGGCAACGACGCGGACGCGGACCGGCACGGGATCGTGACCCCGGACGCGGGGCTGATGAACCCCAACCACTTCCTCGCCGTCGCCATCGACTACCTCTACCGCAACCGCGACGGCTGGCCGGCCGCCGCCGCGATCGGCAAGACCCTGGTGTCGTCCTCGATGATCGACCGGGTCGCGTCCGATCTCGGCCGCACCCTGGTCGAGGTCCCGGTCGGGTTCAAGTGGTTCGTGCCGGGCCTGCTCGACGGGTCGGTCGCCTTCGGCGGCGAGGAGAGCGCCGGGGCTTCGTTCCTGCGCCGCGACGGGTCGGTGTGGACCACCGACAAGGACGGCATCCTGCTGTGCCTGCTCGCCTCGGAGATCCTCGCCCGCACCGGCCGCACCCCGAGCGAGCACTACCGCGATCTGGTCGCCCGGCACGGCGAGCCGGCCTACGCCCGGGTCGACGTCGCCTCCACCCGCGAGGAGAAGGCGGTGCTCGGCCGGCTCTCGCCCGAGCAGGTGAGCGCGACCAGCCTCGCCGGCGAGCCGATCACGGCGAAACTGACCGCGGCCCCGGGGAACGGGGCCGCGATCGGGGGACTCAAGGTCGTCACGGAGTCGGGCTGGTTCGCCGCCCGGCCCTCGGGCACCGAGGACGTGTACAAGGTCTACGCGGAGTCGTTCCGGGGCCCCGAGCACCTGGCGCGCATCCAGGACGAGGCCCGCGGGGTCGTGTCGGCCGCCCTCAGCGGCTGACGGGCGGGACGCTCAGGCCACCGCCCGATCCTGGGTGGTGGCCTGACGGGCGCCGGTGGTGTGGGTGTTGGGGCGCTTGAACGCCCGCTGCAGCTGCACGACGATCGACCAGGTCACCTCGGCGACCGGCCGGGCGCCGTTGACCTGGACGAGCAGCTCGCGCTGGGCGTAGTAGTCAAGCAGCGGCCGGGTCTTCTCCTCATACACCTTGATCCGGTGGCGCACCACGTCCTCGGTGTCGTCGGCGCCGCGGGCGCGGGCCAGCATGCGGCGGATGAGCTCGTCCTCGGGCACATCGAGGTGCACCGCGATCTGTACGCCGACGCCCAGGCTGCCGGCGGTGCGGTAGGCGGCCTCGGCCTGCTCCACCGTGCGCGGGAACCCGTCGAGCACGTAGCCGCCGGTGTCGGCGGCGTGCAGGACCGGTTTGCGCAGCATGTCCATGATGATCGAGTCGGGGACCAGCTCGCCCTTGTTGACGATGTCCTTGACGGTCCGGCCGATCGTGGTGCCCTGGGCGATGTGCCGGCGCAACAGGTCGCCGCTGGAGATGTGCGTGATCCCGAACTGTTTGGCTATCGAGTCAGCCTGGGTGCCCTTGCCGGCGCCCGGCGCCCCCACCATCAGGATCCGCTTCGACCGCGGTGCCGCCGACTGCATCGTCATCTGCACACCCTTTCGCATGCCTGCTCATCGGCCCGCCGCCGATGGTCCAGCATCGCATCCCGATAGGTTACGTGCGCTGTGGGATGGCTGTGAATTTGTCCATTCCCGGCTGTGAACCTCGAAAGTCCATCAGCCGGGAATGCCCGCGCGTCCGGCGGTGTTGCGGTTCTACCGGGTGCCGAGCAGGTCGACGACGAAGACCAGGGTCTCGCCCGGCTTGATGACGCCGCCGGCGCCGCGCTCGCCGTAGCCCAGGTGCGGCGGGATGACCAGCTTGCGCCGCCCGCCGACGCGCATTCCGGCCACGCCCCGGTCCCAGCCGGTGATGACCTGGCCCCGGCCGAGGCCGAAGTCGAACGTGCCGCCCCGGTTCCACGAGGCGTCGAACTCGCGGCCGGTCGACAGCGCCACTCCCACATAGTGGACACTTACCTGCTGACCCGGCACGGCCTCCGGGCCGTCGCCCACGGTGATGTCCTCGATCACGAGGTCGGCCGGGGGCGGGCCGTCGGGCAGGGTCACTTCGGGCTTGCTCAGCGCCATGCGCTTGACTCCTTCGGTACGAAAACGTCGTCTCCATCCTGCCCCATGGCGCCGCGCCGCCGGCGCATGCGTCCCGGATGGGCGGCGTCGCGGCCGGCGACGGCTCCTGCTGGACCGGCCGTGCCGCCCCGCCGCCGGCCGCGGCCCGCGGTGCGGCGACGCGGCGCCCCGCACGTGGTCGCGCTGGTCCGCGCGGTTGTGCCGGAGGGCCCGGCCGTGGTGACCCCGCGGATGCCGCGCCATCCGCCCCGCCGGCCGCGCAGCCGGCCGCCGCGGCGCGGTTCCCGCGGCGCGCCGGGGCCGCGGGAAGCTGGTGGGGCGCGCTAGGTTCAAACGGTGACTGTGACGCCAGACCAGCCCTTGGACCTGCCCCGCACGTCAGGCGAGCTCCGCGCCGAAGGCCACCGGTTCCGCACCGTCAAGGAGGAGCTGCGCGAAAACCTCATCGCCCGGCTGCGCTCCGGCGAGCCCCGCTTCCCCGGCATCGTCGGCTACGACGACACCGTCCTGCCCGAGCTGGAGCGGGCGATCCTCGCCGGGCACGACCTGGTCCTGCTCGGCGAGCGCGGCCAGGGCAAGACCCGGGTCATCCGCGGCCTGATCTCACTGCTGGACGAATGGACGCCGGTGATCGCCGGGTCCGAGCTCAACGAGCACCCATTCGAGCCCGTCACGCCCGCGTCGCGGCGCCTCGCGGCCGAGGCCGGCGACGCGCTGCCGGTCGACTGGCTGCACCGGTCGCTGCGCTACGGCGAGAAGCTCGCCACGCCCGACACCAGCGTCGGCGACCTCATCGGCGACGTCGATCCGATCCGGGTCGCGCAGGGCCGCACCCTCGGCGACCCCGAGACCATCCACTTCGGCCTCGTGCCGCGCACCAACCGCGGCATCTTCGCCGTCAACGAGCTGCCCGACCTCGCCGAGCGCATCCAGGTGTCGCTGCTCAACGTGCTGGAGGAGCGCGACATCCAGGTCCGCGGCTACCAGCTGCGGCTGCCGCTGGACATCCTGCTCGTGGCCAGCGCCAACCCCGAGGACTACACCAACCGCGGCCGCATCATCACGCCGCTGAAGGACCGCTTCGGCGCCGAGATCCGCACGCACTACCCGCTGGACCTGGACCTGGAGATGGATCTGGTACGCCAGGAGGCCCGGCTCGTCGCCCGGGTTCCCGACCACGTCGTCGAGGTCCTCGCCCGCTTCACCCGCGCGGTGCGCGAGTCGCCGTCGGTCGACGCCCGCTCCGGCGTCTCCGCCCGCTTCGCCATCGCCGCCGCCGAGACCGTCGCCGCGTCCGCGCTGCGCCGGGCCGGCATCCTCGGCGAGGACCAGCCGGTGGCCCGCATCGGCGACACCGTGTCGGTGACCAGCACGCTGCGCGGCAAGGTCGAGTTCGACAGCGGCGAGGAGGGCCGCGAGATCGAGATCCTCGCCCACCTGCTGCGCACCGCGACCGCGGACACCTTCCGCAGCCGCCTGGCCGGGCTGGACCTGTCCGGGTTCACCGACCTCGTCGGCGAGGGTCAGGTCATCGAGACCGGTGAGCTGACCGGCGCCGAGGAGATCCTGCGTCAGGCCGGCACCGTGCCGGGGCTGGCCAAGGTCCTCGACCGGCTCGGCCTCGGCGACGCGCCCGGCCGGGGCGAGGCGGCGGCCGCCGTCGAGTTCGCCCTGGAGGGCCTGCACCTGACCCGGCGGCTGTCCAAGGACCTGACCGACGACGGCCGCACCGTCTACGGAGGCTGATCTTGCGGCACAACCGGTTCCGCTACGGGGCCTGGCGCGGCGGGCCCGACCCGCTCGCCCCGCCCTACGACGTGCGCGCCGCCGTCGACCAGGTCGGCGCGCAGGTGCTCGAGGGTGGCAGCCTGCGCGAGGCGCTGCGCGACCTGCTGCGCCGCGGCCCGCAGGGCGGGCGTGGCCTGGACGACCTGCTCGCCCGGGCCCGCCGGATGCGCCGCGACGCCATGCGCCGCGGCTCCCTCGACGGCGCCGTGACCCGCGCCCAGCAGCTGCTCGACCAGGCCCTGGCCGCCGAGCGCGACGCCCTCACCCGGCTGGACACCGACGACGCCCGGTTCGCCGAGGCCCAGCTCGACGCGCTGCCGCGCTCGACCGCCCGGGCCGTGTCGGAGCTGTCGGAGTACGACTGGACGTCTGACGAGGCGCGGCAGCTGTACCAGCGGATCCTCGACCAGCTCCGCCAGGAGATCGTCGAGCAGCGCTTCCAGGGCATGCGGCGGGCCCTGCGCGACCCGCAGTCGCAGGCCGCGATGCGCGAGATGTTGCAGGACCTCAACGCCCTGCTGGCCAAGCACGCCCGCGGCGAGGACACCGACGACGCGTTCGCCGAGTTCATGAACCGCCACGGTGACTCCTTCCCCGAGCGGCCGGCCAACGTCGACGAGCTCATCGACGCCCTGGCCCGCCGGGCCGCGGCGGGGGAGCGGCTCATGCGCTCCCTGTCGCCGCAGCAGCGCGCCGAGCTGGAGGAGCTGATGGCGCAGTCGCTGGGCGACCTCGCCGGTGAGCTCGCCCAGCTCACCGACAACCTGCGGGCGCTGCGGCCCGGCCTCAACTGGGGCCGGGGTGAACGGGTCCGCGGCGAACGCGACCTCGGCTATGGCGACGCCGCCGGCGCGCTGGAGGAGATCGGCGACCTCGACGACCTGCTCGACCAGCTCGGCCAGGAACACCCGGGCGCGACCCTCGACGACGTCGACGTGGAGGCGGTCGAGCGGCAGCTGGGCCGCGCCGCCGCCGACGACGTGCGCCGGCTGCGGGAGCTCGAGCAGCAGCTGCGCCGGCAGGGCTGGGTGACCCGCGGCGCCGACGGGCTCACGCTGAGCCCCAAGGCGCTGCGCCGGCTCGGCGGCACCGCGCTGCGCACCGTGTTCGCCCAGCTGCACGCCGGCCGCCAGGGCCAGCACGACCTGCGCGACGCCGGTGCCGCCGGGGAGCTCACCGGGGCGTCGCGGCGGTGGCGGTATGGCGACGAGCAGGCCATCGACGTCGTGCGCACGATCGGCAACGCCGTGCGCCGCCAGGCCTCGGGCGGGATCACCACGATGCCCATCGGCCTGGACGTCGAGGACTTCGAGATCGCCGAGACCGAGCGGCGGGTGTCGGCGGCCGTCGCACTCTGCGTCGACCTCTCCTTCTCGATGATGGCCGACGGCCGGTGGGGCCCGATGAAGCAGGCCGCGCTCGCGCTGTCGCACCTGGTCGCGACCCGGTTCCCGCAGGACGCGCTGCAGATCATCGGCTTCGGCCGCTACGCGACGAGGCTGTCGCAGGAGGAACTCGCCGCGGTCGAACCCGACATGGTGCAGGGCACCAACCTGCAGCACGCCCTCAAGCTCGCCGCCCGGCACCTGCGCCGGCACCCGGCCGCCGACCCGGTCGTGCTGGTCGTGACCGACGGCGAGCCGACCGCGCACCTGCTCGACGACGGCACCTCGCACTTCATGTGGCCCTCGACCAGGCAGACGGTCGCCGCGACCGTGCACGAGGTGGACCACCTGACCCGCTACGGGGCGGTGCTGAACTTCTTCATGCTCGGCGAGGACCCCGGCCTGCGCCGCTTCGTCGACGCGGTCGCCCGGCGCAGTGGCGGCCGGGTCTTCACCCCCGACGCCGGCGACCTGGGCCGATACGTCGTCTCCGACTACATCCGGGCCCGCCGGGGCCGCCGGGGGTGATCCGTGTTTGCGACCGCGGGACGAAGGGGTACCAGATCAATGTAGATCGGTACCCACCTCCCGGGAGCTGAAATGATCATCCTCGGTTTGATCCTGTTCCTGATCGGCCTGTTCCTCCACGTCGGCATCATCGAGACGATCGGTATCGTGTTGCTCATCGTCGGTGCGGTGCTGTGGATCCTCGGCTCGCTGGGCCGCCCGATCGGCCGGCGGCACTATTGGTGACCTCGGCAACGTGTGCTTCAAGGCCGGCGCCCCAGGCGCCGGCCTTGCTCTTTCCCCGGTCGGCGCGGGCCGCCGGTGGGCCGAAGGCGCCGCGGTTCGCGGCAGCGCCGTCCTGATGGACGACGAGGTGGTCACCGCGCCGGCCGGCTACGGCGTCGTCTGCGGCGATGCGGTCAGTCACGGCGCGACGTCCAGGCGCGAGGCGGCGACGGCACTCAGCCGCGGCGCGACGCTGTCCAGGCGCGAGGCGGCGACCGCACTCAGTCACGGCGTTTCGCCGCCGCGTCGTCACCGGCGTCGACGCGGTCCGCCTGACGCCGCCCCGGCCGGGTCCAGCCGGCCGGCTGCACCGCCTGGCGAATGCGGCCCTACGGCCCTATGATGCCCGGGTGAGCGTGCGACGTTTCGCGTGGGAACTGCTGCGGCTGATCATGCGCGGGCAGGGGCGCCGCCGGCTGTACTTCGTGCCGATGCCCGCCGACGCCGCGCTGCGCGAGCGGCTGTACCGCCATCTCGACGGTGCCGAGTGGGTGGCCCGATCGGTCACCGCGCCCGACGGCGACCGGTTCGCCGTCGCGGTGCTCTACGCCGAGCCCGGCGGCCGCCCGGATCTGTACGGGTGACCATCGGTGATTTGTTCGGCATTCGCCTGCCCGGCGAATCGCACAGACCGCGGACAATTCCCGGGCATTTGATCTCTTGCCATGGCTTGCGGGGGTGCAACGATCACCCGCGGCGCACGCCCGTGCGCCGAAATGGAGATCGAGGAGGAATGCGATGGCGGAACGCACGCGGCGCCGCGCCGACCCGGGCTGGTCGGCGGCGCTGCTGGTGGACGCGGTACTGGGCCTGGTGGCACTCGGGTCGGTGTTCGGATTCGCGGCGCTCGCCCTCGGCGCCGGCGTGGGCCCGAAGGGTGTCGCGGCGATGGTGCTCGCCGTCGCGGCCGCGGCAGGCCGGCTGATGCGGCGGGTGGCGGTCCGGGGTGGCCGAGCCGAAGTGGGGGCCTCCCGCTGCAACGAGAGACCCCCGTCCCGTGACCGCTGAACCCGTTGCGGGTCGGACCGGGAGCCTTGGCGGCTGCGGCGACGTTACCGCATCGTTGCGGGGCGCCACAGGGACGCGCGGCCGGTTCACCGGCACGTGGATACGGAGACGGATGCCGATGCGGCCGGTTCGCTCCGGCCGGTAAGGTGGCAGCCCGCGCCGTACGGCCGGGCCCGCCTCAGCCACCTGGATGACGCCCGTACGGTGATCAGATTGATTGATGAACAGCAATGCAAGTGGTGGCCGCGACGATTTTCCCGCCCGTTTGCGCTGGCGCGATCCGCGGCCGCGATGGCACGATTCCGACAGCCGGTCGGCGCCGGTCGGCTGCAACCGGTTGGCGCTCACGGGGCACCCGGCACAGTGCACCGCTGAACCCGATCCCGGGGGACGCCCTACGCCATCCGGTAGGGCGTCGCCCCGTCTCGTCACGCGAAAGCGAGCGCAGCAGATGGTCGCGACCCCTCCCCGGCGGCCCCTCCACGCCCACCCGCCCGCCGTCGCGGGCCGCTCGCGGTGAGCGGGCGGCGTGGCCGGCGGCACAACCGCATCCACGGCCACGGGCCGGTCGCCGAGTTCGCCCGGCTGTTGCGCTCCGAGCTGACCCGCGCCGGCACCCCCAGCCGCAGCGCGCAGGCCAAGAAGGGCAACTACGGCGCGAGCACCATGTCCCTGGTCGACAACGGCCGCACCATGCCGTCGTGGGCGCAGGCCGAGGCCTACCTCAAGGGCTGTGACGTCACCGGCCCGGACCTCGACGAGTGGCGCGAAAGCCACGCGCACCATGCCGCCCTCGCCGCCCGGTACAGTCCCGACCTCGACACCGCCGGTGATCGAGAGGGCCTGCTGAGGCTGCTCCAGGCGATGCTGCGGGACGTGGGCGTGGACATCGGCACCTGCGCGGACCGTGCCGCCGCGGCCGCCCGCGACGGTTGCCCCGACTTCGTGCCCCAGCCCGTCCCGGACGGCCGGGACCTGATCGTGTCCGCGGAGCCGGGCCGGCTCACCGAGCACGCGCTCGCCTGGCTGGTCTACACCGCCGGCGGCGCGCTCGACGACGTCGGCCGCTGGGTCGAGCGGCACCGGCAGCTCGCCGTGGCGGCCCCGCCCGCTCCACCAGCCGCGTCCGCCCCGCTCGAGGCCGCCGCGCCGCCCGGACCCGTCGTGTGGCCGGCCAGGGTCGCGGCCCCGCGACGGCGCCGGCGGACCCGTGTGGCGGCCGGGCTGGCCGCGTCGGTACTGCTGGGGCTCGCCAGTGCGGCCGCGCTGCTGGCCGGCGGCGCACCCGGCGGCCCCGGCTCGCCGGTCGTGGGAAACCTGGCGTCCGGTTCGGCGCCGCCGACCCTTGAGCCGCGGGCGGAGGGCGCCGCCGGGCAGCGCCTGCTCGACCTCGCAGACCGGGCCGAGCGGGCCGGCCCGGCGCCGGCCGGGCGGTACCGCTGCGTGCACCGCGCCGACTGGACCGTCGAGGCGACCGAGGCCGACGCGCCCGAGGTGCGCACCGACGAGCGGTTGTGCTGGGCCAACGACGCCCAGGGCCGCCGGGTCGTCACCGTGACGCGGCGCGGCGCCGCCCCGGCCACCCGCGCCGAGGAGCTGCCGCCCGGCGCGCCGCGGTCCGCGGGGCCGCCGAGCACGGACCCGGCGGTGCTGGCCGTCCTGGTCGGCGGGCAGCGGCCGAAGCCGGACGGGCATGCGCGAGCGTTGCTGCTGTGCATCGACCTCGCCGACAGCTACCCCCTCGACCCGCAGCAGAGCGCAGCGGTCCTGCGCATGCTCGCCGCGCAGGACGGGCTCGTGCTGCGTGGCCAGGGCGTCGACCGGCTCGGCCGGCCCGGCCTCGCGGTCAGTGCCGACGGTGCCCGCGGCAAGCGGGTCACGCTGCTGTTCGACGGTGCCGACGGGCGGCTGCTCGGCGCCCAGCTGGCCGAACCGGTGCCGGCGGCCGGCGCGGTCAACGTCGAGGACATCGCCTACGTCGAGTCCGGCTGGTCCGACCGCCTTCCCCAGCAGTAGGCCCGTTCAGCAGTACCGGTACACGTCGGTCGCCATGTTGCGGTAGGGGCTCGCGTCGCCGATGGCGCGCGCCCCGACCCCGATCTGGAACAGCCCGTACCCGCCGTCGAGGAACTGCACCGAGCCCCGCGACAGGTTGTAGTAGGCCGACTCCACCCGGTCCTGCCAGCCCCAGCTGGCCAGGCTCTGCCAGCCGCACGAGGACAGTTTCCCGCGCGGGTAGCCGTAGTCGGGCCGGTCGTAGAAGCAGAACCAGCCCGACGGGCAGTCGACCAGCGCGGTCTGCTGCCGTGGCGCGGTCACCGTCACCACGAAGCTGCCGCCGGCGTAGCTGATGTCCGAGCCGCCGACCGGCCGGCCGCCCGGATACGCGGTGAGGTAGGCGGCCACGTCGGACCCCACCGGCGCGGCCGCCGCCGCGCCGGCGAGCGCCAGCGCGGCCATGAACCCTGCGCACGTCTTCCACATGCCGTCCCCCAGCGGCGGCACCGCCGGACCCCCCGGCTTTCCCGCCGTGCCCGTGACCGTATGTGTCGTCATTGATGTGTGACCAGACGGCTTCATACTGTGGCATGAGTGAATGTGCGGCGCTCGCCACGCAGTACAGCACGGATGCGGCCGAATTGTGCGACGCCCGACGTTTGTGCAGGCCGCACAATTCGCGCGGCGCGGCATCGTACGGACCGTAACGGTCCGGCCGGTCTGCAACTTGCAGTCAGCGGCGTCGCGTACCGGCGGCGCGGACCGTCCCGGCGAGCGCACCGGGCATGACCGAGGGGCCCGGGGGAGCCGAGGCCCTCCACCGCGACGCCAGCGCCAAGCGGGTGGGCGCTCAGGCGTCCTCGTGGGCCGGGACGCGGGCCGGGGTGTCGCCCGCGGCCGCGACCAGGACCGCGCCCTCGCCGACACCGACGGTGACCGTGTCGCCGGGGCGGATCCCGGCCGCCGCCGGGCTGGGCAGGTCGACGAAGGCCTCGTCGCCGTCGCCGAGCCGGACCGACAGGCGGGTCAGCGCGCCGTGGAAGGTGCGGACCACGACCAGCGCGGTGCCGCTGTCCGACGCGCTCAGCGTCATCGCCTCCGGGCGTACCAGCACGACCACGTCGCCCGGGGCGGCTTCGCTGCCCTCGGCCACCGGCCGGTCGGCGCCGAGGACCCGCACCGTGCCGTGCGGGCCGAGGACGCCGGGCAGGCGGTTCATCGTGCCGACGAACTCGCCGACGAACGGCGTGGCCGGGCGGTGGTACAGCGTGTCGGGGTCGGCCAGCTGCTCCAGGCGCCCGGCGCGCATGACCCCGACGCGGTCGGCGACGCTGAGCGCCTCGCCCTGATCGTGTGTGACGAACAGGGTGGTGATGCCCAGCCGCTGCTGGATGCGGCGGATCTCGTCGCGCAGCTGGACGCGGACCTGCGCGTCCAGCGCCGACAGCGGCTCGTCGAGCAGCAGCACCCGCGGCTCGATCGCCAGGGCGCGGGCCAGCGCGACGCGCTGCTGCTGACCGCCGGAGAGCTGGTGCGGGTACCGCTTGCCGGCCTGCCCGAGCCCGACGAGCTCGAGCAGGTCCGCGGCGCGTTTGCGGCGGGCCGCGCCGTCGACGCCGCGCACCCGCAGCCCGAAGGCGACGTTGTCGGCGGCGGTGAGGTTGGGGAACAGGCTGAAAGCCTGGAACACCATGCCCATGTCCCGCTTGTTCGGCGCCAGGCCGGTGATGTCCCGGTCGCCGACCCATACGCTGCCGGCGTCGGCCGTCTCGAACCCGGCCAGGACCCGCAGCGCGGTGGTCTTGCCGCAGCCGGACGGGCCGAGCAGCGCGATGAACTCGCCCGGCTCGATGACCAGGTCGAGCCCGTCGAGCGCGCGCACCGCCCCGAAGCTGCGGCGCATGCCGAGCATGCGCACACCGACCGCACTCATGAGTCCCTCCGTGAGGTTGGGCGCCGGTCCGCCAGGGACACGACGAGGAGCAGGAGCCAGGTGAACAGCAGGCTGGCGGTGCTGACGGAGACGGACAGCTGCCCGTTCTGGCCGGAGATCTTCACCAGCCAGGTCGGGAGGGTCTCGAAGAGCAGGATGCCGGCGATCGTGTACTCGCCCAGCACCAGGCCGAGCGTGAGGAACGCCGCGCCGAGCACCGCGCCGCGCAGGTTGGGCAGCAGCACCCGCCACACGACGTCGAACCATGACGAGCCCAGGCCACGCGCCGCGTCGACCAGCGTCCGAGCGTCGACGGCGCGGATGCCCGCGTCCAGGGAGCGGTACGCGAACGGCGTGGCCAGCACGATGTACACGACGACGAGGATGATCGGCAGGTCGGGGTCCTGCGAGGAGACCAGCGCGTCGCCCAGCGGCGTGCCGGCCAGCTGGTCGGGGCCCAGGGCCAGCATGTCGCGGACCCCGGCGACCAGCGCGATCGGCGGGATGACCAGCGGCAACAGCGACAGGCCCTCCACGAGCGGGCGCAGCCGCGGCAGCCGCAGCGTCACGGCAAGCATCGCGGGCACGGTGACGAGCAGGACGCCGAGGACGCTCAGCACCGCCAGCGTCAACGAGCGGCGCAGCGCGCCGGCGAAGCCCTCGGCCTGGGGGATGCTCGTGTAGTACTCGCCGGTCACGCCGCCGTGGACCTTGTCCTGGACGGTGAACCAGATCGCCGCGGCCAGCGGGACCAGGAAGTAGACGCCCGCCACGATCAGCACGACGATGCTGGTCGCGTTCCTGCGCCCGCGTACGGCGGGAGCCTCGACCGGCCGCGTCAGCACCGCCGTCACCGCAGCCACCTCGCCGTCCGGCGCTCGATCGTCCAGTAGGCGGCCATCACGACGGCGACCAGGATGATCATCTCGATCGCCAGTGCCGCGCCGACGCCGGCGTTGTCGGGCGAGACGTTGCCGGACAGGGCGTTGGCGATCTGGAGCGTGACCAGGGGTACCGTGCCGCCGACCATGGCCTGGGCGGTGGCGAACGCCGACAGCGAGCCGCAGAACAGCAGCAGCGCCCCGGCCGCGATCGGCGGGGCGAGCAGCGGGCCGCCCACATGGCGCCAGTACTGCGCCCGGGTGGCCCCGAGGTTCTGCGCGGCCTCGGACCACTCGGCGCGCACGCCGTCCAGCGCGGGGGCGATGACGATGACCATCAGCGGCACCAGGAAGTAGAGGTAGACGACCGCGAGCCCGCCGAACTGGTAGAGGCTGAACGGGGAGTCGCCGAGGTCGAAGCCGGTCCAGTCGTGCAGCAGGCTGGTGACGATGCCGGCGTTGCCGATCGTGGCGATGAACATGAACGCGAGCGGGACGCCGCCGAAGTTGGCCAGCACGCCGGAGGCGGTGAGCACGAGCCGGCGCAGCAGGGCGCCGCCGGACAGCACGGCGCGGGCGACGAGCACCCCTGCCACGGCGCCGAGCACGGCGCAGACGACGGAGAGCTTGACCGAGCCCCAGAAGGCCGTGCGGTACCCGCTGCTGAACGAGCTCTTGATCGCGTCGCCCTCGAACGCGCCCGCGGCCAGGGCGAGCACCGGCAGTACCAGGCCGATGACCATCACGATGAGGAACGGTGCGACCGCCAGCCAGGGGCCGCACCGCCGGGCGCGGTCCGCGAGGGACCGCACCCGGGGCGTCGGCACGGCGGTTGTCACCCGGTCAGCGCCTTGGTCCAGCCGTCGGTGAGGACCTTCTTGGCCGCGTCGACCTGGTCCGGGGAGGGCAGCTGCGCGTCGGTGGTGTCGACCTTCGGCAGGGCGGCCAGCAGCGTGGCGTCGGCCGTGCCGGACGTGGTCATCTTCGGCAGCCGGACCGGCCGGGCCGCGCCCTTCAGCCACAGGTTCTGACCCTCGTCGGAGAACAGGAACTCCTGCCACAGCCGCGCGGCGGCCGGGTGCGGGGCGGTCTTGCTGATCGCCTGGCAGTAGAAGTTGCCGTAGACGCCGTCGCTGGGCACCGCGACCTTCCAGTCGATGCCCTTGGCGGACAGCTCCTTGGTGTAGCCGGCGTTGAGGTAGTCCCAGTCGATCGAGATCGGGGTCTCGCCCTTCTCGATGGTGGCCGGGGTCGACTCGACCGGGATGAAGTTGCCGGACTTCTTCAGCGCGGCGAAGTAGTCGATGCCGGGCTGGATGTTGGTGAAGCCGCCGCCGCTGGCCAGGGCCGCGGCGAACACGCCGGCGAACGCCGCGCCGGCCTTGGTGGGGTCGCCGTTGAGCGCGACCTTGCCCTTGTACTCCGGCTTCTTGAGCTCGGCGAATGTCTGGGGGCAGACCGCGATCTTCTTGGCGTCGCAGCCGATGGAGATGTAGCCGCCGTAGTCGTGGTACCAGGCGCCGGAGGCATCCTTCTGGTTGTCCGGGATGTCGGCCCAGGTCAGCACCTTGTACGGCGCGAACAGGCCGTCCTTCGCGCCGGACAGGGCGAACGCGCCGCCGAGGTCGAGCACGTCGGGCGCGCGGTCCTGGCCCTTGAGCGACTTGACGGCGTTGATCTCGTCCTGGCTCGAGCCGTCGGGGTTGTCGCTGTTGACCTTGATTCCGTACTTCTTGCTGAAGGTGTCGATGATCTCGCCGTAGTTGGCCCAGTCGCGCGGCAGCGCGATCACGTTGAGCTGGCCCTCCGCCTTCGCCGCGGCGACCAGCGCATCGAGCCCGCCGAGGTCCTGCGCGGACGTGGCGGAGGCGGCACCGCCGCTGTTGTTCTGGGCGTCCGCGGCCTTCTGCGATGACCCGCAGCCGGCCGCGGCGGCCACCACGGCCACCGACAAGACCACCGCGACGGTCCCGCGTCGCACGATGTTTCGCGTCATGCGCGACAGCGTCGGGTCGGGTGCTTGCCGGTTACTGAACGTCGTGTGTCACACCGGCCGATAGGTGCCCAACACCCTCGACACGGTGACGACGATCACGACGCGGTCGGGATTGCTCCGCGGCGGCTTGTACCGCGCCGCGTAGCGTCGCTCGGCGTCGGCGACGACCTGCGGATCTCTGGCGATCACGGCCTCGCCCTCGAGGGTGCTCCAGCGCCTGCCGTCGATCTGGCAGATCGCGATCCGGCCGCCGTGCTCGACATTTCGGACCTTCTGCGATTTGCCGGATGTGATGATCCGCGCCGTGTTCGTCGCCGGGTCGTAGGTGGCGCCGACCGGGACGCTGTGCGGGGTGCCGTCGCGGCGGATCGTGGTGACCGTGCACAGGTGCCGCTCGGTCCAGAACTCGGCCAGGCTACTCATGCCGTCGCCTTTCCAGCCTCGACGTGCACGTGCCGGTCGGTGCGCACCGCATCCAGCATCCGCCGGTCGTGCGTGACCAGCAGCAGCGTGCCCGGGTAGGTCTCCAGCGCCGACTCGAGCTGCTCGATCGCCGGCAGGTCGAGGTGGTTGGTCGGCTCGTCCAGGACCAGGCAGTTCACGCCCTTGCCCTGCAGCAGTGCCAGCGCCGCGCGGGTGCGCTCGCCGGGCGACAGGCTCGCCGCCGGTCGCACCACGTGCCCGGCCTTCAGCCCGAACTTCGCCAGCAGGGTCCGCACGTCGGCGGGATTCTGCTGCGGTACCGCGAGCTGGAACGCGTCCAGCAGCGACTCGGTGCCCTCGAACATCCGGCGGGCCTGGTCGACCTCGCCGACCACGACACCCGGGCCCAGGTAGGCGCGGCCCTCGTCGAGCGGCAGCCGCCCGAGCAGCGCGCCGAGCAGCGTCGTCTTGCCCGACCCGTTGGCGCCGGTGATCGCGATCCGGTCGGCCCAGTCGACCTGCAGATCGACCGGGCCCAGCGTGAAGGAGCCGCGGCGCACCACCGCGCCGTGCAGGGTGGCCACGACGGCACCGGCCCGGGGCGCCGCGGCGATCTCCATCCGCAACTGCCACTCCTTGCGCGGCTCCTCGACCACCTCGAGCCGCTCGATGAGCCGCTCGGTCTGGCGAGCCTTCGCCGCCTGCTTCTCCGTCGACTCGATCTTCTTCGACTTGCCCATCTTGTTGTTGTCGGACTGCTTGCGTCGCGCGTTCTTGACGCCCTTCTCCATCCAGGCGCGCTGCATGCGGGCGCGTGCCTCGAGGTCGGAGCGCGTCTCGGCGTAGTCCTCGTAGCGCTCCCGGGCGTGGCGCCGGGCTGTGGCACGCTCCTGCAGGTAGGCCTCGTAGCCGCCGCCGTAGAAGTTGACCTGCTGCTGGTGCAGGTCGAGCTCGAGGACGGCGGTGGTGCTGCGGGTGAGGAACTCCCGGTCGTGGCTCACCACGATGACGGCCTTGTTCTTCTGGCCGTTGATGAAACCCTCGATCCTGTCCAGGCCGTCCAGGTCCAGGTCGTTGGTCGGTTCGTCGAGCAGGAGGATGTCGTACCGCGACAGCAGCAGGCTGGCGAGCCCGGCGCGCGCGGCCTGGCCGCCGGACAGCGCCGTCATCTCCAGGTCGAGGTCAACGGCCAGGCCCAGGTCGGCGGCGACCTCGCCGGCCCGCTCGTCCAGGTCGGCGCCGCCCAGGGCGAGCCAGCGCTCCAGGGCCGCGCTGTACTCCTCGGCGGCCGCGTCGTCCCCGGTGAGCGCCTCGGCCGCCGCGTCCAGGCGGGTCTGGGCCTCGGCCACGCCGGTGCGGCGGGCCAGAAACGCGCGCAGCGTCTCGCCCGGGCTGCGGTCCGGCTCCTGCGGCAGATACCCGATCGTCGCCGTCGGCGGGTTGAGCTGCACCGCGCCCTGCTCAACGGGCAGCAGGCCGGCGAGGGTGCGCAGCAGCGTCGACTTGCCGGCCCCGTTCACCCCCACCAGACCGACCACGTCACCGGGCGCCACGACCAGGTCCAGGCCGGTGAACAGCGCCTTGTCCCCGTGCCCGGCGGCGAGATCCTTGACCACCAGTGTTGCTGCCACGCGTTCGTTCCTCCGATTTCTGTCGTACCCCCCGACTAGTGTCACCGATCGAGGAGTAGCGTGAATTCTGAAACGGCATCGGATCGAAACGGCATGCTCTCATCGGGAGAAACGCCTTGAGCACACCACCAGCGGCGGCCGCGCGGGCCGCGACAGTGGACACCACGCTGACGCACCGGCAGATCGTGACCATCCTGACCGGTCTCATGATGGCGATGTTCCTCGCCGCGCTGGACCAGACCATCGTGTCGACCGCCATGCGCACCATCGCCGACGATCTCGGCGGCTTCTCCCTGCAGGCGTGGGCCACCACCGCCTTCCTGATCACCTCGACGATCTCCACCCCGCTGTATGGCAAGCTGTCGGACATCTACGGGCGCAAGCCGTTCATCCTCTTCTCGATCGGCATCTTCATCGTCGGCTCGGTGCTCTGCGGGCTGTCCGGTTCGATCTACGAGCTCGCCGCCTTCCGGGCCGTCCAGGGCATCGGCGCCGGCGGCCTGTTCTCCCTCGCGTTCGCCATCATCGGCGACGTGGTGCCGCCCCGGGAGCGGGCCAAGTATCAGGGCTACTTCCTGGCCGTGTTCGGCACCTCCAGCGTCCTCGGCCCGGTCCTCGGCGGCTTCTTCGCCGGCTCCAGCGAGATCCTGGGCATCACCGGCTGGCGCTGGATCTTCTACATCAACGTGCCCATCGCTCTCGCCGCGTTCCTCGTCGTCATGCGGGTGCTGCACATCCCGCACCGCCGCCAGGACCACCGCATCGACTGGCCCGGCGCGCTCGCCCTCATCGTGACCCTGGTGCCGCTGCTCACCGTCGCCGAGCAGGGCCGCGAGTGGGGCTGGAGTTCCGGCCGCTCCCTGCTGTGCTTCGGCATCGGCGCGGTCGGCCTGGTGCTGTTCCTCACCGCCGAGGCCGCGTACAAGGACGAGGCCCTGCTGCCGCTGCGGCTCTTCGGCGGCCGGACGTTCTCGGTCGCCTCGATCAGCAGCTTCATCCTGGGCATGGCGATGTTCGGCGGCCTGCTGACGCTGCCGCTCTACCTGCAGATCGTCAAGGGCGCGACGCCGACCAAGGCCGGCCTCATGCTGCTGCCGCTCGTGCTGGGCATCATGACCGGCTCGATCGTCTCCGGCCAGGTCATCGCCCGCACCGGCCGCTACCGGATCTTCCCGATCGTCGGCTCGATCCTCATGTTCGCCGCCCTGGCGCTGTTCACGCGCATCACCGCCGACACCCCGCTGTGGCGCACGATGCTGATCATGGTGGTCATGGGCCTCGGCCTGGGCGGCAACATGCAGCCGGTGATCACCGCCGTGCAGAACGCCGCCAATCCGCGCGAGATCGGCGTGGCCACCTCGGCGGTGGCGTTCTTCCGGTCGATGGGTGGAACGCTCGGCGCCGCCGTCTTCCTGTCGGTCCTGTTCAGCATCCTGCCCGACAAGATCAAGAATGCCTTCACCGCGGCCCAGTCCACCGAGTCCTTCCAGGCCGCGGCGAGCGCCCACCCCGACCAGTTGCAGGGCATCCGCCAGGCCGCGACGTCCGGCAGCGCCAACTCCCTCAACAACACGTCGTTCCTGGAGAAGCTCGACGCCGCGCTGTCCCACCCGTTCAAGGTCGGCTTCTCCGACTCGATGAGCCTCGTGTTCATGGTCGCCGCCGGCATCATGGCCGTCGGCTTCCTGGTCATCCTGTTCCTGCCCGAGATCCCGCTCGTCTCGATGTCCGCCGCCCAGGCCCGCGCCGCCGAGGACGCCGCCGCGGCCGCGGCCGCCGCGCCGCCGTCGGCTGGTGCCGCCGCCGGGGCGGACGCCGGCACCGCCCCGTCGCCGAACGGTGCCCTGTCGCCGACCCTGGAGGCGAACGCATCCGCGTCGTCGCACTCGCCGAACGGGGCCGCGTCGCCGAGCGGCGGCGACTGGTCGTCGACGGCGCTGGTCTCGGCCGGAGGAGCCCACGAGGCCGACGGCGTCGCAGAGGCGAGCGGCAACGGCCACCGCCCCGCCCATGCCGCGCCGGACGGCGCCCACGAGGCCGACGCCGAGGCCCCAGCCACGGACGACCCACCCCGCCACGCCCGCTGACGCTCCATCGTTCGTGTTCACGTCCCGGCTCGGCGTCGTTGCGCCGGGCCCGGGCCGTCCCAGCTCCCGGCGCTGCGGCGCGTCGTCTACGCTGGCGCTCGATTTTGGGCGTGGCGGTGTGCGTGGCGTCGTTGCGTCGGGTCTGAGGACGGTTCACCCCATCACGCCCGCTGACGCTCCATCGTTCGTGTTCACGTCCCGGCTTGGCGTCGTTGCGCGCCGGGCCGTCCCGGCTCCCGGCGTTGCGGTGTGTCGTCTGGGCTGGCGTTCGATTTTGTGCGTGGCGTCGTTGCGTCGGGTCTGAGGACGGTTCACCCCGTTACGCCCGCTGACGCTCCGTTGTTCGTGTTCACGTTCCGGCTTGGCGTCGTTGCGGGCCGGGCCGGGCCGTCCTGGCTCCCGGCGTTGCGGTGTGTCGTCTGGGCTGGCGTTCGATTTGGGTGTGGCGTTGTGCGTGGCGTCGTTGCGCCGGGTTCGAACCGTTCCGGTTGAGGATGCTGCGCCGCGTCGTCCCGGTGCCGCTCGAGGGTACGCAGCCGGACTTGGTGGTGCTGCACTCGGCGCCGGGCCCGCGCTGACACGACGCGCCGCCTACGCCATCCGCTGCGCACGGCGCGGACGTAATGCGCCTTCCGGCCCCACGGGAGGCGCCGGGCTGCGCGCTGCGTACCTTGTGCTGTCCAACCTGGGTAGCGGCGCGGGTTACGCCTCGCTCTGCATCGCGTAGGCCCCGAACGACCTCGGGCCGTGTGGGATCTTGGCCCCGGTGAGCAGTTCGGCGTAGGTCCGCTCCAGCACCGTGCCTGCGGACCCAACGAGGCGGACGAATACAGACGGCCGCGCCATCCCCGTCGACTCTCCAGTGTCCGGATCTGTGGGAGCCTGGGGGTGGGATCCTCCCGGGCTACCCGGCATTGGAGACGGGTGTGCTGCGTCTTTGGACTGTGGTGACGCTGTCCAGCGTTAAGGTGTGACCTCCGCAAGCAGCGCATCCGCATTCGCCGATGTGCACGTTGCATGGGCCATCGTCATTGTCGAGATATTCGGGAATCGGCAGCGGCGGTCCACGAGTGCAGCGGTTGCTTGTTCCCGCCTTGCGGAGCGTGCGGCGGAAATGCCGCCCGGCCGTGCGCGACATTGTCGAAAGACGGCTGCGATGCACCGGTCGCCGTATATTTTCGCCTATCATTCGGTGCGTTGCCGGGCCGGCGGGTCGGTGCGGCTGTGGCGTGGATTCGCGACGACGCTTCGGGACAGGACCGGGCCGTCCGGCGCCGTCCACCTGGCGGGGTGCGGGATCACGGTCGTCCGCCGCGGCGCTGCTCTCGAGACGTCGTTCCTGGTCAGGCTGCGTGACCGGCGGCGGTGAGGGCGGCACCGGCCCCTGCACCGGCCCACGCATCTGACCGTCCCGCTGGTCGCTGACCGCCGGCGGGGTGGTGTCACCGTGCAGGCGGCGCAGCTTCTCGGAGTGCCTTCTGGCCAGGCCCCATTCCCGATGCCGCGCATGCTCCCGGCGGAACTGCTCCTTCGCCGGAGAATAACGACGTGACCTGGTCCGGTCACGCATGGCAGCCAACTCCGTCTTCGAAAACAATCCCAGCTGCCCCATGCATGTAATTATCCCAGAACCCGATCGAAACCACCGCCCCGAACGGCAGCCCATAATGTCAAATGGTGCAGCGCCGGTAGGCCGCTGGCGTGTCCCTGGCCACGGCGAAGTCGCCGTGTTCGCTTTCCGGGCGACCGTCTCAGTCTGGGCCGGACCCGTTCAGGCTGTCCGGCTTACCGAGCTGCCGCGCCGCTTCGCCTCCCACCTAGTTTCCTAGGACGCCTGAGGGGAAGTGGCGCTCGCATTACGTACGTTCTTAACCGCCGACTCTGGCCGACGGGTTAAGGAAGTACGTAATGAAGTAGTGCTTCACTATGAAGAACGTGTCTAAATCTGTAGAGGGCCGCCTGGAGCGCGACCCTGACGACGGGCTTTTCGATCCCCAGGTCAGGGCCGCTATGGCCTTGTTCACCGTCGGGGGCGACACCCTTGCTCTCGAAGCCTCAGCCGCTGTTCGCGCCGCCTCCCACGCGGTCGACCGTATGCGTGCTCGTGGGGCGAACAGCCGTGGCCTGAGCGCCGGGGCGCTCGACATCCTGATTCGGCTCAGTGCGGTGCCCGACGACGGAATCAGCATCGGTGACCTTGCTCAGTCGGCCGGCGTGAGTTCACGCAATGTCACCGGGCTGGTCGACACCCTCGAACGCGACGGGCTGGCCCAGCGGGTTCCCGATCGGCGCGACCGACGTTCCGTTCTGGCCCGGATCACTCCAGCGGGGCTGGAGTGGATGGATTCCTTCCGGCTGCCCACCCAGGTTGCCATGTCCGCGATATTCCGAGGTTTCACACCCGCCGAGCTGATCCAGCTGCGGCATCTCTGCTTGCGCCTGGTCGACAACCAGCATCACCTCGACCAGCACCTGAGCCGGGCCGACGGCGGGGACGAGGCCCAGCCGTGAATGGGATCCCGAACAGCCGACACCGACAGGAGAGCTGGATCCGATGACAGCGAACAACCAGACCCGACAGACCGTTCGGGCGTATCACGACGCGAGGTTCCTCGGCGACGTACCCGCCGCCGTCGCGCACCTTGCCGAGCAGTTCACCTTCCAGAGCCCGCTCATGAGCTCCGACGACCCCGTCGGTCACCTGGCCGGACTGCCCGGATTCCTCCAAGTCGTCACCGGTGTCGACATGATCAGCGAGCTGTACGGCGAGACTGAGGCCGTCCTCGTCTACGACGTGCACACAGCCACACCGGTCGGCACGCAACGTACCGCCGAACACTTCCGGCTCGGAAACGGCCGGATCACCTCGATCACGCTGATCTTCGACGTGACATTGTGGCGGCTGATGGCGACAACGATGGACGGGGCGCCGTTCACTGGCGCGGCAGTCGCTCGGGAGCCCTAGCGTGCATTTCCGGTGGTCGACCAGGCGAGGTCGCCGGACGCGGGTTGGAGTAGTTCGAGCGGGGCGTGTCCGGGGTGAGGACTCAGGGGGAGCTCAGGGCGTTACCCGAGGCCGGCGGGGTGCTTCGGCGGGCAACCTTGCTGTCATGACCGACATCAAGCGGCTGCGCCGCTCGCAAACCGACCGGACCGTCGCCGGCGTCCTCGGCGGCATCGCCGAGTACTTCGGTGTCGACCCCACGATGGTCCGCGCCCTGTTCCTGCTGTCCATCCTGCTGACCGGGGGCGTCGCGGTCCTCGCGTACCCGATGTTGTGGATCGTCATGCCCGAGGCGCCGCCGGTGCCGGTGAGCCCCGCGCCCAGCGATCACCTGCCCTATGGCGCCTGAGTGGCCGGCGGTGCCGGCGTGACGATCCACCGGTGTCGCCGCCCGGCGGCACGGTGCTCGTGGCGCACGACGGGCCGATTTCTCCCCGGTCGGGCGTCAGCGCGGCCAGTCTCGCAGGCGGTGGCGCAGATCCGCGATCCGCTCCGCGTCGAGGCCGTAGAAGGTGAACCGGCCGTCGTCGAGGCGGTCGAGGTAGCGCCCGGCGGCCACGACGTCGTCGTCCTCCAGTGCCGGGTCCTGGCGGCGGGCCAGGTCCAGCAGCTCGGCGACCGGGTACCGGTCCAGCGCGGCGGCGACGTCGATGTAGTCGCGTACCTCGCGGCGATTGACCAGCGCCGCGACCTTCGTGGCGATCAGGTCGTCCAGGTGCATGACGGGGCCGACGTCCATCATCACGGGGCTCCGGCTGCGGTCCAGGCGGGAGAGGGTCAGACGTACCGTGCGATCACCATCACCCACGGTGAACTCCCGCTGGTCGAAGCCGGCGAACAGTTCGAGGAGGTCGTCGGCCTCCTCTTCGCGCACCGTGTACCCGGCCTCGCGCAGCGCCGCGCACACCGCGTCGGCGGCCGCGCCCGCGGCGCCGTCGGTGTCGGTGAACAGGTCGACGTCCTCGGTGGGGCGCTCGACGAGGCCGTTCATCAGCCAGGCGAAACCACCGCCGAGCACGAAGCCGTGACGCTCCGCGACGGCGAGTGCTACGCGAGCGACGTCGGTGTAAAAGGCGATCACCGGCTGCGCAGCGCGGCGTGCCGAGCCTCCCACGCGCGGCGCACGCCGTGCGGCAGGTTGAGCTCGGGCCACACCTGCACGAGGAGCCGCTTGTTGAGGAAGCGGCGCAGCTCGTCGTGGCGGATCGCCTCGCGCAGCACGTTCTCATACATCCACAGCAGCAGGTCGTGGTTGCCGAGGTCGAACCGGCGCTGCGGGTTCCACATCAGCCGCTGCGGCAGCTCGACGACGCCGCGGACCGGCCCGCGCAGCTCGTCGAGGGTCCGCGCGACGAGGGCGGCACGGTGCGGACGGACCAGATAGGCCACCGGTCCGCGCGCCGACTCGTCCTGCATGGCCCGAAGTGTACCCGGGCGCCGCTGTACCGGGGCCACTCCACCGCGGCGCCGAGCGGATTCGGCCCGGCTTTCGCGCGTGACGAGTCCCTGGATCCGCGTGGCGCCGGCATCCCCGTCGCCGCGCTCGTCGAGCTCCTCACCAGCGACCCGGCCAACGCGGTCCGGGCCGTCGGCCTCCACGCCGCAGCCAGCAGGAGCGGCGCGGGGCCGCCCTGCCGGCCGTGGTGCGGACAGGTGATCCGAACCGGCAACGGAGCCGATGCCGCAGGGGACTGTTACCAGCGGCAGGTCAGCGGGAGTTCTGCCGAGGGATGACGACCTCGCGGATGAGCAGTTGCACCGCCGCGACCACGGGGATCGCCACGAGCGCGCCGACGATGCCGAGCACCGCGACGCCGATGAGCACCGACAGGATCGCCGCCAGGTCGGTGACCTTCACCGCGCGGCGCATCACCGTCGGGTAGATCGCGTAGTTCTCGATCTGCTGATAGATGATGAAGAACACCACACATGCGATGCCGGCCTGGATCGACGTCGCGAATCCGACAATGCTCACCACGACCGCGCCCAGCGTGGCGCCGATCTGCGGGATCAGGTCGGTGATCGCGACGAGGACGGCGAGGGCGTAGGGATACGCGACGCCGATGATCAGCAGGAACACGAACGACGCCAGGCCCGCGACGACCGCGATCGCCAGTGCGCCGCCCAGGTAGGCGCCGACCTTGGTGAGGATCTCGTCGCCGAGCAGCCGGACGCGGTCGCGGCGCGACGCCGGCACCAGCCGGTAACCGCCCTCCTTCAGCCGGTCGAAGGCGGCCATGAAGTACAGCGTCAGCACGATGACCATCACGATGTTGAACACCGCGGAGAACGCGACCTGCACACCGCCCCAGACGCCACCGAGCGCCTTGGTGACGTTACCCGGCGTCGCGACGTTCTTGAGCTGGTCCAGCAGCTGGTACTGCTCGTTGAGGCGGTTGAGCTGGTCGCTTCGCTGCAGGTTGTCGATGTAGTGGGGGAGGTTCTCGATCAGCGCGTTGCTCTGCTGCACGAGCGGCGGGATGAGCGCCACGACGCCGCCGCACAGCACCAGCATCGCGCCGATACCGACCGCGGCGACGGCGAGCCCGCGCGGCATGCCCCACTTCCTCAGCCGTACCACCGCGGGATTGAGGCCGATCGCGAGGAACAGCGCGATGAAGATGAGGACCAGGATCGAGCGGACGTTCTGCACCGCCAGATACGTGGTGTACGCCAGCGCCAGGCCCAGCCCCGCGGTGAACCCGATGATCAGCGGCGAGCGGCGCATCGGCGGCCCGGGCCGGCCGAACCGCGGCGGCGGCTCGACGACCACCACGTCGATGTCGACCGCGATCTCCGGCCGCACCGGCGCGGCGGGCCGGAACGGCTCGTCGGGCTCGACGGGCTCGGATGTCGTGGGTGGCGACGAAGGTGGCGCCGGCGGGTCCTGCACCTCATCCTGCACTGTGAACTCCCTGGGATGCACCTGTACTTGAGGCAGGGTACCGGGTGTGCTCCAGCGTGGACCGCTAGCGTATGGTCATGGCAGATCTGGTGTACCCGCCGGTCATCGCGCTCGCGCGGACCATGTTCCGGCTTCTCGACATGAGGATCACGATCGAGGGCGAGGAGCACGTGCCGGCTGACGGGGGAGCCGTCATCGCCTGTAATCACGTCTCATATCTCGACTTCATCTTCTGTGGCCTCGGTGCCCGCCCCTCCAAGCGCCTCGTGCGGTTCATGGCCAAGGACTCGATCTTCCGCCACGGCATCGGCGGCCCGTTGATGCGCGGCATGCACCACATCCCGGTCGACCGCGACGCGGGCATGGCCTCGTACAAGGCCGCGCTGTCCGCGCTCAAGGCCGGCGAGGTCGTCGGTGTGTTCCCCGAGGCGACGATCAGCCAGTCGTTCACCGTCAAGGAGCTCAAGAGTGGCGCGGCCCGCCTTGCCGCGGCCACCGGCACGCCGCTGATACCCGTGGTGCTGTGGGGCACCCAGCGATTCTGGACCAAGGGCCATCCCCGCGATCTCACCCAGCGCGGCGTGGCGGTCACGATTCACATCGGGGAGCCGTTGTACCCGGCGCGCCGCGACAGCCAGGACGCGGTCTCCGCCGAGTTACGCGCCCGCATGACGACCATGCTCGACCGGGCCCAGCGGGAGTATCCGCAGGCGCCGAAGGGTCCGGACGACGCGTGGTGGCTGCCGGCCCACCTGGGCGGCAGTGCACCTGCACCAGATGTTTATGAACCGGAGGCCCAGTGAGTCCAGCCGAACCCACCGACCTGCTCGTACTGCTGCGCGAGCTCGAACCCGTCGTTGAGGAGAATCTCAACCGGCACCTGGCCACGGCCAAGGAGTGGTTCCCGCACGAGTACGTGCCGTGGAGCGAGGCCCGTGACTTCGACGGGGTCCTCGGCGGACAGGCGTGGGCGCCGGGGCAGTCCAAGCTGTCCGAGGTCGCCCGGGTCTCCCTCGTCGTCAACCTGCTGACCGAGGACAACCTGCCCAGCTATCACCACGAGATCGCCAGCGTCTTCGGGCGTGACGGCGCGTGGGGGACGTGGGTCCATCGGTGGACGGCCGAGGAGGGCCGGCACGGTATCGCGATCCGTGACTATCTGCTCGCGACGCGTGCCGTCGACCCGGTCGCGCTCGAGCGGGCGCGCATGGCCCACATGGAGGGCGGCTTCCAGAACGCGTACGACGGGCTGATCGAGTCGGTCGCGTACGTGTCGTTCCAGGAGCTCGCGACCCGTGTCTCGCACCGTAACACCGGCACCGTCTCCGGTGACCCGGTCTGTGAGCAGCTGCTGGCCCGCGTCGCCGCCGACGAGAACCTGCACATGATCTTCTACCGCAACCTGCTCAGCGCGGCGTTCGAACTCGCGCCCAACACCGCGATGCGCGCCGTGACCAAGGTCGCCTCCACGTTCCAGATGCCCGGCCACACCATCGAGAACTTCGGCCGCAAGTCGGTGCAGATCGCCAAGGCCGGCATCTACGATCTGCGACTGCACCATGACGACGTGCTGACGCCGGTGCTGCGCCAGGTTCGCGTGTTCGACCGGTCGCTGTCCGGCGACGGTGAGGCGGCGCGCGACGAGCTCGCGACCTTCATGGCCGACCTCGACGCCCAGGCGTCACGCTTCGTCGAGCGCCGCGAGGCGCAGCGTGCACGGGCCGCCGTCTGACGGCGTCCGCCTTTCGCACCCTTTCCGGGCGCCCGCGTGCTGCGGGCGCCCGTCCTTTTTTGGCGGTCGTACGGCATGAGCGCCCCGTCAAACCTCCGCCGCGCCCCTGTCGCCGGGCCTTCGCGTGGGCGTCCGATCGCTGAGCCGCACGGCCGGGCCGGCGCCCTGGGGTGGCTGCCTGGTCGCCCGGCCGGACGGCCGGGACAGGCGGTTCTGTAGCGGTCCGATCACTCGATGTGGATCTGGTCGGGGTGTCCGATAGCTCAGGGCGGCGGTTGCCTTCCGTGAGCGTTGCAGTAGGCTGCGACGACCGTTCCGTGCCTGTCACTGCCCGTCTGACCGATTTCAGCGTGTCCGGCGAAGCCGTGCGGGCTGCGGAATTTCACTCCCCGTATCGGAAGGCAGTATCGCCATGGCTAGACGCGTGATACATGAGCTGATCGACGACCTCGACGGCGGGCTCGCCGACGAGAGCCTCAGCTTCGGCCTCGACGGCGTGCAGTACACCATCGATCTGTCCGCGAAAAACGCGGCCGAGTTGCGGGACGTGCTCGCGCCATTCGTCGCGGCCGCCTCGAAGCTCGGCCGGACGGCCGCGCAGGCGCCACCGGCGCGCGGCGGCCGCGGCCGCCCGGTCCTGTCCGCCCGCGCGGAGCGGGAACAGAACCGGGCGATCCGTGAATGGGCGCAGAGCAAGGGGCTGCAGGTCTCCGACCGCGGCCGGATCCGTTCCGACATCGTCGAACGGTTCCACGCCGAAGCGGGAAGCTGAACATGGGGGCGCCCAGTTCCGGGCGCCCCCATCAGTCGTAAGCCGGATGTCGTCAGTCGAATCAGGCCGAGTCGATCAGGTCGAGTCGAATCAGGCCGAGTCGAGCGGATCGGCGAAGAGCGGCTCGAAGGCCAGCTCAGCGGCGCCGAGCAGGGCCGCGTCCCGGCCAAGCTGCGGGGTGCGCAGGCGGACGTGCTCACGGCAGGCGGGCAGCCCGTTGCGGTTGAGGCGGCTGCGCACCTGGGCGGCGGAGGCGAGGTACACCTCCCGGAGCGTGCCCCCGAAGATCACCATTTCCGGGTTGAAGATGTTGACCAGGTTGGCCACGCCGAAGCCGAGCCAGTCGCCGACCTGGCGCATCGCCGCCTGCGCGGTGTTGTCGCCCCGTGACGCGGCGTCGACCACGGCCAGGATGCCGTCGCGGCCGGCGGTCGGGTCGCGCCCGGCGGCCGACAACAGCGCGTGCTCGCCGATCTCGGTCTCCCAGCAGCCGCGAGAGCCGCAGCTGCACGGCTTGCCGTTGGGGTTGACGACCATGTGGCCGACCTCGCCGCCGTATCCGCCGTGGCCGGTGACCGGGCGGCCCGCGGCGATGATGCCGCCCCCGACGCCGGCGTCGCCGTAGAGGTAGACGAGGTTGTCGCAGCCGGCGGCGGCGCCGCGGGTGTGCTCGGCGAGCGCGGCGAGGTCGGCGTCGTTGCGCACGGCCACGGGCCGGCCGTCGCCGATGAGGTCGCGCAGGGCCTCGCCGAGGGGCTGGTCGGCCCAGCCGAGCTGGGGGCCGAGGCGGACGAACCCGTCCTCGCGGCGCACCATGGCCGAGACCGCGGCGCCGCTGCCGATGAGCCGGGCTCCGGCGGGGACGGTGACCCGCATCTTGCGCACGAAGTCGGCGATCGGCGCGACGACGGTGGCGGCGTCGTGCTCACCGCGCGGGCGGGCGGTCTCGAACCGGTCGAGCAGCACCCCGCCGAGCCCGATCCGGGCGGCGACGATCCGGTCGACCTCGACGGCGACGGCATACACGTAGACCTTCTCCGACTCGGGCCGCACCACGAGGGAGGGTCGCCCGGCCCGGCCCCGCTGCTCGCGCGGTACCCCCTCGCTGACCAGGCCGGTGGCGGCCAGGTCAGCGGTCAGCGCGCCGATCGTGCTGCGGTTGAGTCCCAGGCTCGCGGTGAGGTCGGCGCGGGACATGGCGCCGTGGAGATGCACGGAACGCAGGAGCGCTCCGAGATTGCTCCGGCGGATCTCCTCCTGGCTGGGGCCAACGCGCATGCTCGGCTTTCTTGTGGGGTGCGGAAGTGAGCCTAGTCGTTGAGCGTCATCGCAGCCCTGCCGCGGCCGCGCGCCGCCGGGTCAGCGCGTCGATACCGGCGGCGAGCAGGAGAACGACGCCGGTGACGATGTACTTCGTGCCGGGGCTGTAGTCCATCAGGCCCATGCCGTTCTCGATGACGGCCACCACCGCACCGCCGAGGACCGCGTTGAGCACCCGGCCCTTGCCCCCGAAGAGGCTGGTACCGCCGATGACGGCCGCGCCGACCGCGTACAGCAGCACGTTGCTGCCGCCGGTGTTCGGGTTGACCGAGGCGTCCCGCGACGCGGCCACGATGCCGCCGACGGCCGCCATGGTGGAGCAGATGACGAACACGGAGATGCGGATCGCGTCGACGTGGATGCCGGCGCGGCGGGCGGCCTCGCGATTGCCGCCGACGGCGTAGATGTGCCGGCCGAACGTGGTGCGGTTGAGCACGAACGTGCACAGCGCCAGCAGGACCCCGACGATGAGCACGATCATCGGCACGCCCCGCTGGGAGATCGTGTCGCTCTTGGAGCGCTCCAGGTTGAGCGTCCACACCGCGCCGCCGAGCAGCACGGCGACGGTGACGACGCGGATCGCGATCACCGACGCCGGCTCGGCGGTCAGCCCGTGACGGACCCGGCTGTAGCGCTTCCACAGGTGCAGGGCGAGCATCCCCGCGACCGTGACGCCGTAGAGCACCCAGCCCTGCTCCGGGGTGAACCGGCCGTCGAAGTTGATCTTCTTGATGGTCGGGTCGTCGACGGCGACGATCGTGCCGCCCTTCATCAGCAGCAGCACCGCGCCCTGGAAGGCCAGGAACGCGGCGAGCGTGACGACGAACGACGGTATGCCGAGCTTGGCCACGAGCAGGCCGATGAGCAGCCCGATCGCGGCGCCGGTGAGGATGGCGCCCAGCACCGCCACATACCACGGCAGGCCGAAGTTCGTCAGCAGTACCGCGAGGACGGAGGCGCAGACCCCGCTGGCGAACCCGGCGGACAGGTCGATCTCGCCGAGCAGGAGCACGAACACGAGCCCCATCGCGATGACCGTGACGGCCGCGCCCTGGTTGAGCAGGTTCGCCAGGTTGCCGGCGGTGACGAAGCGCGGCCGGGCGACGGAGAACACGATGGTCAGCGTGAGCAGCCCCAGCACGGCCGGTAGCGCGCCCATGTCGCCGCCGCGCACCCGGGCCACGTAATTGCGGGTGTACGCCGCGAAGCCGTGCGCGGGCCGCCCGCCCGCGCGCTCCTGAGCCTCGAGAGTCGTGCTCATGCCGTGGCTCCGTTCTGGCGCAGCCCGAGTTCGCCGCTGCGGCCGGTGGTGATGAGCTCGACCACCTGTGAGTGGGTCACGTCGGTGGCCCGGACCTCGGCGGCCATCTGGCCGAGGTACAGCGCGGCGATGCGGTCAGCGACGGCGAACACGTCGTTCATGTTGTGCGAGATGAGCACCACGGCCAGTCCGTTGTCGGCCAGGCGGCGCACCAGCTCCAGGACCTGGGCGGTCTGCGCGACGCCGAGCGCGGCGTTGGGCTCGTCGAGGATGACGATGCGGTTGTTCCACAGCACGGCCTTGGCGATGGCGACCGTCTGCCGCTGGCCGCCGGAGAGGCTCGAGACCGGCTGGCGGACCGACGCCACCGTGCGCACCGACAGGCTCGCCAGGGTCTCGGCGGCCCGCTGCTCCATGGTGATGTCGTCGAGGACCAGCCCCCGGCGGATCTCCCGGCCGAGGAACATGTTCTGCACGATGTCGAGGTTGTCGCACAGGGCCAGGTCCTGGTACACGATCTCGACCCCGAGCGCGGCGGCGTCGCGTGGGCCGTGCACGGACACCGGCCGGCCCTCGAACAGGTACTCCCCGGAGTCGATCGAGTAGATCCCGCCGACGCACTTGACGAGGGTGGACTTGCCGGCCCCGTTGTCGCCGACCAGGGCGGTGACCTGCCCGGCGTGGACGGAGAAGTCCACGCCGCGAAGCACCTGGACGGGTCCGAAGCTCTTGTTGAGCCCGCGGATCTCCAGCAGGGGTGTATCGGTCACGATGCTCCTTCGGGCCGGCCCGCGGTGGCGGTCGCGGCGTCGCCCCGGCGGTCGCGACCGGCTCCGGTGCCGCCGTGTCCGCCGGGCTGGCAGATCCCCAGGTGTGAGATCCGGTACCTTACTTGATACCCGCCGCGGAACATTTCGCGGCGAAGTCGCCGGTGCACACCTCGCTGGCCGCGACATATCCGTCGTCGATGACGTCCTTGACGTTGTCCCTGGTGATCGCCTTGGGCTCGAGCAGGATCGCGTCCACGCTCCGCTTGCCCAGCGGGTCGTAGACCTTGCTGTCCGTGACGCCCGTCTCACCTTTGGCCAGACCGATGGCCAGCCGGGCGGCCGCGGCCGCCTCGCGACGCACGTCCTTGTAGACGGTCATGCACTGGTCACCGTTGAGGATGTTCTGCAGGCCCTGCGCGGTCGCGTCCTGCCCGGTGACCGGGATGCGCCCGTTGAGCCCCTGCTTCTTGAGCACGTTGATGGCCGCGTTGGCCAGCCCGTCATTGGCGGCGATCACCCCGCCGATATTCGGCTGGGCGGTCATCATCTGCTCGAACGCCGTCCCGGCCCGGGTGTTGTCCCACTCCTCGATCCACTGGTCCGGGCCCTTGACGTACTCACCGGAGGCGAACTTCGGGCCCAGCACGGCGTCGTAGCCGTCCTTGAACAGCGTCGCGTTGTTGTCGGTCTGCGAGCCGTTGAGCTTGGCGACGACCGGCCGGGTGATCTTCGTGTCGGCGAGGCAGCGGACCAGGCCCTGGCCCTGCAGAGTTCCGACGGCGGTGTTGTCGAACGACACGTAGTAGCGCGCCGAGCCGCCGAGCGTGAGCCGGTCGTAGTCGATGGTGGCCACGCCGGCGTTGCGGGCCTTGTCCAGCACCGCCTTGCCGGTGCCGGAGTCCAGGTTGACGATCATGAGCACGTCGACGCCCTGGGTGATCATCTGCTCGGCGATCGTGGTGAAGGCGCTCTTGTCGTTCTGCGCGTTCTGGATCTCGTAGTCGACCCCGGCGGCCTTGAACGCGGCGGACAGGTACTTGCGGTCCGCGGTCTCCCAGCGCGCCGAGGACTTGCTGTCGGGCAGGATGACGCCGATGCGTGGCCGGCCGCCGTGCCCGCCGGCGCCGGACACGTGCTCGGTGCAGGCGGCGAGCCCGCTCGCGGCCAGCACGCTCACCGCCAGCAGGGAGAGGATCCCTCTGCGCATTGCACGGGTCCTTTCGGTGTCGATCGGGGCTCGACGGTGAGTGCTGTGTCGGGCAACGTATTGCGTGCCGCCCGCACACACAAGGGAGCCATCGCCGGTGCGCGGTCGCCGCCCGTAACGATTCCGCAAAGCGCTGGCAGTCACGCCCGCTCACGTTGCGTGACAGACCCGAACTATTGTGGAGGCTCAGCGAGGTTCGATACGCACGGGGGCGCGTATGGGGCACCACGCCGAGCAGACCGCGGTCATCGTCGCCGTGCCGGAGGCCGAGCCGGTCGTCGGCGGGTTCCGGGCCGCCTACGACCCGGCCGCGGGCTGGGGCGTCGGCGCGCACGTGACGGTGCTGTTCCCGTTCGTGCCGCCGGACGCGCTCGACGCCACCGCACTGGCGGACCTGGCCGCCGCGATCGCCTCGGTGCCGCGATTCACCGCCGAGCTGACCGCCGCCCGCTGGTTCGGCGAGCAGGTGCTGTGGCTGGCCCCGGAGCCCGCCGACGCGTTCCGCGCGCTCACCGCCGCCGTCTGGGCGCGGTTTCCGGCCTGCCCGCCGTACGAGGGGCGCCACGCCGACGTGATCCCGCACCTGACGGTCGGCGACGGCGCCCCCGTCGAACGGCTGCGCGCCGCCCAGGCCGCGATCGAGCCGCTGCTGCCGGTGCGGTTCGCCGTCACGTCGGCCCGGCTGATCCGCGGCCGCGCGGCGCCGGACTCCTGGACGCCGCTCGCCGACCTGCCGCTGTGCGCGCCACGGCTGGCGGTCTGAGCCGGCCGACCGGCGCGCCTGCCGATCCGCGACGACGCCTCCATGGCGGCGGACAAACGTCGGGGCACCCGTATCCGCCGGCCGCGAGGTCCTATCTGGACAGACGCGACGTGCGGCCCGGCTGGAAGCCCGGCACGAACCACCGGCATTTCGAGGAACCCGAATGGGATCCCGTCGCACCGTTCGGATGAACCGCGACCGGCCCATCGACCCCCATAATGTGCGAATGTCACGTGTGGGTCAGTTCCGGCTCCTTGTCGCGGGGTTGCTGGTGCTCATCGTCGGCGGCGTCGCGACGACCGTGTATGTGCTGCGCAACGCCGGATCGGGGCAGCCCGCCGCGGGCGGCGAGGCCTCGGCCACCCCGGTCGTGGCCGCCCCGCCGTCCGCGTCGTTGTCACCGTCGCCGCCGTTCATCGGCTGGTCCGACCCGGCGCTGGTCGGCAAGCCGTACGGCACGAAGGTCCAGGGCCTGCTGACGTTCCGCGGCAACCCGACCCGCACGTACTACGGGCAGGGCCCGGTGCCCCGCACGACCCCGGTGCACAAGTGGCAGTTCCCGCAGTCGGGCGGGATGTGCTCGATGTCGACGGACAAGGGCAAGACGACCGAGTGGTGCGGCAACGGCTGGACCGGCCAGCCGGCCGTGTTCGAGCGCGACGGGCGCACGTGGGTCGTGTTCGGCGCGTACGACCGCAGCATCCACTTCCTCGACGCGGCGACCGGCGAGCGCATCATGCCCGACTTCAAGACCGGCGACATCATCAAGGGCAGCGTCACGGTCGACCCGGACGGGTTCCCGCTGCTCTACTCCGGGTCACGGGACAACTACTACCGCGTCATCGCGCTGGACCGGGGCACGCCGACCGAGCTGTGGAAGCTCTCCGCGGACGCGGTCAAGCCGACGCTGTGGAACGACGACTGGGACGGCTCCGGCCTCATCATCGACGACTACCTGCTCGAGGGCGGGGAGAACAGCCAGTTCCACATCGTGAAGCTCAACCGCTCGTACGGCCCGGACGGCAAGGTCACCGTCGACCCGAAGCTGGTGTTCCACACGCCCGGCTGGGACGATCAGCTGCTCAAGGACTTCGGCGACACGAACGTGTCGATCGAGAACTCGGTCGCCGTCTACAAGGACACCGTGTACTTCGCCAACTCCGGCGGCCTGGTGCAGGGCTGGGACCTCTCCGGTCTCAAGCAGGGCCGGATGCCGACGCGGACCTTCCGGTTCTGGACCGGCGACGACACCGACGCGTCCGTGGTCGTGGACTCCGACGGCTTCCTGTACATCGGGTCGGAGTTCGAGAAGGGCAACGCCCGCTCCCGCGAGGTCGGGCAGATGATCAAGCTCGACCCGTCCAAGCCGGACAACCCGGTGGTGTGGTCGGTGAAGGACCAGGGCTCCAAGCCGGCCGGGATCTGGGGGACCCCGGCGCTGTACAAGGACATCGTCGTCTACGACACCACGGGCGGCGACGTGCTGGGCATCGACCGGGTCACGGGGGAGGTGCGGTGGCGCTTCCACGTGCCGGGCGGTGAGACCTGGCAGTCCCCGGTGAGCGTCGACGACACGCTGTTCATCGGCGACTGCGCGGGCACCATGCACGCCTACGACGTGGCGGACACTCACGCCGACCCGCGCCCGCTGTGGGAGCTGAAGATCGGCGGGTGCATCGAGTCGACGCCGGCCGTCTGGAAGGGCGCGATGTACTTCGGCACCCGCGCCGGCGCGGTTCACTCGCTGTCGGTGTCGTGACCGGCGACCGTTCGCCGGCCTCGGCGCTCGATGTCTTATCCTAGCGTCCTAGGATGCGCTAGGGGCGTGGCTGGCGCCACGCTGGAGAGCACATCGAGCCGCTACGCGGCAGAACTGACGCAACCCTGACGGCGGGGGAGCGCGGGGCTCCGGAATGATTGTTCCCATGACGCTGGAGCGCAAGCCCGCGGAGCGGCTCGGCGACTTCCTCACCGCCTGGGTGCAGCGGCTGCCCCCGCGCCTGCGCCGCGTCCTGCCGCGCGAGCTGGTCGGCTTCGCCATGCTCGGCGCCTTTACGTTCTGCATCGATCTCGCGGTGCTGGCGATGCTGCGGCGCTGGACGCACCTGCCGATGCCGGTCGCGGTCTCCATCGCGTACATCGGCGCGTTCGGCCTCAACTTCGTGCTCAACCGCACGGTGAACTTCCGCTCACACGCGCCGGTCGGCGGCCAGATCGTGCGGTACGCGGTCGTGCTGCTCGGCGACTACCTCACCACGGTCACGGTGACGACCGGCCTGTCGATGCTGGGCCTGGACTTCCGCGTCGCGCGCGTCCTGGCGTCGTTCATCGTGGCGGTGTTCACGTACTCAGCGTCGCGCTGGTGGGTCTTCCGCGAACGCCCGGCCCGCCCCGCGCCCGCCGCAATCGCCGACCCGGTCGACGACGCCGTCGCTCCCTAGCTCAGGGTCCGCAGCGTCGACGTCATTTCCTAGCATCCTAGGACGCGATACACGACGTGGCTTCGCCACGTCTGAACAGCACAAACGAGCCGCTGCGCGGCAGACTTTCGTTTTTCGGCGCGGCGCGTGGGCTACCTCGCGCTCGGAGCCGGGGCCTACTCGGCGTGCTCTTTGCGCCACCAGTCGGCGCCGGTTTCGGGCAGGGTGTCGATGGGGTCGTAGTAGGGGTAGGTGCGGTCGAGTTGGGTGGCGTCGTCCTCGATGCTGGTGCGGTAGTTCTTGGTCCAGTAGCTGATGCCGCGTTCGCGGTCGTACTCGGTGACCATGTGGACCCAGCGTTTGCCGACGTAGGGCACGTCGCAGACGATGCGGGGGGTGGCGTATCCGGGCAGGTAGCCCATGATGTCGTGCTGGAGTCGCTGTGCCTGCCAGACGGCGACGCGCCAGTGTTCGGCGTTGGGGATCATGTCGCACATGTAGAAGTAATAGGGCAGGATGCCGGCCTCGCCCTGGAGGGCGAAGCAGAGGTCGAGCAGGTCGGGGGTCGTGGCGTTGACGCCGCGCATGAGGACGCCCTGGTTGCGCACGTCGCGGACGCCGACTTCGAGCGCGGTGTGGGCGGCCTTGGCGACGAGTGGGGTGAGGGACCGGGCGTGGTTGACGTGAGTATGGATGGCGAGGTTGACGCCGCGGCGGGCGGCGGTGCGGGCGACGCGTTCGAGGCCTTCGACGACAGTGGGTTGCAGCCAGTGCTGCGGGAGGCCCATGAGGGCCTTGGTGGCGAGGCGGATGTCGCGGATGGTGTCGATGGCGAGCAGTTGCATGAGGAAGGACTCGAGCTGGTGCCAGGGGAGGTTGGCGACGTCTCCGCCGGAGACGACGACGTCTCGGACGCCGGGGTGGGTGCGTAGGTAGTCGAGGATGGCGGTGTGGCGGTCGGTGGGTTTGCTGGCGAGTTTGAGTTTGGTGACGGTGGGGGTGTTGTTGCCGACGAGGTCCATGCGGGTGCAGTGGCCGCAGTACTGGGGGCAGGTGGCGAGGAGTTCGGCGAGGACTTTGGTGGGGTAGCGGTGGGTGAGTCCTTCGGCGACCCACATGTCGTGTTCGTGGAGGGAGTCGCGGGTGGCGTAGGGGTGGGAGGGCCAGTCGGTGAGGCGGTCGCTGGCGATGGGGAGCATGTAGCGGCGGATAGGGTCGTTGCGGAGGGTGTCGTCGGTGGGGGTGGTGGCGGGCACCATGGTGTTGATCATCTGTGGGGGGATGAGCATGGACATGGTGGCGTGGTTGGCCTGGTCGGTGGCGAGGTCGTCGTAGAAGGTGTCGGTGACGTGGTCGCCGAGGACGGTGCGTAGCTGGTTGATGTTCTTGACGCAGTGGGCGCGTTGCCATTGGGCGGATTCCCACTGTTCGCGGGTGACGGTCGTCCAGGCGGGGAAGCGTCGCCAGTCGGGTTCTTCGAGCGCGTGGCGCTGGTAGATGTATGGCTGCACGATCCCGCTCCCTTAATTTTTCCGCCTAGTCGGGAGACTAGCGGGAAATCTTCCGTCAAGCGATCCTTGAGCCGGAAGTTTTACCGTCGCAGGGCGGGAAGCCAGCCGCCCGCACCGTGCGCTCGTCGTGCTTGAAAGATATCCTGTGATTGCGTTATTCTGCCGGAAAATCTTCGGCACACATCGGGTGGTGCGGGAAATGAGTTCGCCAATCGGGTTGCATCGGGTGATTGCTCCGGCCGGGGTGCTGCCGCAGGCGGCGTTGCGCCTCGACGCGTCCCCGCGGATCGCCGACGACGAGGTCCGCGTCGGCGTGCAGCGGCTCAACCTCGACGCGGCGAGCTACCGGCAGCTGGCAGCCGAGCACGGCGGCGACGGGGACCGCATCCGCGCTGCGGTGCTCGGGATCATCGAGACCCGGGGCAAGATGCACAACCCGGTGACCGGCTCCGGCGGGATGCTCATCGGCACGGTCGAGGAGGCGGGGCCCGCGTCGCCGCTCGGGCTGCGCCCCGGCGACCGGGTCGCGACCCTGGTTTCGCTCACCCTCACGCCGCTGGCGGTCACTGACGGGCTGCGACGCTGGGACGGCCTCGGTGAGCAGGTGCCGTGCGAGGGCCACGCGATCCTGTTCGCTCGGTCGATCGCCGCGGTGCTGCCCGACGATCTTGATCCGGGGCTGGCCCTGGCCGTGTTCGACGTGTGCGGCGCCCCGGCGCTGGTCGCGCGGAGTCTGCGCGGCATTCTGGCCGAGCGGGGCGGGCCGGTCCGGGTCGTGGTGCTGGGTGCGGCCGGTAAGAGCGGCAGTCTGGCGCTGGCCGCGGCCCGCGCGGCCGGCGGTGACCGGGTGGTGAGCGTCGGGGTGGTCCGTGACGACGCCGAGCGTGACCTGCTGGCCAGTGCGGGGCTGGCGGGGTCGGTCGTGGTCGCCGACGCCCGTGACGCGGCCGGTCTGGCCGCCGTCCTGGAGGGGTGTGGCGGGCCGGGGGATCTGACGGTGGTGTGTGTCGAGGTTCCCGGTTGTGAGCATGCCGCGATCCTGGCCACGGCGCCCGGGGGGACGGTGGTGTTCTTCTCCATGGCCACGTCGTTCCCGGCGGCGGCGCTGGGTGCGGAGGGCCTCGCGGCGGATGTGACGATGCTCATCGGCAACGGTTATGTGCCCGGCCACGCCGAGTATGCGCTGGGTCTGCTGCGATCCGACAGTGCGGTGCGGCAGTTGTTCCAGGCGCGGTTGCGGCCGCGGTTGGCAGACTGGGCGGCATGAAGACCCTTTACCGCGGTGGCCTCGTCCACACTCCGGCCGATCCTTCCGCCACCGCGTTGCTCGTCGACGGTGGCCGTATGTCCTGGCTCGGGCCTGACGCGGACGCGCCCGGTGGCGCGGACCGGGTCGTCGATCTCGAGGGTGCCCTGGTGACGCCGGCGTTCGTCGACGCGCACGTGCATCTGAGCGCGACCGGGCTCACGCTGCAGGGTCTTGACCTGTCGGGTGCGGCGTCGGCGGTGGAGGTGCTCGATGCGGTCGCGGCGCACGCGGCGGCGTTGCCCGGGGATGCGGTTGTCATCGGTCACGGCTGGGACGAGTCGGGGTGGGCGGATCAGCGCACTCCGAGTGCCGCGCAGCTGGATCGGGCCGGTGGTGGCCGGCGGGTGTATCTGTCCCGCACGTGTGTGCACGCGGCGCTGGTGTCCACGGCGTTGCTCAGTGATGAGGCGAGGGTCGCGGCCGGGTATGACGATGGCGGCTGGCTGCGTCGTGACGCCCATCATGTGGTGCGGGAGGCGGCGTACGGGTCGATCACGTCGGCGCAGTTGGGTGCCGCGCAGCGGGCGGCGTTGCGGCATGCGGCGGCGCTGGGTATCGCCGCGGTGCACGAGTGTGGGGGGCCGGGCACGTCGGGGGAGGACGATTTCGTCGCCGCGCTGGGGCATGGGCCGCGGTTGCCGCGGGTGTTCGGGTTGTGGGGGGAGATTGGGGCGGCGGCGAAGGCTCGTGAGCTCGGTGCGATCGGCGCGGCGGGAGATCTGTACGCGGATGGGGCTCTCGGTGCCCGCACCGCTCACCTGCGTGCGGACTATGGCGACGAGCCGGGCTCGTGTGGTCATGGTTATCTCACCGTGGAGCAGGTCACCGAGCATCTTGTCGGTTGTGTCGGGCACGGGGTGCAGGGCGGGTTCCACGCCATCGGTGATCGGGCTGTCGACACGGTGCTGGCCGGGTTCGCGGGTGCCGCGGCCAGGGTGGGTGTGGAGCGGTTGCGGGCCGGGCGGCATCGTGTGGAGCACGCCGAGTTGCTGGACAGGGCGGCGATCGCCCGGTTCGTGGAGTTCGGGATTGTCGCGTCGGTGCAGCCGGCGTTTGATCGGCTGTGGGGTGGCGGGCATGGCATGTACGCGCAGCGGCTCGGTGCGGGGCGGGCTCTGGCGGCGAATCCGATCGGGTCGATGGCGGGTGTCGGGGTGTTGCTGGCGTTCGGGTCGGACAGTCCGGTGACGCCGCTGGATCCGTGGGGTGGTTGCCGGGCGGCGATGCGTCACCACAATCCGGTGCAGCGTCTGGGTGGTAAGGCGGCGTTCGCCGCGCATACCCGTGGTGGGTGGCGGGCGGCCGGGGTCGACGATGAGGGTGTGCTCAACCCTGGTGGTAGTGCCACGTTCACGGTCTGGGAGACGAGCGAGCGTCTCGGTGGCGTTGTCGGTGGCGAGGTCAGCCCGGCGGCCCGGACCACGGTGCTGGGTGGCGTCGAGATTCACACGACATGAGCGGGAGGCGGCGGTGAGCGGGAAACTGGGGCTGGACGGGCGGACGGTGGCTCGTGCCCGGCGGCTGGCCGCCGCCGCGGGTGCGCCGGTGGTGGAGTTGGCCAGGACGCACACGACGGTCGCCGTGGAGCGTGCGACGTTGCGTCTGGCGGGGATCGGCGGTGCGGACCCGGACGGCATTCCGTGGGTGAACCGGCTGGTCGATGCGGTTGTCGCCGATGTCGGTCTCGGCCATGGGGTGCTGCTGCCGGTGTATGCGGCGTTGGTTCGTGACGGGCACGCCGATCTGACGTTGCTGGCGCAGAAGGCCGCGGCGGGCAGTGTGCGTTTCGAGGTACCGGATCCGGGCAAGAGCGGGCGGGCCCGGCGGGCGGCGACGGCGGCGGTGGGGCGTGGTGTCGCCCGGATCGACCGCCGGCGGCGGGAGCGGGAGCGGCTGGTGGCGCGGCACGGTGATCCGGTTCGCCGGCCGTGGGTGTATCTGATCGTCGCCACCGGTGACATCTATGAGGACATTCCGCAGGCGCAGGCGGCGGCGCGGGCCGGTGCCGATGTGATCGCGGTGATTCGTTCCACGGGGCAGTCGTTGCTGGACTTCGTGCCGGAGGGCGCGACCCGGGAGGGGTTCGCGGGCACGTATGCCACGCAGGAGAATTTCCGGCTCATGCGGGCGGCGCTGGATGTGACGTCGAAAGAGGTGGGCCGGTATGTGCGGCTGACGAACTACGCGTCGGGGCTGTGCATGCCGGAGATCGCCGTGCTGGCAGGGCTTGAACGGCTGGACATGATGCTGAACGATTCGATGTACGGGATTCTGTTCCGTGACATCAATCCGGTGCGGACGTTCGTGGATCAGCGGTTCTCGCGGCAGGTCCATGCGCGGGCGGGGATCATCATCAATACGGGTGAGGACAATTATCTCACCACGGCCGACGCGGTCGAGGCGGCGCACACCGTCACGGTGTCGCAGCTGCTCAACGAGTTCTTCGCGCGGGAGGCGGGGCTGCAGACGTGGCAGCTGGGCCTCGGGCACGCGTTCGAGATCGATCCGGATCTGCCGGAGTCGTTCCGGCTGGAGCTGGCTCATGCGTTGCTGGCGCGGGAGTTGTTTCCGGGTGCGCCGCTGAAGTGGATGCCGCCGACGCGGCACATGACCGGTGACGTGTTCCGCGGCAATCTCCTCGATGGGTTCTTCAATCTTGCCGGGATGCTCACCGGTCAGGGGATTCTGCTGGTGGGGATGATGACGGAGGCGGTTGTCACGCCGTGGTTGTCCGATCGTGACATCGCGTTGCAGAACGTTCACTACGTGATGCGGGCGGCGGGGAACCTGCACGAGGACTTCACGCCGGGTCCGTTCATCAAGGACCGGGCGGCGGTCGTGCTGCGGGAGGCGGTCGAGCTGCTGGGGCGGATCGTGGACGAGGGGTTGCTCGCGGCGATCGCCGACGGCACGTTCGGGATCATGCGCCGGCCGGCTGACGGGGGTAAGGGGCTCGACGGTGTCGCGCGACGGGAGCCGGGCTACTGGAATCCGGCGGAGGCGTTGCTGAGCGAGGTGCCGGCGGTGCGGGAGGGGGCGTGCGGTGAGTGACGTCGTCCGGCCGTACGGGGACACGACTGGTGACGGCATGGTGCAGGTCTCGTTCACGCTGCCGTTGCCGGCGGGCCGGCGGGGTGAGGGCGCGGCGCTGCAGCTGGCGGGGAAGATGGGTATCGACCCGGCGATGGTGGTGCACGCGCGGCCGATCGGTGACGGGCACACGTTCTTCGTGGTGTATGGGCGGGTCAACCATCTGGTCGAGCCGGGGAAGGTCGTCGTCGCCGAGCGGGACTTTCCGCTGTTGTCGGCGAAGGACGTGAATGCGGCGATCCGTGGCCGGTTGCGGCGCAAGTTCGTCGTTGTCGGGGCGTGTATCGGCACTGACGCGCATACGGTGGGCATCGACGCGATCCTCAACGTGAAGGGTATCGCCGGGGAGAAGGGCCTGGAGTACTACCGGGAGATGCGAGTGGTCAATCTCGGCGCGCAGGTTACGGTCGCTGATCTCGTCGCGGCCGCGACGGCGGAACAGGCGGACGCGGTGCTCGTGTCACAGGTCGTCACCCAGCGTGATGCGCATCTGCACAACACCCGTGCCATGTCGGCGGCGTTCCGGGAGGCGTTCGCGCCGGCCCGCCGGCCGCTGCTGGTCGCCGGCGGGCCCCGGTTCGACGAGCGGATGGCCGGCGAACTCGGCGTCGACCGGATCTTCGGTCGTGGCACCACGCCTCGCGAGGTCGCGTCGTATCTCGCGCACACCGCAGGGGGTGCCCGGTGAGTCCGGTGAGCAAAGTCGGGGCGACGGTCGTGCACCGCCGGTACGTGCCGTATGCGCATGCCCACTACGGCGGGAACCTCGTCGACGGTGCGTACAGCCTGGCCCTGTTCGGCGACGCCGCGACCGAGTTGTGCATCCGCACGGACGGTGACGAGGGTCTGTTCGCCGGGTACAGTGCCGTCACGTTCCACGCCCCGGTCCGTGCCGGTGACGTCGTGGAGGTCACCGCCGTCGTCACGCGGCAGGGCAGCCGCAGCCGCACCGTCGACTTCACCTGCCATGTCACCTGCCGTGGTACTCCTGAGGCCGGCCCGTCGGCGGCGGCCGTGCTCGATCCGCCGCTGCTGGCCGTGTCGGCGACCGGCACTGTCGTCGTGCCCGCCGCGTGAGCCGCGCCGCCTGCCTCGACGTGGGGTCGACCGACACGAAACTCGCAGTCGTCGACCTGCGTGAGGGCCGGTTGGTGGGCACGGCGACGCATCCGACGACCTTGGGCACCGATGTCCTGGAGGGTGTCGAGGTGTTGCTGGCCGCTGCCGGGCCGGTCGAGCACGTGTACTGCTGCTCGTCGGCCGGTGGCGGGTTGCGCCTGGCGGTCGTCGGCTATGAGGCGCTCGTGTCCGCGGACGCCGCTCACCGGGTCGCGCTGTCCGCGGGTGCCCGGGTGGTGCATGTCGCCGCGGGGCGGCTCACCGTGGCGGCGCTGGCCGGGGTGCGGGCGGCCAGGCCCGATGTGGTCCTGCTCGCCGGTGGCACCGACGGCGGCGACTCCGGCACCATCGTGCACAACGCCGGGCGGCTGGCGGCCGCGAGGTGGCGGGTCCCGGTCGTCGTGGCCGGTAACGCCGATGCCCGTGAGCATGTCACGGGCCTGCTCGCGGCGCGGGGGTTGCCGGTCACCGCGACCGGTAACGTGCTGCCCCGCATCGGGGTCATCGACCCGGGCCCGGCCCGTGCCGCGATCCGTGACATGTTCATCAGCCACGTCATCGGCGGTAAACGGCTGTCCCGTGGCGTCCGTTTCGCCCGGATGGTCGCCGCCGCGACCCCGGACGCGGTCCTGACCGGTGTCGGGGTGCTGGCCGCCGGTGCCGGCGGGGATCTGCTCGTCGTCGACGTGGGCGGGGCCACCACCGACGTGTATTCGGCGTTGCAGCCGCGTGAGACGGCCCCGGACGCGGTCGCCGGGGTGTTGTGGCACGCCCGGACGGTCGAGGGTGACCTCGGTGTGCGGTGGAACAGCGACGGTATCCGCGCCGCCGCCGAGCTGGAACGTGTCCTGGTCGCGGCGGGCCCGCTGGGGCCGGCGGCCGCGGCGGTCACCGTCGCGGTGCGTCGCCATGCCAGGGCGGGACGCGACCTGCGACATGTCGTGTCGGTCGTGGCGTCCGGTGGTGTGTTCCGGCATGCTGGACGTGCCGCGGCCGCCGCGGCGATCGCACCGACTTTGCACGACCACGCCGGCGGGTGGGCGCTGCCCCGCGCACCGCGTGTCGCCGTCGACGCCGACTATGTCCTGGCCGCCGCGGGGTTGCTCGCCGCCGACCATCCTGGTGTCGCCGCCCGGTTGTGTGAGGGGCTGCGGGTGACCGCAGGGTGATTGCACGGCGCTCGATGCCGGCTCCGGGCCAGCTCTGGCCCGGCTCGGGGGCCGGTGAACACGGACCGTCACCAGCTGGGCCGCGACGCGGCGTGACCTGGACGACACGAACTGTGAGCATGTGGGTGAACCGGGTCCGACACGCCTGGACGACACGCCGCCGTGCCGAATTCCATCCCGTGGGACGGTTGACATCCACCCGGCGGCTGCGCGTACCTTCTTTGCGTCCTACTTCGGGAAGGATGACCGCGGTTCGTTACTCCCCACTGCCGGCCGGCCGGGTGTCCACCGTCAACCGACGGGACGTCCGGAGCGCAGGCGGCGGGGGCCGGCGGGGGCCGTGGACCGGGCATCCACCGGTGTCGGGTCAGGGGGGATCACGCGACCAGTAGACAACGGCACGCCACGGGCAGCCAGCTCGCGCCGCGCCGGAACGAAGGCCGCGCTCGAACGTCACTGCCGCACCGGCCGGACACAGGGTCTGGGAGCGTGGGGCGCGACTGCGGTCGCGCCCCCATTTCAGCTCGGCCCATCGCCGTGACGTCACCGCCGGCGGGGCCCGCGTGGCGGGTTGGCCGCGGTTCCCGGCGCTGAGCGTCCCGGGATTCCACGTTTGGGCGGCGCGACCCGCATAATGGGCGCCGCACCGCACGACAAAACTTCGCACGACACTGGGGTGGCGCAGGTGACGTTGGTCGAAGCACATGCCGCCGCCGCGCCCGCGGCGCACGGCACCCGGTCCGGGACCGTCCCGCCGCCGCTGCCCACGTGGGCGGCGCTGCTGTGCGCCGCCGTGGCCGGTGGTGCCCTGCTCGTCGCGTTCCCGCCGTACGGGCTGTGGTGGGCCGCCCCGGTCGGGGTCGCGTTGCTCGCCCTGGCGGTGCACCGGCGGCGGCTGCGCGGCGGGTTCTGGCTCGGCCTCGTCACCGGCGCGGTGTTCTTCACCCCGCTGCTGTCGTGGACCAACCTGCACACCGGCATGGTGCCGTGGCTGCTGCTGTCCACGCTGCAAGCCCTGTACTTCGGGCTGCTGGGTGCCGCGTCCGCGTGGATCAGCCCGCTGCTGGACCGCCGCGACGGGCTTGTCCGGTTCGGCGGGGCCGGCCGGGCGGGCACCGTGTGGAACCGTGGCGGCTGGGCGTGGCCGCCCGCCGTCGCCGCCCTGTGGACCGCGCAGGAGGCGCTGCGCGGCCGCACCCCGTTCGGCGGGTTCCCGTGGGGCCGGGTCGCGTTCAGCCAGGACACGTCGCCGCTGCTGCGCATCGCCGCCGCCGGTGGTGCCCCGCTGCTCACCTTCGCCGTCACGCTCATCGGCGCGTTGCTGGGCTACGCCGTGCTTCGCGGTGTGCGGGGCGGCACCGACCCCCGCCGTGCCGTCGCCCCCCTGGCCGCGGTCGCGCTCGCCTGCGCCGTGGCCGGCGTCGCCCAGGCTGTACCGCTGGCCGAACCGGGCGGCCGCAGCGTCTACGTCGCCGTCGTGCAGGGCAGCGTGCCCCGCCTCGGCCTGGACTTCAACGCCCAGCGCCGCGCCGTGCTCGACAACCACGTCAACGCGACCATCGCCCTCGGCGACCAGGTCCGTGCCGGCGCCGCCCGCCAGCCCGACCTCGTCGTGTGGCCGGAGAACTCCAGCGACATCGACCCGCTGCGCAACCGCGACGCCGGGCAGCTCATCGACCGTGCCGTGGAGGCCGTGCGCGCCCCGATCCTCGTCGGTGCCGTGCTCTACAGCCCCGAGACCGGCGTCGAGAACGCCGGGCTGGTGTTCAACCCTGGTCGCCGCGCCGGTGACGAGGTCCCGAAGTACGTCAAACGCCACCCCGTGCCGTTCGCCGAGACGATGCCGCTGCGTTCCATCGCCCGGCTCGTGTCCAAAGAGGTCGACCGGGTCACCGACATGACCGCCGGCACCCGCCCCGGTGTGCTGCAGGTCGGGCCCGCCACCATCGGTGACGTCATCTGCTTCGAGATCGCCGTCGACGACCTCGTCCGTGACACCGTCGACGGCGGCGGGCAGCTGCTGGCCGTGCAGACGAACAACGCCACCTTCGACGAGTCCGAGGCCCGCCAGCAGCTGGCCATGGTCCGTCTCCGGGCCGTCGAACATGGCCGTGACGCGCTCATGGCCTCCACCGTCGGTATCTCCGCGTTCGCCGACACCACCGGCGCCACCAGCGGCGAAACCCGGTTCGACGAGCCCGCCGTCATCCTCGCCGAGCTGCGGCTGGGCACGGAACGTACGCTTGCAACAAGGCTCGGCGCGATCCCCGAGTGGGTGATCGTCGGCCTCGCCGTCGCCGGTCTCGTCGCCGCCACCTGGCAGCGGCGCCGCCGCACCACGGTGCCGGTGGCCGGCGGCGACACCAGCGGCAGTGCACCACGGCCGGACGACCGGTCCGGTGACAACGCGACACCGAACGCCACCGAAGGCGGCAAGGAGGACCTGTGAGCACTACCGACCGAGGCGTGAACCAATACCCCAGGGTCGGCAGGGTCCTCGTCATCATCCCCACGTACAACGAGGCCGACAACATCCGGATCATCATCGACCGGGTCCGTAAGGCCACCCCCGAGGTCGACGTCCTCGTCGCCGACGACAACAGCCCCGACGGCACCGGTGACATCGCCGACGAGATCGCCGCCGCCGACCCCGCCGTGCACGTCATGCACCGCGCCGGGAAGCAGGGCCTCGGCGCCGCCTACATCGCCGGGTTCCACTGGGGTGGCGAACACGGCTACGACGCCGTCGTGGAGATGGACGCCGACGGCTCCCACGCCCCCGAGGAACTGCCGAAGCTGCTCGACGCCCTCGCCGACGCCGACGTCGTGCTCGGCTCCCGCTACGTCAAGGGCGGCAGGACCGTCAACTGGCCCGCCCACCGGCAGGCGATCTCCCGCATCGGCAACATCTACGTGCGGATGGCCCTCGGCATGCCGCTGCGCGACGCCACCGGCGGCTACCGCGCCTACCGCACCCCCGTCCTGGGCAAGATCGACCTCGACTCGATCGCGTCGCACGGGTACTGCTTCCAGGTCGACCTGGCCTGGCGCTCCCACAAGGACGGGTTCCGCGTCGCTGAGGTGCCGATCACGTTCACCGAACGCGAACGTGGCCAGTCGAAGATGAGCTCCGCGATCGTCCGCGAGGCACTATGGAAAGTCACCGTGTGGGGCGCCGCCGCCCGGTGGGACGCGCTCAGACGGGCCGTCGCCGGCAACGGGCCGGCCAGACACGACCAGGGGCGCTGACGAAGGAGGCGGCACATGCGAGGGCTCGGCTGGGCGACGATCGGCGCGTTCGCCCTCGTGGTCGTCGAGATCACCGTGTTCGTGCTGGTCGCGCATGCGATCGGCTGGGCGTGGGCGGTGCTCATCGGCCTGGCCACCATGCTCATCGGCGCGATGCTCGTCAAACGCGAGGGTGTCCGCGCCTGGAGCGGCTTCCGCGACGCCCTCGCTGAAGGCCGGCCCGCCGGTGGCGAGGTGTCCGACGGGCTCACCGGCCTGATCGGCGCGTTGCTGCTCATCGTGCCCGGATTCGTCACCGCCGCCGCCGGGCTGCTGCTGCTCGCCCCGCCCGTGCGCGCGTACACGGGCCGGCGGGTGCGCCGCGTCGCCGAACGCCGCATCTCCCCGGCCGCCGCCGGTGACCTGTTCGGCCCCCGCATCGTCCACGCCGAACGCACCACCCCGCCGCCGGCGGCCCGGCCCGGCGCCGGCACCGTCGACGGCGAGATCGTCGAAGGTGAGATCGTCGACCCGCACCCGCACCAGCGGTGAAGGCCGACCCGGTCAGCGTCCCGGCCCTCGCCGAGGACCTCGCCGCCCGCGCCCTCGCCGCCGCCGGCGAGCATCCCGCCCGCGTCGCCGTCGACGGGGCACCCACCGCCGGCACCGGCCTCCTCGCCGGCACGCTCACCGGTGTCCTGCGCGACGCCGGGACACCCGTGCTGCACGTCCCCGCCGGCGGGTTCCTGCGCGCCGCGTCGCTGCGCTACGAGCGTGGCAAGACCAACCCCGACGCGTACTACGAGGACTGGCTCGACCTGCGTGCCCTCACCCGTGAGGTGCTCGCCCCCGCCGGGCCCGGCGGCACCGGCCGCGTCCTGCCGTCGCTGTGGGACCCGGCCACGGACCGGGCCACCCGGGCCGCCTACGTCCAGCTCCCGGCGCACGCCGTCGTCGTGGTCTCCGGCGTGTTCCTGCTCGGCGCCGGGCTCGACTTCGACGTTGCCGTGCACCTGACGCAGAGCCCCGCGGCGCTGGCCCGGCGGACCCCCGCCGACCTGGCGTGGACGCTGCCGGCGTTCGACCGCTACCGGGACGAGGTCATGCCGCAGTACCAGGCCGATCTCGTCGTGCGGGCCGACGATCCGCGACATCCGGCCGTCGTCACCTCGATCGGTTAGGGCCTGGGTGGTGCCACCGCCGCGGCCCGCGGGTTCGGCTGTGCGCGGAAAGGACGGGCAGGAGCACCTCGGCGGGATACCGTCGCAGCGGTGAAGACGTTCTGGCTGGACCGCGACCACGACCGGTACCACGAGCTGGTCCTTACCGCGCAGAACGCGTTCGCCGACAGCCTCGGCGACATCGCCCCCGTCGCGTTCGCCTGTACCGCCTGGGCGTTCGCCACGCCGCCCGCCCTCGACCCCGGATACGTCCGCTGGCACCGCCGCGTGCTGTCCGCGGCCTGCGTGCGCAACCCCTTCGACGGCGGCCTCACCGCCCGTGTCGAGCTCGTCTCCCCGCTGCCCGCCGAGCTCACCGCCACCCGCGCCTGGTGGCGCGACCGGGGCTGGCGCGGCTGGCCGGAGCTGTTCGGGCAGTTCGTCCAGCCCACCGACCGGGACGTCAGCCGCAACCCGCACCTGCGCGCCACCCTGCTCGTCGAGGCGCCGCTACCGCTGGAAGGGCTCCCCGCCGCCCCCGACACCGGCGCCGACCCGCGCGACGTCGCCGCGTCGGCGCAGCGCGCGGTCGCCGTGCTCGTCCGTGACCTGTCCGACCTCATCGGCCCCGTCATCCAGCAGCTGGACACGTCCCGCGCCGTCACCTGACCACCCGCCGCCCGGACCAGGCTGCCCGCCCGGCACGACGCATCTGAGTAGTCACGGCCGCAGCAGCTGCCGCACCCGTGCGGCCTCTCGAGTGAGGTGGTCGCGCTCCGGCACGCTGGTCGCGGCGCGGGACGCCTCGGTGTACAACTCGGCGGCGTGTTCAAGGTCGCCGGCGCGTTCGTGCAGGTATGCCGTCACCGCGGCGTAACGGGGCAGCTCGGGGCTCAAACCGGCGAGCGCCGCCAGGCCGGCCCGCGGTCCGTCGGCCTCGCCGACCGCCACCGCGCGGTTGAGCCGCACCACCGCACTGCCGGTGAGGCGCAGCAATTCGTCGTACCACTCCACGATCTGCACCCAGTCCGTCTCGGCGGCGCTGCGGGCATCCGCGTGCAGGGCCGCGATCGCGGCCTGTGCCTGGTATTCACCCAGCCGGTCGCGGGCCAGCGCGGCCTGCAGCATCATCACCCCCTCGCTGATCAGGCCGGTGTCCCAGCGTGATCGGTCCTGCTCACCAAGCGGCACCAGGCGACCTCCCGGACCGGTGCGAGACGCGCGCCGCGCATGGTGCAGCAGCATCAGCGCGAGCAGCCCCGCGACCTCGGGCTCGCCGGTCAAGGCGACGAGCTGGCGGGTCAGGCGGATCGCCTCGGCCACCAGGTCGACATCCCCGCCGTACCCCTCATTGAAGACGAGGTACAGCACGCGCAGCACCGTCCCGAGATCGCCGGGCTGGGCCAGCGGCAGCCCCGCGATCCGCCGCTTGGCCCGGCTGATCCGCTGCGCCATGGTCGCCTCGGGGACGAGGTATGCCGCCGCGATCTGCCGGGTGGTCAGGCCACCGACTGCGCGCAGCGTCAGGGCGACCGCCGAGGCCCGCGGCAGGGTGGGGTGCGCGCACAGGAAGTACAGCCGCAGCGTGTCGTCCGTGGCGGGCGCCGGACCGGCGGGAGGCTCGACCTCCACGGCGAGTTCCCGCCCCCGCCGCGACGCCTCGGCACGGGCGGTGTCGAGGAACTTCCGCCACGCGACCGCGACGAGCCACGCCTTCGGATCGCGCGGTGGATCGTCCGGCCACGTCTCCAGCGCCCGGATCAGAGCCTCCTGCACAGCATCCTCGGCCGACGCGAAGTCGGCTCCGCGCCGGACGAGGACACCGATCACCGCGGGCACGAGCTCCCGCAGCAGCGACTCGTTCACTCGGTGACCGTGGGCGGCTCGGTGAGGAACGGACGCACCTCGAGCCACTCGTGGATCGGCTCGCCACCGGCCCCGGGAGCGGCGGACAGCTCCCCGGCCAGCTGGACCGCACGATCCCAGGACCCCACGTCGATGACCATCCAGCCGGCGATGAGGTCCTTGGTCTCGGCGAACGGGCCATCGGTCACCGGCGGGCGCCCCTCGCCGTCATACCGCACGAACGCGCCCTCGGGCGCCAGCGCCTGACCGTCGACGTATTCACCCGACTCCTCCAGACGGGCCGCGAAGTCACGCATGTACTGCATGTGCGCGTCGACCTCCTGCGGCGTCCATCGGTCCATCGGCACCCAGTCGACCGCGGGGGCCGGGCCACCCCGGTAGTGCTTGAGCAGCAGGTACTTCATGGTGGTGCTCCTTCATCGTCACGCGGCCCGTCGTGGCCACCCACGTCCCTGGGACGGAGCCGGGGCCGCATTCTCGACACCCCGACGACAACTTTCCCGCAGACTTGCGCAACATCGCCCGATCAGCCTGTGCCGGCGTCGATGTACTCGGCGAGCCGGGCGGCGCCGGTGAGCATGGCCCGGCCACGCGCGGTGAGCTGTTCCCGCCACTGGCGCAGCGACGCGGCGAGCGGTTCGGCGCCGCCAGCGTCGCGCACCCGGCGCAGCACGGCGGCGATGTGGTCGAGCCGGTACCCGCCGCGGCGTAGCAGGTGGGCGAGTTCGGCGTCGCGGACGTCACTTGGTGAGTACACACGGTAGCCGGTCGCCGGGTCACGCGCCGGCTGCAGGATCCCGGCCCGTTCCCACTTGCGCAGGGTCGCGGGTCGTACACCGAGCCGGTGGGCCAGCACGCTGATCGGCACGGCTTCGCGGCTCTGCGGTGGTGGCTGCGTCCGGGTGAGCATCGTGACCGCCGTCTCGACCGTGTCCAGGGTCTCCCGGTCGCGCTGCAGCAGGGCATGGCTGTGGTCGATCGTGCGTAACGCGGTGTCGATCTCGCCCCGGTTGACGGCGCGCATGATGTCGCCGCCGGCGGCGTAGCCGTGGCCCGCGATCAGCGCGAGGTAGGCGTTCAGCGCCTTGGCGTGTACGTCGGTGAACCGGCGGTAGCCGGTCGGGCTGCGCTGGGCCGGCGGCAGGACGCCGTCTCGTTCGTAGTTGCGCACGGCCTGCGCGGAAAGGCCGTGCCGGCGTGCGAGGTCGACCGGTCGGTGTACCTGCGGGTTGGAGGGTTTCGTGGCTGTCACCGCGCTTCATTGCTCGTAAGTCTCAACCGCTGGTTCAACGATACGGTTGATGCAATGACATCCATTCTCGACCTGCTTGCCGTCCGGCCGGCGCTGCTCGCGCTCGGTGAGCCGACGCATGGCGAGTCCGCCTTCCTCCAGATCCGCAACGACGTCTTCATGTCGCTGGCCGAGCACGGCTACCGGTCGATCGCGTTGGAGAGCGACCGGGCCGCGGGGCTGATCGCCGACGAGTTCGTCCAAGGCGCCGCCGTCACGCTCGATCGCGCGCTCGCCGAAGGGTTCAGCCACGGGTTCGGCGCCGCCCCGGCCAACCGCGACCTGCTGCTGCGGATGCGCGAGTGGAACGCCGGGCGGCCGGCTTGCGAGCGCCTGACGTTCCACGGCTTCGACGCCCCGCTGGAGATCGAGGGCGCCCCGAGTCCACGGCGTCACCTCACCCAGGTGTGTGACTTCCTCGACGTCGACCGATCAGCGCAGATCGACGAACTGGTCGGGGACGAGGCCCGGTGGAGCGATACGGCCGCGATCTGGGAGCCGGGCAGGTCGATCGGGCGCTCGGCGGACGCCCAGCGCCTGCGGGTGATCGCCGACGACCTGCTGACCGAGTTGTACCTCCAGGCGCACCGGCGGGCCGAGGGCTGGCGGGCGGCGTTCATCCACGCCGCGTCCGCGGTCGCGTTGCTGCGCTACCACGCCGCGGCCGCCGCACCACTGGCACGGGAGGAACGCTTCGCCCGCCTTGCCGGGGTCCGGGACGCGCTGATGGCACAGAACCTGCTCGCGATCCGGTCGGCCGAGGCGCACCGCGGGCCCACACTGGTCTTCGCGCACAACACGCACCTCCAGCGCCACTCGAGCACGATGACCATGGCCGGAACGGACGTGTCGTGGGCCGGTGCCGGCGCGATCATCGCATCGCTGCTGGGCGAGGGGTACGCGGTGATCGCCGGTAGCCTCGGCGCGAGCCCCGCGCTCGGCATCGAGGCGCCCGCCCCGTCGACCTACGAAGGCGGACTCCAGCAGGAAACCGCTCTTCCTCGGTACGTCCGGGCATCCGAGATAGCACCGGCCGAGCAGCGAACGCACGACTACCGCTACTTCCCGCTGGATCAGGCCACCATCGAACACGCCGACGCGGTGCTGCACATCCCGACCGGCGTCGACGCGGCCGTGCTCGCCGACCGGATTCTCGCGCTGCCCGGCGTCGAGCAGACCGTGGCGAGCGAGGAGAACGGATCACCCGAGGGCGCCTGGGGCGACCGGTTCTTCTACGTCGGACCGGACCGCCGCCAGCCGTTCGCCACCATCGTCGAACACGACGTGCCCGGCTTCGACGACGCCTCCCAGCTCGACCGGCCCGGCGTCTTCCGCCTCAACCTGGACCTGGGCCGAGCCGAGTTCGAGCGGCTGTTCGGCTTCCCGCCCAAGGACTTCGAAGACCACCGGCACGAGTTCGACTTCGCCCGGCTGGACACCCTCGTGCCGCACCCGGGCTACGCGCTGTACGGCTTCGGCAGCATCGTCATGCCCGGCCCGCAGATGCTGCCCGAGACCGACCGGCTCCTCGCGATCGCGCACGCCCGAGCAGTCGACCGCCACGAGCGCGCGGCGCGCCGGGCAGCTGACCAGCAGGACTGAGCCCGGCGACCAGCGCCGCAGCGTACCGGTACGCCCGGACTGGCTCATCGCGCAAGGGCTCGGCCTCAGCAGGAACGAGGTATTGCGCCGGGTCAAATGTGACATTTCGCTGCGCCGTCCGACGAGCGCCGGATTCGCCTTTACCGTGATGGCCGGGAGCTAGTCCCGTTCGCCGGTTGGCGGCCGGTTCCGGGCTGAAGACTGCAGGGAGGTAGCCGCGGCGGGCCACCCGGTCCGCCGCGGCTATACCCCCAGGGGTGCCGGACGTGCCTCGGCGTCGCGGCGTCCGGGCGCCGCACCCGTCAACGTTCGTCCAGGTTCTGTTCCGGCTGCTCGCACCCGATCGGCGGGATCGGGCTGGCCCCGACAGTGCCGGCCTGTGGAATGGCAGTCGCGTCGCTGCCGCTCGCCCTCACATACCTGGCGGGCGGGGCCGGCTGCCTGTCGCGGTCCGTGTGATGCCTGAGGGTCAATATGGCACTAGCGCCAATAGGTTTGTTATGGAAACCTATTGGCGTGACCACTGATCCGACAGCTACCGGCTGGGATCCCCGCCGGCAGCTGTCTTACGTTCGCTCCCTGGCGCACCGGGTGCGTCAACAGCAGGAGGCGTCATGACCCTCACACCGTCGATCGGCCCACACCTGTCCCGCCGTGGCCTCATCACCGCCGCGCTGGCCGCCGGGCTCACCGTGCCGCTCGGCCTCGCCGGGCGCGCGGAAGCGGCTCCGGCCGCCAGCCGCCCGCTCACCTCGAGCCCGCCGCGAATGGTCCTGCCCGCGCCGACCGGTCCGTACCCGATCGGTACGGTCGCGCTGCACCTGGTCGACCGGTCGCGGCCGGATCCGGTGGCCGGCCCGGGCCACTACCGCGAACTGATGGTCAGCGTCTGGTACCCGGCCCGCGACGTCGCCCGGTACCCGCGGGCCGTCTGGATGTCCGACCCGCTCATGCGCGCCCTGCTGCAGCTCAACGAGATCCCGGCCGACCCGGTGGCCGCCGCCCCGATCACCGCCGGGCACGCGGGTGCGCCGGTGCGGCACTCGGGTGGCCGGCTACCGGTCGTGGTGTTCTCACACGAAGCGCACGACCAACGCGCCGACACAACGATCGTGGTTCAGGAACTGGCCAGCCACGGGTACATGGTGGTCACCGTGGACCACACCTACGACGCGTTCGTCGAATTCCCCGACGGCCGACGCCTCGCCCCGCTGCGCGGGGACTACTATCTGGGCGCCCGGGACTTCGCCCTGGACATCCCGTATGTACTGGACTGCATCGGCCGTCTCGCCGCCGGCCACAACCCCGACGCCGACGGCAAGCCGCTGCCGGCCGGGCTAGGCGGCGCACCCGATCCGCAGCGCATCGGCATGTTCGGCACCTCGAAAGGCGGGACCGCGACCGCCCTCCTCATGGGCATGGACCCGCGCGTGCGAGCCGGACTGAGCCTGGACGGCCCGATGGAACCGCTCATCACCACCGATCTCGACCGGCCGTTCATGCTGATGACCGCGGACTACACCCGAGCCAAGCCGCCGGTCGCCCAATTCTGGTCACACCTGACCGGCTGGAAGCTCAACGTCCAGGCCGACGGCGCGGTCCACAACGCGTACAACGACTACCAAGTCCTGTTGCCGCAGATCGCGGCAGCGGTCGGCGTCAGCGACGAGGTCCTGCGGACCTGGATCGGCACACTCGACCCCGGCCGCGCGGTACGCATCCAGCAGGCGTACCCCCTCGCCTTCTTCGACCTGCACCTGCGCCACCAGCGGCAGCGCCTGCTCGAAGGCCCGTGCCGGGCCTTCCCCGAGGTGCGGTACCACCTCCCCTGAGGCGAAGGGCCGCGGCGGCCGTCCGTTGCCATCGCCCTACGGCTGACCGCCCGGCCCGCACCGCAGATCGTCAGGCAGGTGCGCCAAGCGCGCCGCGCGGTGGCCCGACTACCAGGCCGACCGCTCCGCCACCCCTGATCGCCGCGGTTTGCGGCTGGTGACACGTTTCTTACCGGCTCCCCGATACCCAGGTCGGGACGATGCACCCGGAGGGTGTCGGTCTTGTTCGGCAGCCGCTCTCGGTGAAGCCGCCCATCAAGGTGTGCCTCAACTGCAGTGGCAGAGACCGCAAGATGCCTCAGACGCGCTGGCAGCGCCTCACATCAACTGGCAGGCGACAGGTGACACGGTTCCCCCATCACCGGCGGCGGGGGCGGCGCGTCTTCGCGGTGGCCTGGGCGGCGCTCCAGTGCGCCGGGTGGCGCAGCCGGGGCGGGAGCTTCGTCGTGGCGTCGCCGGATGCGGAGTCCAGCTGAGACTGGATCAGGAACAGCGACGTACTCAGATCGGCACCGGCGAGGTTCGCGCCACGCAGATCCGCGCCGATCACATCCGCGTCGCGCAGGTCGGCGGATCGGAGGTCCGCGCCGATCAGCAGCGCGCCGCGCAGGTCGGCTCCCCTCAGGTCCGAGCCGCGCAGCTTGGCGCCGATCAGGTTCCTGCCGGGTGATGTCGAGCGGGTGGAACGGGCCGCTGCGCTCACCTCGCGCAGTAATGGTGCGATGCGCTCTCGGTGATGTTCGGCGCGTTCGGGGGTCAGCTCATCGACGGCGTCACGCAGCGCCTGTGTTGTCGACAGCGCGTCATCCAGGGCCGCGTGCAGCGGCGTGGACTGGGGGAGGTCGCGGGCTTCGGTGAGGTACCACATCAATTCATGAAGGATGCGGACCGCGGCGAACACCTCGAACATCCGCCGTGCGGACGCCGGATCGCGACGCCAGTCGCGGCCTTCGTACACGACCTGGGCGACGTGTTGGCCGGCGCCGAAGCAGTCGTAGACGGTGCAGCCGGGGAAGCCGCGTTCCCGCAGCTGGGTGTGGATGCCGCAGCGGAACGCCTCGTCGAGGTTGGGGCACGCGTGGCCGGCCGGTTTGTCGATCGCGAAGTCGGCGGACCGGGCGAACGCCGGGGCGACGCAGCACAGCCCGAAGCACCGGGAGCAGTCGGCACGTAGCTCTGGGTTCATGATGTCTTCCTGTCGGGCCGGCTGCCGGGTCATCACGACCGGCCACGACACCGTCGCCGGCGGTGGACGGCGAAAAGCCCCGGCGGGTTGGCCGGGGCTTTCGACGACGTTCGGGCTGTTACGCGGAACGGCCGCGGCGCAGGCGAACCTCTTCGAGCCGCTCGTTGAGGATGTCCTCAAGCTCGGCGATCGTGCGCCGCTCGAGCAGCATGTCCCAGTGCGTGCGCGGCGGCTTCGCCTTCTTCTGCTCGGGCTCGCTGCCGTCGACCAGCCGGGCCACGCTGCCGTCGAACTTGCACTCCCAGGTCATCGGGACCTCGGCGTCGACAGCGAACGGAACCTCGAACTGGTGCCCCTTGGCGCACAGGTATTCGCGGGTCTGACGCGGAGCCAGCTCGGTGTTGCGGTCGGACTCGTAGCTGACGGCTCCGAGACGGCTGCCGCGCAGCATGCGCTCGCCCATGGTCGGTCTTCCCCTTCGAATCATGTTGCGCTTCGTTGTAACCAACGACGCCACGTGGTCTGACGATTCCCGTCGCGGGCGGGCAGATTACACGACCTACCCGGGACGGCGGTAGGTTAGTCGCCGGGTCGGTACCCTGATTTTACGTTGGGTTTCAACGATCGACCAACTGGGCCAGTTCGTGGCGCGTTTCACCCGACGGAGTTTCGGCAGGTCACCCTGGAGGTTGACCGTTATCACCCGCCGGCGGGTGCGGCGCCTGCGGTGGCGGTGAGCCGGGTGACAACGGCGGTGAGCTGCGTCACCTGTCCGCGGAGGTCGTCCGCCCAGCCGTGCGCCCGGTCGGCCTCGGCCCGTAGCCGCACCAACTCCTCACGTGCCGAGATCAGCCCGGCCTCCGCCGCCGCGGCGCGCGCTCCCTCGGCGTCGAGGCGCCGTTGCAGCCTGCTCTCGGTCTCTGCGCCTTCGCGCAGCGCCCGCTCCACCGCAGTATGCGCGACGTCGCGCTCACGCAGCGCGCTGCCCGCGAGGTCGCGGGCGGCGTCGCGTTCCCGGTACGCCTCGGCCCGCAGCGCCGACTCCGTCGCGGCCTCCCGGCGGGCCGCGTCACGCTCCGCGGCGGCGCTGTCGACGGCCTCCTGGAACTGCGTGATCGCCTGCTCCGCGGCCGCGCGGGCCGCCGCGATCGCCTCGTCGGCCGCGGTCTGCGCCTGCGCGACCCTGCGGTCGCCGTCGGCGCGCGCCTCGGTCACCGACCGGTCGGCGGCGGCGCGGACGTCCGTGGCCATGCGGTCGGCCGCGGCCCGGGCCTCGGCGACGGTCGCCGCCGCGGCCGCCTGCGCCTCGGTGACCGCCTGGTCGGCGTCGGCTCGGGCCTGGGTGACGCTCGCCGCCGCGGCGGCGTGTGCGTCGGCCACCCGCCGTTCGGCGCGCTGCTCCGCCGCGCTCACCTTGGCCTCCGCGTCCGAGGCGGCGCGCCGGGCGCGTTCCTCGGCCGCGTCGAAACGCTGCTTGGCCTCGGCGAGTTCGGCGATGCTCTCGCCGCGGACGTGCTCGGTCTCGTCCTGGGCCGTCTGCAGGTCGGCCTGCGCCTGCAGCAGTTCGCCGCGGGCCTGCATCGCCAGGGCGTGAGAGTCGTCGGCCTCCGCGCGCATCCTGGCCGCGTCGGCACGGGCGTCCTGCAGCGCCGCCCGTGCCTTGCGGGTCTCCTCGCGCGCGTCGTCGCGTTCGGCGTGCGCGGCGACCAGCCCCGCCGCGGCCTCCGCCCGGGCCTCGGCGACCTGGCGTTCGATCCCGGCGGGGGAGACCTCGGCGTGCAGGGCGTCGACGAGGTCGCTCAGCGCCTGATCGAGCCGCTCCGCGATCTCGAACGCCCGGGCGACCTGTCCGGTCAGCCCCGGCGATGTGCGCTGCCGCATCCGCGCGTTGCGGGCGTTGCGCTGGCATTCGCCGTCGTTGTCGCGGCAGTACCGGAACGGCCGTCCTGCGGCATTGCGCTGCGGGACGGGCCGGCCGCAGTAGCCGCACGGCCGGTCGTCGCCGGTGCGCTCCTCGACCGTCCACTCCGCGGCCGGGTGCTCATTGGCGTCGAGCCGCACGTCGATACGAGACTCAGTCACGGGGCACAGCGTAGGCGACGCCGCGCCCCACGTTGGCCGCGTCGCCGGCGCGGAGCCGCAGCTCGATGCGAAGCACCGGATTACCGAATTGCTATTACCGATAATTCGATAATCCGACCGGACGGCACGGCGGAGCGCTTCGGCGGGGAAATCGAGGCATACACCATAACTGTCATTATGGGGTGCCAGCATATGAGCTGTATGGTGCAGCAGTGACTGAGCAGCTCGTGCACTGCCGGCGGTGCGGAGAGACGAAGCCGCGCGACGCGTTCTACAACCTGCCGCACACGACGGCGCCGCGACGACCATGCAAGGCGTGCATCCTTCAGGACAAGCGCGCCCGCTACGCCACACAGGACGGCGACCGGGTCTCACACGCGCAAGTCCTTCGGGAGAAGTACAACCTCACGCCCGCGGAGTACGACCGCATGCTCACGGCGCAGGGCGGTCTGTGCGCGATCTGCCGCGAGCCGGAGACCACACGAGGGCGCAGCGGCGCGCCGAGGCGGCTGGCGGTCGACCGTGACCATCGCACCGGCGCGGTGCGCAAGCTGCTCTGCCACCGGTGCAACCTGGTCACCTGGGCGGTGCAGGAGAACCCCGGCCTGCTGGACATGGTCCGGGCATACCTGGACGGGCATGCCGCCGAAATGGGGTCGGACGAGTCGTTGCGCGAGCAAGGCAGCGCCGACCCGCGGTGATCCAGCACCGTATCGCCGCGGTGCGGAGCCCCGGTAAGCAACGTGTCACCAGCCACCAACGCCGGACGAGGCGGTGCGGTTCGTGGCCCGGCAGGTCGGTGTCGACCCTGGCGAACTCGGGCTCTGCGAGTGGCCGGGTCGCACGATCGAGTATCAAAGGCTTCGGCCGCTCGGCGAAGTCCCCGACCTGCCCGTCACCGCCAGTTGAGCCGAGGATGCGTGGTTCATCCTTGTTTGTCGGTTAGGCATAGGGTGGGCGGTGTGGCGTTGCGGCTTGTGCAGGCGAACCTCAAGGCTCGGGACGACTCGGTGCTCGGCCGGTTCTGGGCGGAGGCGCTCGGCTGGGTTTCCCGTTCGGGTCAC
>NZ_JBFAZX010000031.1:0-85170 GCF_040689395.1 Dactylosporangium sp. NPDC051484 | reverse complement strand
TCACCGCCCGCAACTCCGCGGTCTGGGCATCGGTCAGCATCACACCAGGATCAACGACAACCCGACATAACACAACCAGGATCACGCGACACTAGAGGACTGGATCGGCAAAAGAGAGGTATCGATGGCTGACGACGAAATCACCGAACTGCGCCGTCGGGTAGCCGAACTCGAGGACGAACGCGCGGTGGCCCGGACCATGGTGCGGTACGCCGAATCACTCGACTACGGCGACAGCGCGACCTGGGCCGACACCTTCACCCCGGACGGGGTGTTCGACGTGCGCCGCCGGGGCGAGCCGATGTTCGTGCATACCGGCACCGAGAACCTCATCGCGTTCGCCGACCAGCACACGTCGGCGCCGGCCGTCTACCACAAGCACTTCCTGTCGGTGCCGTCCATCGTGCTCGACGGTGACCGAGCGGCCGCGAGCACCTATTTCACGATGCTGTACGAACGCGACACCGGGCCGATCGTGCTGGTGTTCGGCCGGTACCTGGACGAACTGACCCGCTATGCGGGCACCTGGCGGTTCAGCCGCCGGATCGTCGACATGGAAGCGCTACCGCCCGGTTAGCGGCGGGCTTCGCCTACATTCCCGGCCGCACGCCTCGCCGCCTCTTGCCGCGGGCGAGGGTGTAGTCGCGGAGTTCAGCGAACTTTGCGTGTTGGCGAACCCCCTGCCTGCTGCGGGGGGTTCGCCGTTGTTCGGGATGCCAGCTATGCCATTCAGTGGAACCGGGGCATCTCGCGCCGAGCAGATTCAACGACCATCTGGTCATACACCGAGAGGGGTCAGCCATGCGACAGCGAACTACGGTTTTGGCCGCCGTCCCCGCATTACTGTTAGCGCTTGCCGCCTGTGGCGGCCATGGCGCTCCCAGCCCGACAGCACAGAACAGCACGGCGCCGACCGGCGCATCGGCGGGCAAATCGGCAGGGAGTTTCGGCACCCTGGGCGAAGTGTGCGGCGCCGGCGACGCCAAGGGCGCCACCGATGTCGGCGTCACCGACACCGAGATCCGGGTCGGCACCATCGCCGACGTCGGCTGGGCGGCCGCTCCCGGCCTGCTCCAGCCGATCTTCGACGGGGCCGACGCCTTCGTCAACTGGTGCAACGCCGCGGGCGGCATCAACGGCCGCAAGCTGGTCCTGGACAAGCGTGATTCCGCGATGAGCAACTACCTGCCGCAGGTGAAGACGAGCTGCACAAGCAACCTCGCCGTGGTCGGCAGCATGGGCGTCCTCGACGACACCGGCGTGGACACCTGGGTGGAGTGCGGGATGCCGAACTTCACCGCCGCCACCGTCGGTGCCAAGGCCGCCGACGCCAAGCTCATGGTCCCGCTCAACCCGATCCCGAGCACGCAGCAGAACGTCGGCGGCTTCCACCAGCTGTTCGCCGACAACCCCGGCATCCAGAACGCGGTCGGCACCCTGTACGCCGATGGCGCCGCTGGCGCCCGGCAACAGCACACGTACAACCAGGCGATCACCAAGATCGGCGGGAAGATCCTCTACACCGCTCAGTACAGCTCCGGCGGCCAGGTCAACTGGGGCCCGTACGTGCAGGCCATGAAGAACGCCGGGGTCAAGTTCCTCTTCGTCAACGCCACGGTCACCGCGGTCGCCGGCCTGCAGCAGGCCATGTCGACCCAGAACTGGTACCCGGACATCCAGATCTCGCCGCCGCAGCTCTACGACGCCACCTACCTGACGCTGGCGGGCAAGGTCGCGAAGAACCACTACGTCTACATCCCCACCACGCCGTTCGAGACCGCCGACACCGTTCCCGCGGTGGCGCAGTTCCTGAAGATCCTGAAGGAGCACGCGCCGAAGGCCAAGCTTACCTTCTTCAGCTCCACCGCCTTCTCCTCGTGGCTGCTGTTCGCGCAGTCGGTGAAGGCATGCGGGTCGCAGGTGACCCGGGCCTGCGTGATGACCGAGGTCGGCAAGGTCAAGAACTGGACCGGCGGCGGCCTGCAGGGCGAGATCACCCCGTCGGAGAACAAGACGTCCGAGTGCTGGATCGTCATGAAGGTCGAGGCGGACAAGTACACCCAGGTCATCCCCAAGGAGGCCGGGAAGTACGACTGCGACCCGCAGAACGCGCCGACAGTAACGCCCTGATCCTGCGTACGTCGACGAGCAACCATCGCCACCCGGGGACCGCGCGTCACCCGGCCCCGGGTGGCGACCTGCCGGACCCGCTGTCCACTGCGTGATCCGATCACTTCTGACCGCCCGGAGGTCAACACCGGATGCATGAGCTCATCGCCTACACGATCTTCGGTCTGGTGACGGCGGCCATCTACTCGATCGCGGCCAGCGGTCTGGTGGTCACCTACACCACGTCCGGCGTGTTCAACCTGGCCCACGGCGCGTTCGGCATGTTCGCCGCCTTCTCCTACTGGCAGTTGCGGTTCGGCTGGGGCTGGCCGACGTGGCTGGCGCTGCCGCTCGTGGTGTTCGTCCTCGCGCCGCTGTTCGGCTGCGGCCTCGAACGGCTGCTGATGCGCAAGCTGACCGACGCCACCGAGGCGACCAAGCTCGCGGTGACCATCGGCGTCATGCTGACCCTCGTCGGTGCGGCACTGTGGATCTGGGATCCGCAGGTCAGCCGGCCCTTCCCGGCGTTCTACGCGGGGAACAAGGTCGAGATCGCCGGCGTGTTCGTGACCTGGGACCAGCTGATCACGCTGGCGCTGGGTGTGCTGTGCGCGGTCGGACTGCGGCTGCTGCTCTACCGGACCAGGATCGGGCTGGACATGCGGGCCGTGGTCGACAACCGGTCGCTGGTGCTGCTCAACGGCGGCCGGCCGGACCGGGCCGCGATGACCAGCTGGGTCGTCGGCTCGATGCTCGCGGCACTGGCCGGCGTGCTGATCGCGCCCTACCTGCAACTGGCCGTGATCCCGCTGACGCTGCTGGTGGTCAACGCCTACGCGGCGGCGGTGATCGGGAAGCTGCGGAGCCTGCCGATGACCTTCGCCGGTGCGCTCGTCATCGGCCTGGCACAGAGCTACGCGGTGGGCTACCTGCCTACGTCCACGGTGCCCTGGCTGCAGAGCTTCCCCATCACCATCCCCATCATCGTGCTCTTGCTGGCCCTGCTGGTGCTGCCACACCAGCGGTTGCGTGGCCACGCGTCCCGGCGCAGCCAGGAGTCCTTCCCGGTGCCGACCTACCGCATGTTCGTCATCGGCGCGGGCACCCTGCTGGTCGTGGCCGTGCTCCTGGCCGTTGTCCTGCCGACCCAACCGCTGTTCTCGATGAGCACCGGTCTCGGCCTCGGCATCATCGGGCTCTCGCTGGTACCACTACTCGGCTACGGCGGGCAGATCTCGCTTTGCCAGATGACCTTCGCCGGGGTCGGCGCGCTCACCTTCGCCCACGCCGCCAAGGACGGCAACGTGCTCGGTCTGATCGCCGCGTTCGCCGTCGCGGCGATCTGCGGCGCGATCACCGCACTGCCGGCGATCCGGCTGCGTGGGCTGTACCTGGCGCTGTCGACCGCCGCGGTGGCCAGCTTCTGCGACCTCTGGCTGTTCGGCCTGCCGTCCATCACGGTGTTCGGCTACCGGGTGCCGATGTTCGAATCCGGCTCGGTAGCGACCGCCCGGCTGAATCTCGGCGGCGTCAACGTCAGCGACGACCGGATCTACTTCGTGGTCCTGACCGTCGTCTTCGCCCTGATGGGCCTGGGCGTGGTCGCACTGCGCCGGTCTAGGTACGGGCGGATGCTGCTGGCGATGCGGGAGAGCCCGGCCGCGTGCGCGACGCTCGGGCTGCGACTGACCACGGTCAAGCTCAGCGTGTTCGCGCTGTCGGCGGGAATGGCCGGCGTCGGTGGTGCGCTGCTGGCCGGGCTGTCGGGTCAGGCGGCGGCGACCCAGTTCTCGTTCTTCGCGAGCCTGCCGCTGCTGCTGCTGATGATGGCCGGCGGTGCCGGCATGGTCAGCGGCGCCCTGTTCGGCGCGGTGACGCTCGGCCTGTTCAGCACCTTCTCCCACCTGTCGTCCCTGTTCAACCGCGGCTCGCAGCTCCTGCCGGGCCTGGTCGGTCTCGGGCTCGGTGAACAGCCCAACGGGGTCGCCGCCGACATCGGCCGCGGGCTGGCGAAGCTGAGCCGGCGGGGTGCACCGGCGGCCCCGAAGGAACCGGAGTCCGCTGACCACGCCGAGAACACTGCCACCATCGCCTGGGAATGGAGCGGCATGGACCAACCGCTGACCGATCATGAACGGAACCTGCTCGACGAGCGCCTGGGTATCGGGGCCGGGCGATGAGCACACTCCTCGAACTGCGCGGCGTGACCGTCCGGTACGGCGGCGTGACCGCCCTTGACTCGGTGTCGATCTCGGCCGAGGCCGGCAAGATCACGGGACTGATCGGCCCGAACGGCGCCGGGAAGTCGACCCTGTTCAACGTCGTCAGTGGCCTGGTCCGGCCCCGGACGGGAACGGTGGTGCTGGACGGCAGGGACATCACCCGCCTGGTGCCACACCAGCGGGCCCGGCTGCGCATGGCCAGGACCTTCCAGCAGCTGGAACTGTTCGGGGTGCTGTCGGTCGCCGACAACGTACTCACCGCCGCCGAGCTGCGCCGCGGCTGGGCCCGCGACAACAGCGACCCGAAGGCCGAGACCCGGGCCGCCCTGGAACGCACGGGCCTGCTGGACGTCGCCGACGAACGAGCCGACGGCCTGCCCACCGGCATGGCGCGCCTGCTTGAGGTGGCCCGGGCGCTGGCGACGAACCCGAGACTGCTGCTGCTGGACGAGCCGGCCGCCGGCCTGAACGAGCAGGAGTCCGCGGTGCTGGGTGACCTGCTCGCCGGCCTGGCCCGCGACGGCCTGGCGATCGTGCTGGTGGAACACGACATGGACCTGGTGATGCAGGTATGTTCGACGATCACGGTGCTCAACCTCGGCCAGGTCCTGATGACCGGAACACCTCAGCAGGTACGCACCGACCCGGCGGTTCTCGCGGCCTATCTCGGATCGGCACCGGAGAGGACGGCATGACCGACATCGCGAGCCCGGTGAGCCTGAACGGCCCGGCAACCCACCCGTCCCGGACCACCGCGGCGCAGCAGGAGCCGCCCGAGAGCCCGCCGTTGCTGGAACTGCGCGGTGTCCGTGCCGGATACGGCGCCATCGAGGTGCTGCACGGCATCGACCTGGTGGTGCCGGCCGGTGGCATCTTCGCGGTCCTCGGCCCCAACGGTGCCGGCAAGTCGACCTTGCTACGAGTGATCGCCGGGCTGCACCGGGTCTCGGCCGGAACGGTGCTGCTGGCCGGCCGCGAGGTCAACCAGGCAGCGCCGGACGAGCTCGCCCGGCGCGGCCTGTGCCTGGTACCGGAGGGTCGCGGGGTGTTCCCCAACCTCACGGTCGAGGAGAATCTGCGCCTCATCACCCACCTGGGCCGCCGAACCGCCGAGATCGAACAACGGGCATTCACCCAGTTCCCCCGGCTGGCGCACCGGCGCAAGCAGCTGGCCGGCACGCTGTCCGGCGGGGAACAGCAGATGCTGGCACTGGCCCGGGCGCTGGTGGCCGATCCGGCATTCCTGCTCATCGACGAGCTGTCGATGGGCCTGGCGCCGCAGATCGTCGAGACGCTGTACGGCCTGGTGGCTGACATCGCCGCGCAGGGCGTCACCGTGCTTGCCGTGGAGCAGTTCGCCACCACCATCCTGGGCCTGGCATCCGCCGCGGTGGTCCTCACCACCGGACGGGTCGCCATGACCGGCACTCCGCAGCAAGTGGACCAGGAGCTGTCCGGGCTCTACCTCGGAGCCACTCCGAACGTCTGACCATCATCGCTGGAGGTATGAGAATGGCGACCAAGGCTTCGGCCCGGCCGATCACGCAGGATCAGGTACCAGCCTGGGACATCGAGACCGACGTGGTTGTCGTGGGCTATAGCATCGCCGGTGTCTGTGCCGCGCTCGGCGCGACGGAGGTGACGGACCGCGTCGTCGCGCTGGAGCGCGGAGGCGGATCGGAGGGGACCTGCGGCGGGATCCTGTACCTCGGCGGCGGCACCCCGATGCAGCAGGCGATGGGGCATCACGACACCGCCGACGCGATGTACACCTTCCTGCTCGCCGCGCTCGGTCCCGGCGTCGACGAGGACAAGCTGCGCCGATACTGCGACGGCAGCGTCGAGCACTTCCGCTGGCTGTTCGAGGCTGGGGTACCGCTGATCAGCGGGCCGGACCGGGAAGGCACCCCGCTGGCGACCCCGGACCCGGACGGCTTCGTCCAGGTGGGAGCGCAGGAGTACGCCGGTGGCGGACTGGTCTGGACCGGGGGAGAGCAGGCACATCCGTTCAATCAGCTGACCGCGCCGGTTCCGCGCGGGCACATGCCGCGGGACCCGGACGGCACCGAGGACCTGTTCGAGGGCGCGGTGCTGAAGTGCCTGCTGGCCGCCGCCGAACGGGCCGGTGTCCGGACGGTCTTCAACACCGGGGTGGAGCGGCTGGTCGTCGACGACGCCGGCCGGGTGGTCGGAGTGGCGGCCCGCAGCTTCGGTACCGCCGTCTTCGTCCGCGCCGCCCGTGGCGTCATCATCACCACCGGTGGCTTCGTCTACAACGACGAGATGCTCGGCGAGCACTGCACGCCCGCCGTGCAGGGCGCCGGCAAGCTCGGCCACGGCGGGCAGGACGGTCTGGGCATCCAGATGGCGCAAATGCTCGGCGCGGACGCGATCCACATGGACGCGATCGACGCGACCCTGGTCTCCACCCCGCACATCTCGTTCATCAAGGGGATCCTGGTCAACTCCCGGGGGCAGCGCTTCATCAACGAGGACACCTACTACGGCCGGCTCGGCACCGAGACGGTGCTGCGACAGCACTCGGAGTGCTATCTCGTCGTCGACGAGAACATCTTCCTGGAGTCGTCGTGGCTGCGCCCGGCCTGGGCGTCGGACTCGCTGCAGGATCTGGAGCAGCAGATCGGGTTGCCCGACGGTGCGCTGCAGCAGACGGTGGACTACTACAACCGCGGTGCCGAGGCCGGCGAGGACCCGCTGTTCCACAAGGGAGTCCGGTGGCTGCAGCCGTTGAGCCCGCCGTATGCGGTGCTTGACCTGCGCCACCGGTCGTTCCCGATCCAGGCGTTCACCATGGGCGGTCTGCGCACCGATGCCGGTGGTCACGTGCTGGATGTCGAGGGCCGCCCGATCGACGGGCTCTTCGCCGCGGGCCGCGCGTCAGCGGGCCTGGCCGTGCACGGCTACTGCAGCGGCATCTCCCTCGGCGACGGAAGCTTCTTCGGGCGGATAGCAGGCCAGACGGCGGCCCGCAACCCGATCCGGTAACCGGGCGCAACGAGCCACTTCGATCCGACTGTCGAGCGTACCTCCGGTGGGCCACCCACCGGAGGTACGCCGGCTACCTCCGGTGTGGCTTGACCCTGAGGCGGTTCATCGCATCAGCGGCGGTGACCGGCCGGCCCAGACGCTCACGTGGGACGATCCCGGGACTGCCGGCCCGGACCCTGGCCCCGGCGGGCCCCGGTCTGCCGGCCATCGCCGCGGACATCGCCCTGGTCCCGCAGCACCCGCAGACCGGCGAGTTGTGGGCGCCGTCCGGGGCAACCGAGGCGGTGTGGCTGCCCCGGGACGTCTGGGCGTATCCGGCCTTCCGCCAGGATCGCAGGCCAGTCCCCGGAGCCGGCGCGATGCCCGGCGAGGCATATCGCGACGACCCGCCGCCGGCAACGCCGGACGGGCTTTTCCGACCCGACTCGGCGGTGTTCCTCTCGAACCTCGCGCGACTGCCGCAGGTCCGCCAGCCCTGGCTGCGCAGGGTCTACGACGAGGTGCGACGTCGCCCGTACGCTGCACCTTTCTGACGAGGCCAGGTGTCGTCGAGCCCCTGTGCACCCGCGCACTGGGCCGCTGATCAAGACGGCGGAGTGGCACACGGAGCGCGATGGAGTGTGGACGAACACCCTGGTAGCGCGGTTCACGCCGGAAGCAGGTATGGTACGGCGGGGCGAAAGTTCATCGTCGACGATCGGCGAGGGATGGCGTCCCCGCTATCAGGAGGAAAGTGTGGCAAGCGGTACTGTCAAGTGGTTCAACTCTGAAAAGGGCTTCGGCTTCATCCAGCAGGACGACGGCGGCGCGGACGTCTTCGTCCACTACTCCGCCATCGCCAGCACCGGCTACCGCGAGCTCGCGGAAGGCCAGAAGGTGGAGTACGAGGTGACCCAGGGTCAGAAGGGTCCCCAGGCGGAGAACGTCCGGGGTCTCTGACTCGATCCTGGCAAGACACCCTGAGCTCTGTCGGAGCGCCGCATGCACTGCATGCGGCGTTTTCGGCGTTTCCGGCGTGTTTTTGAGTAGCGAAACCTCGCCTCGAACAGCGCGCCCAGCACCTGGCCGGTCGGCTGCCCATCTGCCCGAGCCGACGCCAGTGCCCACCAGCTGCGGCATGCCCTCCGACGCCTCGGCCTCGACCGGAGCTCCAACTCGCCTTTGCCGAGTCCCAGCCGCCGGAACGCCTCGCGTGGGGCGGCGCGATCCATCGAACCTCAACCGGCGGTGACGTCCATCGAGTGATGGCCGCGTGGCGTCGGCGCCCAGTCCGTGTTCGCCCTTGGCGCTGCGCGCCTTCTTGCCGGTGCCGGTGGCGTTCGCCGAGGGCTGGTCTTCGATGATGGTGAAGACGATCCTGCCGGCGAGGGGCAGCGGCGGGCCCCAATAGGATTGACCCAGGGTTCGGGGTTTCGTCAATGACCCAATATCGGTAGTCTCACTGCGACTATCGAGCGGGGGAGTGTTGTGACGTCTGGCGGCAGGCGGGCGCGTGTGCCTGGCGGCGAGGTTGTCGGCGACGTGGTGACGTGCCTGCGGCATGTTCGGCCACGGGAGCACTCCACGGTGGCGGCGATCGCGCTGCGGGCCGGGGTGTCGCGGTCGACGGTGCTTGCCGCGATGGGCCGCCATGGCGTCACACCCGCTCCGCATGCCAGCAGTCGGCTCCGCTCGACGGTGCGTGACCGGGCGGTGGCCGGATCGCTCGGGATTCCCTCGCTCGCCGAGCACGCGACGCGCCGCCTTGGTCAGGGCGCGACGTGGCCCGCTCTTGAGCTGGCGTCCGGAATGCCAGCGTCGATGCGGTGCCGGCATACCCCCGGCACCGGCTAGCCGGCGGCCGTCGCGTGAGCATGCCCCTCTGGCCCCGGCGGGCGGTCGGCCTGCCGGTCATCCCTCGTTGTTGACCCTTGGAAGGGTGGAACCCCTATCGTGTCCGAAACTCCGTTGTGGCTGCAGGGACGTACTGCCGTCGTCGAGGCGACCGACCCGGCGCACTGGCGTGACGCTGTCCCTGACTACCACCTCTCGCACGTCGTCATGCCCGCCCAACGAACGCACCAGTTCGCTTCGGACTCGCTAGAGGCGATCGTCGAAGGGATCGTGCAGGTCTTCGAGATGGAGGTCTCGTACAAGAAGGACCCGGCGACCTGGGTGTCGATGGTCACCGATCGCTTCCGGACCAACGTCAACGGCGGACCGTGGGCGAGCGCGCAGGACATCGCCGACATCGGCAGCTACAACATCCTCATCGGCGAAAGCCCGTTCTACCGTAGCGACGAGTCGTTTGAGTCTTCGCACCACATCTTCCACAAGGCGTTCCCGGGCGGGTTCTACTGGGAGGTGCTGGAGGTGCTCAGCCCGCCGCCGGTGGTGACGATCAAGTGGCGGCACTGGGGCGCGTTCGAAGGCGAGTACCACGGCCACCAGCCCGACGGCCGGACGGTCGAGATGTTCGGCGTGAGCGTCGCCAAGCTGACCGATGACCTGAAGCTGCTGGAGGTCGAGCACTACTACGACCCCAACCAGTTCCTCGGCAAGCTCACCGGCGGCTGCCCGGTCGCGCACTGAACGAACGTTCTGGCGTGACCACCCGGCGCGGTCCGGGTGGTCACGCCGTTTGTGCCGCACCGGGGCGGCCGGCTGCCTATGGTGAGGGTGAGCGATAGCGACCCGGCCGAGGCGACACCGGGCCGGTCAAGTCGACCGAGGTCAGCGTGGCGCTGTCGTAGCGCCAGGCAGGGCCGGTCAGGGCCACAGTCCGCCGCGACCGCGCACAGCCTGCGGTGACGGCGGTGCCGATCGGCCTGCACGCCTACGGGTGTCCCCGAAAGGGGACCGGACCGGCCGGGTGCGCCATTGCACCCGTGCGAAAGGTCCACAGTAGACAGGGGAGCGGTCAGTAGTCCGGGGGCCGGATGAGCTGGGCGTTGACCACCACTGCGGGATCCACGCCGAGATTGGCCTGGGGCTGGGTGTCCTCCTGGTGGCGGCGGGCCAGGGTCGCGGCCCCGGGGCCGTCGCCCTCCTCGATGGCCTGGATCAGCTCAGCGTGGCTGTCGAGGCTGCGCCGGGTCGCGGCCTTCCCGGGGAGTCCGCCCTCCATCACGGTGCGGGCCGCCCACTCCTCCTCGTGCGCATACCACAACCCCTCCAGCATGCCGAAGAGCAGCTCGAAGGTCTGGTTCCCGCAGTTGCGCACGAGCGCCTCGTGGAACTCCTTCATGCAGGCCACGAACTTGGCGAAGTCGCCGAGGCTTTCCTCGGTCCGGCGGTGGATCTCGCGCAGCGCGGGGACGACCGTCTCCATGCGGTCCGGCCGGGTCGCGCACATCTCGGCGCACATCGGGTCGAGGTGCCGGACCGCGAGTCCCAGGTCGTGCACGCTGACCTTGCGGGACTGCAGCACGAGGCCGAAGACGTAGCCGGCCCGTTCGAGCTGGGGTGGATGCACCTCGGCGCCACCCCGGTTGCCGCGGCGGATGGTGATGAGCCCCTCCGTCTCCAGCGTGCGCATGGCCTCGCGAACGGACGGCATGCTGACCCGGAACTCCTCGAACAGGTCGTCCTGTTTCAGCAGCCCGTTCTCCGTGGTCAGATCACCGCGCAGGATTCGGTCGCGTAGCTCGTCGGCGAGGCGCTCGCCGACCCGGCGACGCAGCAGCAGCGGGCCCTTCGCGCCGCGGCCCGGAGCGGGGTCCGCCATGGTCTTCGCCTTCCTCATCCGTCCACCTCGGAGGGTCTGGCCAGCACCGCCCGGAAGCGGGCCGCATTGGCGAGCTTGATGTTCTCATATCCGCGGACCAGATCCGGTGCCCGCGCCACTGTCAGGCATCGGTCCTGGTCGTCGTCCCGGAGCACGGCCAGCACCGCGGCCGTGTACTCCTGCGGCAGCGACCGCTCGACCCGGCGTACCGCGGCCAGGCCGAACGGGTCGAACGGCGTGCCCCGCACCGACCGTATCGCCCGCAGCGCCGCGAAGACCGGTCGGATCCAGCCGCCCAGCGCGAGCTTGTGGCGCAGGCCGAGAGCCCGCAGGAACGGCGGATGGATGTGGTAGCGCACCTGGGCCCGGGCGCCGTCGGCGGACGCCTGGGCGCCGATGTCGACCTTCAGGTGCAGCCGGGCGACCTCGTACTCGTCCTTGTACGCCAGCAGTTTGAACAGATGCCGGGCGAACTCCACCGACACCGTATCCGTGCCGAACCGCTCGGACTCGGCGGTCACGACGCGGCGCACCGCGTCCACGTATCGCCCGGCCAGCCGCGCGTGCTGGTAGTCGACGAGTTCGGCGGTCCGCAGCTCACCGATCTCCCGTACCGCGGCCGGCAGGTCGGCCGCGTCAAGCAGCTGTCGTGCGACCTCCCGCGCGCCGGGTGTCGGATCGAGCCCGGCCGCCCCCAGGCGACGGGTCACAGCCGGCGCCTCGAGCGCGGTCGGCGTGGCCACGTGGCGCCGCCCAGCCCGAAACGCCTCGATGTTCGTGTCGACTGCGACGCCGTTGAGCCGGATCGCCTCCTCGATCGAGGCGGCTGACAGCGGTACGGCCCCGACCTGGTAGGCCACCCCGAGCAGCAGGACGTTGGCCGTCGTCTCTTCACCGAACAGGGTGCGGCTGAGCTGGGTGACATCCACGGCCGTGATGCGGCCGACCGCGCCCCGGATACGGTCCAGCAGCGCGTCGGCCGGCGGGAGGCTGGTCGCGATGTTCGTCACCACGGCCGAGGTCGGCGTGAGCGAGGAGGCGACGACCGATACCGTCCGCTCCGGATCGGTGCGGGCGAGGTGCTGCGGTGCCGCCCCGCTGAGCATGTCGAACACCAGGTAGAGATCGGCCTGGCCGTCGCTCACCGCGGCGGTGCGGTCGTCGACCGGGGCGGCGCCGATCTGCAGGTGGGACACGACCGCTCCGGCCTTCTGGCTCATCCCGGTCTGGTCGAGGCCGGCCGTGTGGAGCCCGTCGAGCAGGGCCGCCGTGGCCAGGATCTGGTTGACCGTGACCACCCCGGTGCCGCCGATACCGACCAGGTAGACGCCGTAGGCCTTGTCGCTGACCGATGCCTTGACCGCCGGCTCGGGGGGTAGCTCGCCCGAGTCCGCGCCGCGGGGCCGCCGGGGCCGGCTCGGGGTTGCGGCCGCCGTCGTCCGGACCGTGACGAAGGACGGGCAGTCGCCGTCCAGGCAACTGAAGTCCGAGTTGCACGACGTCTGATGGATCTGGGTCTTGCGGCCCAGCTCGGTCTCGACCGGCTGGACGGACAGGCAGTTGCTCTTCACGCCGCAGTCGCCGCAGCCCTCGCAGACGAGTTCGTTGATGACTACCCGGCGGTCGGGCCTGGGCAGCTTGCCGGAGCGGCGCAGCCGCCGGGCCTCGGCCGCGCACACCTGGTCGTAGATGAGCACCGTGACGCCCTCGACCGCGCTGAGGCGCTCCTGTGCGGCCAGAACCTCCGAGCGCGGCAGCACGGTGACACCCTTTGCCAGATCGCGCACGCCGCGGTAGCGCCCGGGATCGTCGGCGCACACGATGATCTGCTTGACCCCCTCGGCGGCCAGCTCGCGGGTCAGGGCCGGCACCGGCATGCCGCCCGCGATCTCCTGGCCGCCGGTCATCGCGACGTAGCCGTTGAACAGAATCTTGAAGGTGATGTTCACATCGGCCGCGACGCAGGCACGGACCGCGAGCAGGCCCGAGTGGGAGAACGTCCCGTCACCCAGATGCTGGAAGATGTGCCCGGTTTGCGAGAAGGGGGCCATGCCGATCCAGGGCACGCCCTCGGAGCCCATCGGCACGACCGGCAGCTTCTGGTTGTCGGCCAGCCGGGGGTCGAAGTACGACATGCCGTGACAGCCGACGCCGCCGCCCACGACGGCGCCGTCGGGGAGCACGGTGGACCGGTTGTGCGGGCAGCCGCTGCAGTAGGCCGACGTGCGGGCCAGCAGCGGCAGCGGAATCCGGCCCGAGGACGGGGCGCCGGTCCGGACCGGTTCGGGCAGGCCCAGTTCGCGCCGCAGGATGGGCTTGAGGCGGTCGACCCCGAGCTCGCCGTAGGCCGGTACGAGTAACCGGCCGCCGCGGTCGCGCTTGCCCACGACGGTGGGCCGGTGCGGGGTCGAGTAGAGGGCGCCGCGCAGGGCCGACTCGATGAAGTCGCGCTTCTCCTCGACCACCACGATGTGCTCGAGGCCGTCGGCGAATCGCTCCACGATGGACGGATCGAGCGGATAGATCATGCCGAGCTTCAGCAGGCGTACGCCCCGCTCGCGTAGGCCGGCGTCGTCCAGGCCGGAATCGGCCAGTGTCTGCCGGACGTCGTAGTAGGTCTTGCCGGCCGCGACGATCCCGATCCGGGCGTCAGTTCCGGCACCGGCTACAGCGCCCTCGATCTGGTTGAGGCCGTTGGCGGCGGCGAAGGCGACGGCCGCGAGGTGGCGGCGCTCGAGCAGGTCCCGCTCCCGGTCGACGAGGATCGTGGGGACGAGGTCGATCCGTTGCCGGTGCTGCCACGGCTCGCCGTCGATCTCGAGCGCCGGGTGACGCAGGGACAGCCGGTCGTGGGCCAGGTTCACCGAGCTCACCGAGTCGGCCACGTTGGTCACCACTTTCAGCCCGACCCAGCAGCCCGAGTAGCGGGACAGCTCCAGCCCGATCACCCCGAAGTCCAGCAGCTCCTGGGTGGTGCCGGGCACGAGCACCGGCATCAGCGCGTCGTAGAAGGCGGTCTCGCTCTGGTTCGGCAGCGACGAGGACTTCGCCGCCGGGTCGTCGCCGGCCACCGCGATGACGCCGCCGAACGGGCTCACGCCGAACTGGTTGGCGTGCTTGAACGCGTCACCGCACCGGTCCACGCCCGGCGACTTGCCGTACCAGAGCCCGGAGACGCCCTGCAGCCCGTCCCGGAACCCGCCGGGCGACGGCTGTTGGCTGCCGAACACCACGGCGGCCGCGAGCTCCTCGTTCACGCCGGGCACGTGCCGGATGTCCTCGGCCTCGAGGGTGGCGGCCGCCCGGTGCAGGGTGAGGTCCAGCCCACCCAGGGGCGATCCTGGGTAGCCGGACGCGAGACCGCCGGTGCGTAGCCCGGCCGCCCGGTCGATCCGATGACGGTCCAGGAGGATGCGTGTGATCGCCTGGGTGCCGGTGAGGACGACGGTGCCGTCGTCGGCGTCGTAGCGGTCCGTCAGTTGGTAGCCGGCGCGCTGCCGGCCAGCCGGCGTCTCCGCGCGCACCACGTCGGTCATGGGTGTCTCGGGCCCTTCGTTGCGGGGATGGACGACTTCACGTCAGGCGGACTCGCCGGTGGCCAAGGGCACCCGGGCCATGCTGGACGGGTCGCGCGGATCCTTGTAGAGCAGGATGGTGCAGGCGCCGCCGTCCAGGCCGGCCGGGCAAAGGTTCACTGGCCAGGGCGCGCCGAGGCGCTCGCGGGCCATCTCCACGTGCCAGATCGGCACGTGGGTGCGGTAGATGGTGGTCGGACGCCCGCCCCAGGTCACCCGGTGCTCGTCATCGACGACCGCGAGGCCGAGCCCGGCCGTGAACCGGCCGTCGATGACCTGGCGGGCGCACGTGCCGCACGGGTCCTGCACGATCGTGAACTTCTCGTCGTCCTCGCTGATCACGAGGTCGGTGAAGTGACCTTGCAGCAGGAGGACCAGGTTCACCAGGCGCTCGCCGGCGGGCCGGTCGATGTCGTTCATGAGGCCGCGCAGGGCGTCCTCGCCGCGGTGGCGGTGGAACGCCTCGAGCTCGTCCGGGCCGTAGCTGGTGTACACCTGGGAGAGCAATGTGGACAGCCAGTCCCGCAGAACGTCGATGGCCGAACGCCACTCGGCCTCACTACGGTCGAAGATTGCCAATGCGTTGTCCGCGTCGCCATGGCCGGCGGCCTCGGCCACCTCGTCGACCATCGAGGCCGGCGCCTCGTCCCGCACGGGATCGACGCCCGGATAGGCCGCGAAGAAGGCCAGGGTCCGGTTCACCAAGAGGCGCAGGCCGTCGCGGCCGTGACGCTGGCCGGCGGTGTCGAGGATCGTCGTGACCCAGTCGAGGTAGCGCTCCCGCTGGCCGTGGTGCTCCCGTTCGAGCACCGCCAGCTCCTCGCGCAGACCGTTCACGTTGGACTCTTCGAGCCGGAGGAGCAGGCGGCCGCGGGGCGACATCGACAGCTCCTGCAGCGCCTCGTCGGTGAACACGCGATTCGATCGACCAGTCTTCACGTCGGCCCTTCTGCCACCCTTGACGTCTAAGGGTTTAACCTTATAACCTCCGCGACGTGATGCACAACACACCCCTTGCCAGTGACGATGCCGCGCTGTCCACGCTGCGGCTCCGCGTCGACGCCGGGGTCGCATGGGTCGAGCTGAACCGTCCCGAGGTGTTGAACTCGTTCAACGAGACGATGCTGCGCGAGCTGGCCGGCGTGTGGGCGCGGCTGCGCCTCGACGACGAGGTGCGGGTCGTGGTCGTCACCGGGGCCGGCGAGAAGGCGTTCTGCACCGGGTACGACCGCTCGGGCCTCGACGCCGACGGCGCCGACGACGAGTCGACCGCGCTGCTGAAGGCGAGCAGCCCGTTCCTGCGCGCGGATGTCGGCGACTTCCTCGGCCCCAAGTCGTGCGGTCTATGGAAGCCGGTCATCGCCGCGGTCAACGGCATCGCGTGTGGTGGTGCGTTCTACCTGCTCGGCGAGTCCGACATCATCATCGCCGCCGACAGGGCCACGTTCTTCGACCCGCACACGACGTTCGGCATGCCGGCCGTGTTCGAGCCGCTGCATCTGTTGCGCCGCATGCCGTTGGGCGAGGTACTACGGCTGACGCTGCTCGGGTCGGCCGAGCGGATGTCGGCCCAGCGCGCGCTCGACATCGGCCTGGTGTCCGAGGTGGTGCCGAGCGACCAGCTGCGGGCGGCGGCCGGGGCGATCGCCGGGACCATCGCGGCCCTGCCGCCGCTCGCGGTGCAAGCGACCCTGCGCTCCATCTGGGCCGGCTCGCAGATGACGCCGGGACAGGCACTGGGCGTCGCGCACGCGCTGGTCGCCGCCGGCACCGATCCGGCCGCCCTGGCCGCCGGCCAGCAGGCGTTCCGGACCGGCGACCGGCCCCAGTGGCGGCTGCGATGAGCGGCGGGAACGGCTGATGGACTTCTCCCTGTCGACCGAGCAACTCGACCTGCGGGCGGGCCTGACCGCCCTGCTCGCCGACCACTCCACGCCGGAGCGGGTCCGGGCGGCCGAACCGCTGGGTTTCGATCCGGCGCTGTGGGCGGTGCTCGGCGAGTTCGGCTTCCCCCATCTGGCGAGTTCCCGCGAGGCAACACCGGCCCGACTGGCTGAGCTCGCCATCGCCGCCCAGGCGGCCGGGGCCTGTCTCGCCTCGGCCCCGCTGGTGGAGACCCTGGTCGCGACCCGGCTGCTCGACCGCCTCGGCGGCACCGACTCCACTGACCTGGTCACGTTCTCGCCCCGGCCGGCCGTGGCCGGGGTCGCCCGGACGGTGCCGTGGGCGGCGGTCGCCGACCGGGTCCTCGCGTGGGATGGGGACCGGATCGTCGCGTCCAGGCCCGGCCACGAGGTCGACTGTCCGAAGCAGACAATGACCGGGCTGGCGATCGGCCACGTGGACCTCACGGGCGCGACCGTGCTCGCCTCGGGACCGCAGGCGGCCACGCACTTCGAGGAGGCCCTGGCCGACTGGCGGATCCTCACTGCGGCCAGCCTGGTCGGCATCGGGGCCGCAGGCCTGCGCCTCGGCGTCGAATACGCGAAGACGCGCCACCAGTTCGGCCAGCCGATCGGCTCGTTCCAGGCGCTGGCCCATCAGCTGGCCGACGCGGCGACGCTTCTGGACGGGGCCGAGCTGCTGGTCCTCGAGGCGGCCTGGGCCGGCGACACCGGCAGCACCCGGCGCCACGGCCTGGCCGCGATGGCCTTCACCTTCACCAGCGGGGCCGCCCGCCAGGCCACCGATCGCAGCCTGCACGCCCATGGCGGCTACGGCTACACGATGGAGTACGACATCCAGCTCTACTTCCGCCGGGCCAAGGCGCTGGGACTCCTCGGCGGCGGCGCCGGCGTGGCCACCGATGCCGTCGTCACACTCGCCCTGGCCGACACCGACGAGGGGCGGCGGTAGATGGACTTCGAGCTCTCCGAGGCGCAGCAACGGTTCCGGACCGAGGTCCGGCAGTTCCTGGCCGAGCTGCCGCCGGCGACCTCGGCCGCCGTGCACGACTCCGGCACGCTGCACAGCTGGAGCGTGCACCGAGCCATGGCCGAACGCGGCTGGCTGGCCGCGGCCTGGCCGGTCGACCAGGGCGGGCAGGGCCGGGATCCGTTCGAGATGGCCACGCTGAACGAGGAGTTCGCCCGGGCCGGGATCCCGATCGAGGGCTGGCTCATCGCCGAGCTGGTGGCGAAGACGCTGCAGATCGTCGGCACCGAGCGGCATCGACGCGAGGTCATCCCGGCCATCCTGAGCGGCGAGATCCTCATGTGTCTCGGGTATTCGGAGCCGGACTCGGGCTCCGACGTCGCCGCGGCCCGCACCCGGGCGACCCGCGACGGCGACGAGTGGATCATCGACGGCCAGAAGATGTTCACCACCATGGCCCACGAGGCGACCTACGTCTTCCTGCTGGCCCGGACCAACCCGGACGTGCCCAAGCACCGCGGCCTGACCATGTTTCTGGTACCGCTCGACGCCGAGGGCGTGGAGATACGCCCGGTGCGCACGCTCGGCGGCGAGCGCACCAACGCGACGTTCTACGAACAGGCCCGGGTCCCCGACAGCGCCCGGGTCGGCGAGGTCGACGGGGGCTGGGACGTCATGATGGTGGCGCTCGCCTTCGAACGGCAGCCGGCCGCGGCCGGGCACCTGCTGCACCTGGTCGACCGGGCCATCGCCTGGGCCCGCACGCCCGGCGCCGACGGACACGCGCCGATCGAACGGCCCGAGGTGCGGGCGTGCCTGGCCCGGGCCTACACCGACCTTGAGGTGAGCCGCCTCATGGGCTACCGCATGACCTGGCTGACCGCGCGCGACGTCCTGCCCCACACGGAGGGGTCGCTGGCCAAGCTCTTCAGCTCGGAGGCGCTCATGCGGGCCGCATCATCCTTGGTGGACATCGTCGGCGCGGACGGGCTGCTCGCCGGCCACGGCACCGACGCGCCGGCCGACGGCTGGATCGAGCACGAGTTCCGGCATTCGGTCGTGACCACCATCTACGCCGGCACCAGCGAGATTCAGCGGGGCATCATCGCGGAGCGGCATCTCGGCCTGCCCCGGACCCAGGCGAGGCGGGCGGGCGCATGACCGGTTCCGGAGCGAAGCGGAGGAGGCCGGTCATCATCGGCTCAGTTTGGAAGGCATGCGGCCGGAGAGAAGCGGAGGCAGCATGACCGTCGTCGAGGACGTGACCCAGCAGGTGCGCTGCATCGTCGCGGACGGTGTGGCCCGTATCGTGCTCGACCGCCCCGAGAAGCTCAACGCGCTCGGACCACCGCAGCGCGAGCGGCTGATCTCGCTGCTGGACCAGGCCGGCTCGTCGGTCCTGGTGCGGGCGGTCGTGCTCTCGGGCGTCGGCCGGGCCTTCTGCGCCGGCGGCGACCTCAGCCGCCCCCGGCGCGATCCGGACGTGGACGGTCAACCGGCCCGGGTCGTGGGCGAGACCGGGCCCGGTGTGCGCAGCGCGCAGGCCCTCATCGCGGCGGTGCTCGACTGCCCCAAGCCGGTCATAGCCGCGGTGAACGGGGTGGCCGCCGGCATGGGGGCACAGCTCGCCCTCGCGGCCGACTTCGTGGTGGCCTCGACCCGGGCCCGGTTCGCGGAGCTGTTCATCACCCGCGGGATCGTGCCCGACGCCGGGGCGGCATACCTGCTTCCCCGCATCCTCGGGCTGCACCTGGCGAAGCGGCTGCTGCTGCTCGGCGGGGATCTGCCCATTGTGGAGGCCGAGCGACTGGGCATCGTGCACCAGGTGGTCGAGCCGGAGGAACTGCAGACCGCCGCCGACGCGCTGGCCGCCCGACTCGCGGCCGGGCCGACCGTCGCGATCGGTCTGGCCAAGCGCCTGCTGAACCAATCGCTGGACTCGGATCGGGTCGCGGCGTTCGACCGGGAGGAGATGGCCGTGGCCATGAACGTCTGGACCGAGGACAGCGCCGAAGGGCTGCGCAGCTTCACCGAGAAGCGCGACCCGGTCTTCCGGGGGTGGTGAGGCGATGCCCAGGCCCACCGACATCGGCGTCATCGACCTGATGATGGGAATCCCCAAGGGACCCACCGACGACAGCTGGCGCAGGTTCCTCGGCACCCAGCTGCGCGACCAGGAGAGCCGGGAGACGTACCGGTTCCCGGCCGAGTACATGTACAAGAGCCTGCCCGACCAGCGGTTCAGCGCCGACGGCGCCAAGGCCGTGCTGCTGGAGATGGACCGCTGGGGCGTCGAGCGCGGGATGATCACGGCGAGCTTCGAGGACGAGCTCGCGGTCGCGGCTCTGCGGGCCCACCCCGACCGCTTCCTCGCGGCGTTCCCGGTCGACCCCAACGCCGGGATGGAGGGCGTTCGCGCGCTGCGGCGGGCGGTCGAGGAGCTGGGCGTCGTGGCGGCGAGCGCGATGCCGAGCGGCCTCAACCCGCCGGTGCCCATCAACGACAAGCGGTTTTACCCGCTCTACGCGGCCTGCATCGACCTGGACATCCCCATCTTCGTCTGTGCAGGCGTGCCCGGACCCCGCATCCCGTTCGCGGCCCAGGAGGTCGCCCTCATCGACGAGGTCTGCTGGTTCTTTCCCGAGCTGCGCTTCGTCACCCGCCACGGGTGCGAGCCGTGGGTGGACCTGGCCGTGAAGCTGCTGCTGAAGTGGCCGAATCTGTACTACTCGACCAGCGCCTTCGCCCCGCGCTACTACCCGAAGCAGATTCTGGACTTCGCCAACACCCGCGGCGCGGACAAGGTGCTCTACGCCGGCTACTTCCCCCTGGGCCTGTCGCTGGAGCGCATCTTCACCGAGCTCGACGAGCTGCCGCTGCACGAGCACGTGTGGGAGAAGTTCCTGCGCACCAACGCCCTGAAGGTGCTCGGCCTCGCCGCGGACGGAGCATGACATGGCCCGACGCGCGATCGTCGTGGGAACCGGCTTCGGCCTGCGGGTGCACGTGCCGGCGCTGCGGGCGGCCGGGTTCGAGGTGGCCGCGCTGGTCGGCCAGGACGCCGAGCGGACGACCCGCCGAGCCCAGCGGGTCAGCGTGGCGGCCGGGTTCGACTCGCTCGCGACCGCCCTGGACGCCACCGGCGCCGAGGTCGTCACGATCGCCACACCGCCGGACACGCACGCCGAACTGGCCGGGCTGGCCATCGCGGCCGGCCGGCACGTGATCTGCGAGAAGCCGCTGGCGCTCTCGGTCGAGCAGGCCGAGGCCATGACGAAGGCGGCCGGCGAGGCCGGCGTCGTCGCCCTGGTCGGCACCGAGTTCCGATGGGACCCCGCGATCGAGGCGGTCCGCGACGCGATCGCCTCGGGCCACGTGGGCCGGCCGCACACGGCCACGATCGTGCGCTCCTACCCGATCCTGGCCGCCGCCGACGCGGGCACGCCCGGCTGGTGGTTCGATCCGGCGCGCGGTGGTGGGTGGCTGCGGGCCAACGGCACGCACCTGCTGGACCAGCTCCAGCTCTGGCTCGGCCCGATCGTGGAGGTGTCGGCCACGCTGGGCCAGGCGGTGCCCCGGTCGGCCGGAGGGGCCGACGACGGCTACGGCGCGCTGCTGCGCACCGCGACCGGTGCGGTCGGGGTGATCCAGGAGTGCGCGGCGGCCTGGGGCGAGCCGGTCGAGGTGACCCGGGTGGCCGGCACCGCCGGCACGGTATCCATTGTGGACGGCCAGGCGCACCTCACCACGCCGGACGGGTCACGTCGGCTGACCCCGGACGCGCCCCCGCCGCCATCGGCGGTTCCCGGCGACACCCGCCCGTGGACCGCGCAGGAGATCGCGTCCTACACCGGCCTCGCCCGCTGGCTGCGTCAGCGGCTCGACAACCCCGGCGGCGAGGCGGCACCACGCTTCCCCCGCCCGGCAACCTTCGCCGACGGCTTGGCCGTGCTCCGCGTGGTCGAGGCCATCCAGACGTCGGCCGAGCAGCGCCGTGCCGTCTCCGTCCCGTTCAGCCCGGAGGAGTCCCATGAGCCGACGAATCGACACTGAGGTGATCCGACCCGGCGACACCGCGGTGCTGACGATGGAACTGCAGCGGGGCATCGTCGGCACCGAGAGTCTGGTGCCGCAGCTGGGCGAGCAGCTGCGGGCCGGCGGTGGTGTGGACAGCGTGCGCCGTCTGCTGGCCGCGGCCCGCTCGGCCGAGGTCGCAGTCGTGCACGCCACCGTGGCCCGCCGGGCCGACGGCCGGCGGGCCGCCAGCAACGCGCCGATCCTCGAGCGGGCCGAGGCCATGTCCGATCACCTGCTCACCGGTTCGGTGTCGGCACAGCTGTTGCCGGAGTTGGGGCCGGAGCACGGTGACATCACGGTCGAGCGGCTGCACGGCGTGACCCCGTTCACCGGTACCGAGCTCGACGCGACCCTGCGCGGCCTGGGCGTGCGCACGATCGTCCTGGTCGGCGTGTCGTTGAACATGGGCATCCTGGGCGCATCGATGGAGGCGGTGGGGCTGGGCTACCGCGTGGTGGTGCCGGTCGACGGTGTGGCCGGTGTCCCGGCCGACTACGCGGCGGACGTCATCCGGCACAGCCTGCGCCACCTGGCCACACTATCCACAGTGGACGACATAGCCGCGGCCTGGCCGGTGCCGACCGAGCGGACGGAGCCGGCATGGACCTGAGTGGACGAGTCGCCGCCATCGCGGGCGTGGGCCGGGGACTGGGCCGCGAGCTCGCCGTGACCTTCGCCGAGGCCGGGGCCGACGTGGCCCTGCTGGCCCGCCAGGGTGTGTACCTGGACGAGGTCGCGCGCGAGGTCGTCGCGGCCGGACGGGCGGCGCTGCGCCTCCCGACCGACCTGACCGACCGGGCCCGCTGCGCCGAGGCCGCGCGGCTGCTGGGGGAGCGGTACGGCGCGGTCGACGTCCTCGTGCACAACGCGTTCTCCCGGCCGCCGCTCGGGTCATTGGGCGAGCGCTCGGCCGCCGACTGGCACGCGGCGGTCGACGGCAACATCCTGTCGGCGACCAACCTGCTGTACGAGCTGCTGCCGCTCATGAAGGGCCGGCCGGCGTCGGTCATCCTGGTGAGCTCCATCTCGGCCCGCCAGCCCTACCCGGAGTCCGGCGTCTACGCGGCCATGAAGTCGGCCATGCTCACGCTGGTCCAGGTCCTGGCCCGCGAGCTCGGCCCGCACGGGGTCCGGGTCAACGCCGTGGTCCCCGGCTACATCGAGTCGGACAACCTTGAGGCGTTCTTCGCCGATGTCGGCACCCAACGTGGCACGAGCGCCGCGCAGGCCCGGCAGACCGCCGAGGCGACGACCTGCCTGGGCCGGTTCGTGACGGCCCGTGAGGTGGCCGACGTCGTCGCCTTCCTCGGGTCATCGGCCTCGGCCGGAGTGACCGGGCAGACGCTGGACGTCAATGCCGGCCAGTGGTTCGGCTGACCCGTCAACACCCCGCCCTGAGAACACCTGGAGCACAGTGGACACACAGACACGGCACGCGACCTCGGCGCCTCCGCCAACGGCGCCCACCAACGCCAAGCTGCTCGCATCGGGCGTGGAGCGGCAGTTCATCTCCGGAAAGCACCGCGTCCACGCCCTCGGCCCGCTCGACCTGCGGGTGTCCGACGGCGAGTTCGTCTGCCTGGTAGGTCCGTCCGGCTGCGGCAAGTCGACGTTCCTGCGCATCGTCAACGGCCTGCTGCCACCGACCGCCGGCACCCTCGACCTCTGGCTGGACGAGGGCCGGGTGGCGACGTCCATGGTCTTCCAGGACTACGGCGTGCTGCCCTGGAAGACCGTCCTGGCCAACGTGCGGTTCGGCCTCGACATGGCCAAGGTGCCACGGCGGGAGGCGAACGAGCGGGCGATGCACTGGATCCGTCGGCTCGGTCTGAACGGCTTCGAGAAGGCCTACCCGGCCACCCTCTCCGGCGGCATGCGCCAGCGGGTGTCGATCGCCCGGGCACTGGCCGTACAGCCCCAGATCCTGCTCATGGACGAGCCGTTCGCGGCCGTCGACGCCCAGATGCGGGTCGTGCTGCAGGAGGTGCTCCTCAAGGTCTGGGAGGAGGACCGGCGCACGGTCATCTTCGTTACCCACAGCCTCGAGGAGGCCCTCGTCCTGGGCGACCGCGTGGTCGTCGTGTCGGCCCGGCCCGGCCGGGTGGTCAGTGACATCACGGTCCCGTTCGGGCGTCCCCGCTCGAGCGACCTGCGCCGCATGCCCGAGTTCGCGACCCTGCAGCAGAACGTCTGGGATGTGCTGCGCGACGAGGTCCAGGCCTCGTTGGCGACGGGAGAGGAGTAGTCATGGCCCAGACAACCGCGCTCGTGCCGCCGGACGAGCAGACGACCGGACGGATGGTACGCCGCGAGGCCTCGGCGACCCCGGAGAAGGCCGCGGGCCGGCGGCGCCGGCGCCGGCTCATCGAGATCGCGCTGGGCCTCGCCGCCCCAGTGGTGCTGTTCGTGCTGTGGCAGGTGGCCGCGACGAGCGGTGCGGTGAACCCGCTGTTCTTCCCCCCGCCGACCAAGGTCTGGAGCGCCGCACTTGCGCTCATCGAGAGCGGCGAGCTGTTCCACCATCTCTGGGTCAGCCTGACCCGGGTGCTCATCGGCTGCGCCATGGGCGTCGTCTCGGGGGTGGCGGCCGGCATCGCGCTCGGCGCCTCCCGCTGGGTCCGGGCCACCCTCGAGCCGCTGCTCTCGGCGCTCTACACGGTGCCGAAACTGGCCATCTTCCCGTTGCTGCTGCTCATCTTCGGCCTCACCGACACCGCCCTGAACGTGGCCATCGGTATGACGGTCTTCTTCTTCATGTGGGTCAGCACGATGGCCGCGTTCCTGGCCGTGAGCCCTGGGCACCGTGAGGTGGCGCAGAGCTTCAACTGCGGACCGTGGCAGACCTTCCGGCACGTCCTGCTCCCGGCCGCCCTGCCACAGATGTTCATCGGCCTGCGGATGTCGGTCAGCGTCGCCGTGCTCATGATGGTCGGCGTCGAGTTCACCCAGGCGAGCGAGGGCATCGGCTATCTCATCTGGTACTCGTGGACGCTTTTCCAGGCGCCCAAGATGTACGTCGGCATCGTGGCGGTCGCCGCCATGGGACTGCTGCTCAGCAGCATCGTCAAGTGGGTGTCGCTGCTCGTGCTGCCGTGGGCTCGCGTCGAGATCGAAGGCGGCGACCGGAACCTCGTGTAAATCCGTTTCCCTGTTCCCGAGAAAGGAAGTCGCAGTGCGCCGAATAGCAGTCACGTCCGTCGCCGCCGTGCTCGCCGCCTCGCTGCTGTCCGCCTGTGGCGGCAACGGCGCGGCGCCGGCCTCGACCGTTACCCCGCCTGCTACCCCGCCCAGCGCCGGCCCGACCGGGCCGAACACTCCGGCGCCCAAGCCGCTGCCGAGCGAGGTCACGGTCAACGCCTCACTCCCCTTCCGCAACATCGAGGCGTACGCGCCGTTGCTGCTCGCCGAGCACTTCGGCGAGTTCAAGAAGGAAAACATCAAAATCAACATCCAACTGGTCCAGACGAACAACCTCGTCGTCCTGATGCAGAAGGGTGACATCGACTTCGCGCCGGCCGCGCCGTCGGCCGGTCTGTTCAACGCCATCGCGGGCGGGGCCGAGATCAAGGGCGTCGGCGGCGGCGTCGGCTGGAGCCCGGCCAACCACCAGGGCTACTACGTGCGCAAGAGCCTGCTCAAGCCGGATGGTTCCTTCGATGCCTGCGACCTGAAGGGCAAGAAGGTGTCGACCGGCTCCGCGACCGGTCTCGGCTCTCCGGCCGTGGTGGAGCTGACCGCGTACCTGAAGACCTGCAACCTCACCGTGAAGGACGTGACGATCGTCCCGCTGGGCGGGGCCGACCTGCTGGCCGGGCTCGGCTCGGGCGCCGTCGACGCCGGCAACCTGGCCGACCCGGTGTGGAGCACCGCCGAGGCGGCCGGCCACAAGCTCATCATCCCGTTCAACGCCTCCATCACGAGCTACTGGATGGGGAAGATCCGCACCGAGAAGCCGGAGGTGGCCGCGGCCATCCTGCGCGCGCTCGTCCGGACCAGCCGCACCTACCTGCAGGGCGACTACCGCAGCAACCCGGAGGTGAAGCAGGGCCTCATCAAGGCGATGGAGGCGACCGAGGCGCAGCTGACCGGACCGTCCAGCCTGATCTTCGACCCGGACTTCAAGTTCCCCATCTCGAACATCGCACCCATCGAGACGGCCTGGGCCCAGATCGGCGGCATCGTCAACTTCGACAAGCCCCTGCCCGAGTCGAAGCTCTACGACGACGGGCCGCGGCAAGCGGCGCTGGCCGCGTAGCCGATGCGCAAGTTCCTGGCCATCGGCCACCACGGCCCGGTCGACCCCGAGCTGGGACTGCGGATCGCCGATGTGGCCGTCGACTGGATCTCGGCCCGGCTGGCCGACGGCACCTTCGACTGCCTGTACTCGATGGCCGGCGGCGGGCGGATGATCGTCGCGAACGTGGACAGCGAGGAGACGCTGCTGGCGATGCTGCGGGCGGCTCCGGACGCACCGCGCGAGTGGACGTTCACCGAACTGTTCGACGGCATCGAGGTCATCCGCAAGTACGTCGAGTCCATGCGGTCCGAGAACGCGTGAGGTACCTGCTGGGCGGGCCGTCGGGCCCGCCCAGCAGGCCGTCCGAAGGCACGTCCGAAAGGGAGCACAGCGATGAGTGACATGTGGGCAGCCCAACTCGTTGCACCGGCGACGTTCGCCGACGTCCGCGTGCCGGCGCCGACCGCGTCGGCCCTCGCCCCCGGCGAGGTGCTGCTGCGGGTGCGCGCCGGTGCGATCTGCGGCAGCGACATGCCCTTGTTCAAGGGCGCCATCCAGCGCTCGGGTGGGCTGGGCAACCACCCGGACGGCGCGCCCCCGGGCCCGGGCTGCCCGATGCACGAGGTCGTGGGCGACGTGCTCGCCTCGCGGCACCCCGGCTTCGAGGCCGGCACCACCGCGGTGGGCTGGGCTCTGGGCCAGGACGCGATCGCCGAACTGGTCATCACCGAAGGGGACTCGCTGGTACCGGACGACGGCTCGCTGCCGCCGGCCGACGCGGTCGTCGCCCAGCCGTTGGCCTGCGTGATCTACGCGGTCGAGCGGATGGGGGACGTGGCCGGGCAGCGGGTCGCCGTCCTCGGCCAGGGACCGATCGGCATGCTGTTCAGCCATGTCCTGAAGTCGATGGGCCGGGCGGCCCACGTGGTCGGCGTCGACCGCGTCGACCGGTCGGCCGAGGCGCGGGTCTTCGGCGTCGACGAGTTCGTCCGGGCGTCGTGCGACCGGTGGGTGGAGTCGCTCGCCGCGGACGATCGGCCGCAGGTCGTGGTTGAGTCCATCGGCCACCAGGTCGGCACCCTCGCCTGCGCAGTCGACGCGGTCGCGGCCGGCGGCCTGGTCTACTACTTCGGCGTGCCCGACGACCTCGTCTATCCGGTCCCGATGCACACGTTCTTCCGCAAGGACCTGACCCTGCGGGCCGGCACCACCAAGGACCGCCAGCGGGTGCTCCGGCTCGCCCAGCGGTACCTGCGGGAGCATCCATCGATCCTGGACGCCTACGTCACGCACCGGCTGCCCATGGCGCGCGTCCAGGATGCCTACGAGCTGGCCGCCGCCCCGCGCGCCGGTCAGCTCAAAGTGGTCCTCGAGTCGTGAGGGTTGTGCGCGTCCCGGGCGTCGAGCAGGGGGCGCAGGAATCCCGGCAGCTCCTCGGGCGTCCGGACGAACGCGAGCGGGTGCACGATGACGCAGTCGGCGCCGGCGTCCCACAACGCCTGCGCCTCCTCGAGGACGGGCATCGCGCCGACCTCCTCGGCTGACTTCCCGTGCGGTACGAGTGTCGTGGCCGTGGTGAGGGTGACCGAACCCGGATCCCGGCCGACCCGCTGGCACTCCTCGCGGATGCCGGCGATCGCGGCCCGCACGGCCTCGATCGGCATCGGAGGCGCCCACCAACCCACGCCGAGGCGCACGATGCGCTCTATCGCCCGGGCGGTGGGGTTGAAGCCGAACGACAGCCGCAGGTCCGCGCCCTGCACCGGCACCGGCATGCTGTGCAGGTCCGTGAAGTCCAGCCGCCGGCCCTCATGCGCCGCGGGGCCACCGGCCCACAGTGCGCGGCAGGCCGCGACCTGCTCCTCGAGGTATCCGAAGCGGCCCTCGAACGGCCGCTCGGTGACCCGGTACTCCTCCACTTGCCAGCCCGCCCCGAGGCCCACATCGAGCCGCCCGGCACAGATGACGTCGAGCGTCGCGAGCTGCTTGGCCAGCAGCACCGCGGGGCGAAGCGGCGCGACGAGCACGTTGGTGCCGACGCGGGCGCGCTCGGTGACGGTGGCGACCGCCGCCAGCGCGGTCAGCGGCTCGTACCAGTTGGTCGAGATCGGGTACGGGAAGCCGAGGGCCACCCGGTCGCGGTGGGCCTGCTCGCTCATCGTCACGTGGTCGGGAAGCACGAGCAGGTCGACGCCCATCCGGTCGGCCATGGCCGCCGCCTCGAGGATGCCGGTGAACCGGCCGCCATAGAGCTCGTCCACGCCCATCAGGTTGAAGCCAAGCCGCGCCATCGCGTCTCCACTTTCGTCATCGGAACCGTTGGTAGCCAACAGGTTTCCCAACCAAGCAATCGCTTGGTAGCTTACCTGTGTGGGCCGGGATCGCACCAGGCCAAGCCCCACACCGAACAGTCGATGCCGAGGGAGGTTCGATGACGAACAGGGATTCCGACCGGGCTGCCATCCGGGATTTGGTGTGCCGGTACTGCAGGGGCATCGACCGACTCGACATGGACCTGGTCCGGTCCTGCTACCACGACGGGGCGCTCGACCATCACACCGGCTTCGACGGGCCCATCGAGGAGTACATCGCCTGGGTGGAGCCGAAGCTGCGCCGCTTCGACGGGACCATGCACCTGGTCGCGAACCATCTCGTGGAGTTCGCGGGGTCCCGGGCACTGTCGGAGACTTACGGCATGGCCGTGCACTGGGGCGCGCCGTCCGACAGCCCGCGCCTGAACTTCACCAGCGGGTTCCGCTACGTCGACCTCGTGGAGCGGCGGGACGACGAGTGGCGGATCCTCGAGCGGTACGCGTCGCGCGAGTGGACGCGCTCGGACGCCAACCTGTTCATGCCCCGCGAGGGTCCCGGCCCGGCCGGGCGGCGGGGCCCGGACGACTACGTCTACCAGCTTCGGAGCCGGCTGTTCACACCGTGAGGGGGCTGGGCACCGCGCAGGCCGGCGAGCGCGCGGAGCTGCCGGACGCCGCAAGCGCATGAGCAACGCGGTCGGGACGGGCGTCAGCGACGCAGGGCGGGCAGCACGCTCGCCGTGGTCGCCAGCAGCAGGCACAGGCCCACCACCGCGCCGATCACGGACCAGGGCACCACGAGGTCGACGGGTGCGCCGGCCTGGGCGCTCAGCCCCTGCCGGATGCTCAGCAACGCGACGAACGCGACCGCGCCACCGAGCACCGAACCGATCAGCACCACCACGGCGGACTCGGCCGCCACGACCCGGGCGATCTGTCGCCGGGTCGCGCCGGCCAGCCGGAGCACCCGCAGGTCCGGCTTCCGCGCCGCGGCGGCCATGAGCAGGGTGTTGGCCACGGCGATCGCGCCGTAGCCGGCGGACACCCCGATGAGCAGGAGCGTGAAGATCCACACGAGGCGGTCCTCTTCCTGATCGGCCTCCGCGGCGTACGTCGCGACGTCGAGCACCCGGGCGCCCGAGTTGGGCGGCAGCTCGACCGGGCCGCTCAGGTAAACGGCGGAGGTGAGCGCCGACGGATCGTGCTGCCGGACCACCGGCCGGGACAGCAGCAGATCACCCGGCAGCGAGTCGTCGGTCACGACGGCGACGACGCGCAGCGGCACCTGCTCCCCGTCCGCGAACCGCACCGTGAGCGCCGCGCCGCCGGCCGACGCGGCGACCACCGACTCGGTGACGACCACGGTCGCGTCGCCCCGCAGGTCGCCGATCGATCCCGACACGACCTCGAGCCGCCGGTTCACCGCCGCGAACGCGGCCGGGTCGACACCGAGGGCGGTCAATGGCCGGTCGCCCGCGAAGACCGCCGTCGGCAGTAGCGCGGCGCCGGGTACCGCGGCGACGGCGGCGTCGGTGAGCCCGGGCGTGCCGTCCGGCGCGACGACCGAGCCGGCCCGGACCGCGGCGGCACGACCGGCGGCGTACGCCTCGGTGGTGGTCCGCACCAGGCCCGAGACGAGCACCGCGAACGCCACGGTGAGCAGGACCGGCGCGGCCGTCGAGGCGGTGCGCCGGGCGGCGGTCAGTGCTCCTTCGCGGACCAGCAGCGCGACCGCGCCGCGGGATCGCAGCGCCGGCCACGTCACCGCCCGCACGACCAGCGGTACGAAGGCGGGCGCGAGGACGGTCGCGCCGAGGACCAGGGACATCGCGCTGTACAGGGCGAAGTTGGCGCCGTCCTCGGCACGGTCCGACGTGGCGGTGCCGATGGCCAGGGCGAGCCCCAGGGCCACGAGGAGCACCCCGGCGATCCAGCGCAGCCGGCCCATCGGGCGCTGCTCCACGGCCGCCTCGCGCAGCGCTTCGAGCGGCGGCACCCGCGACGCCCGCCACGAGGCCCCCCAGACGCCGAGCAGCGCGACGACCGGGCCGACGGCGAAGGAGACGGCCGCGGGCCACAGGGTGTAGCGCACTGTGTAGGTGGCCGGCTCGAACCCGACGTCGATCAGCACGTCGCCCACGGCCGGCGCGAACACCGTGCCGAGCGCCAGGCCCACCAGTGCGCCGGTCGTGCCGACGACGAGCGCCTCGGCGTACAGCATCCGCTTGATCTGCCGGGGGCTGGCACCGATCGTGCGCAGCAGGCCGAACTCGCGGCGGCGCTGCGTGACGGTGTACGCGAACGTCGAGGCCACGACGAAGACGGTGACGAACCCGGCAAGCGCCGCGGTGCCGGTGAGCACCTGCATGCCGACCCAGCGGGTCTGCGCCTCGTCGCGCGGCTCCAGCGCGCTGCGGCCGTCCCCGGTGTACACCTGCCCGTCGGCGCCGACGATCCCGCGGGCCGCCGCGGCGACCTCGTCCGGGTCGGCGCCGGGCGCGAGGACGAGCCCGACGGCATGCACGCCCGGGCCGAGCGTCGCCGCGGTCGCATCCGCGACGTAGATCGCGGGCTCGTCCACGACGCCGGTGACCGTGTAGGTCGCCGGGCCGGTCGCGGTGAGCACCGTCACCGATGCGCCGGGTGCCAGGCCGAGCGTCCGGCCGACGACCACCTCTCCGGGGCGCTGGGGCGGGGCGCCGGCGGACAGCCGCAGCGCGCCCAGCAGCGCGCTGGACCAGCCGTGGCCCTGACGAGTCCGGTGGTCCGGCCGGCCGCCGACGAGGACCTGGGCGTAGAACGAGCGGTCCGCCACGGCCGAGGCCACGCCGGGTACCGCCGCGAGCCGCCGGACGAGTTCGTCGGCGGTCTGTGAGGACCACGGCCGGGTCGGTGGGAATGGATCCGCCGGAGTGCGCGCGATCGGGCTCTGCACCACGACCGCCGCCGCGGCCAGCCGGTCCGGCACGTGCGGCCGGCCCGACGCGAGGAGCAGGGTGCTGAGTGCCACGATGGTGACGCCGATCGCGACGGCGACGAACGCGCCGGCGAGGCGCCGGACGGTCAGCATGCCGACTCCAGCAGCGCGGTGCGCGCGGCGATCGACTCGGCGGTGACGCCGGTCAGGTCGTCCACGATGCGGCCGTCCGCGAGGAACAGCACCCAGTCGGCATAGGCCGCGGCGACCGGGTCGTGTGTCACCATCACCACCGTCTGGCGGTGCTTGCCGACAAGCTCGCGCAGCAGCGTCAGTACGTGGCGGGAGGTGGTGCTGTCCAGCGCGCCGGTCGGCTCGTCGGCGAAGACCACTGCCGGGCGGCTGATCAGGGCCCGGGCGAGCGCGACCCGCTGCTGCTCGCCGCCGGACAGTTCGCTGGGCCGGTGCCGGGCCCGGTCGGCCAGCCCGACCGCGTGCAGGGCGGCGACGGTGTCCGCCGGCTCCGGACGCCGGCCGGCGAGGCGTAGCGGCAGCTCGACGTTCTGCTGGGCGGTGAGCGCCGACACCAGGTTGAACGCCTGGAACACGAAGCCCACGCGGTCACGCCGCAGCCGGGTGAGCGCGTCCTCGCCGAGGTTGCCGACGGCCGTGCCGTCGATGGTGACGCTGCCTTCGGCGGGGCGGTCCAGCCCGGCCGCGCAGTGCAACAGCGTCGATTTCCCGGAGCCGGACGGGCCCATCACCGCGGTGAACGTGCCCTGCTGGAATCCCACGCTCACCCCGTCGAGCGCGGTGACCTGCCGGGGACCGCTGCCGTAGACCGCTCGCACGTTCTGCAGTACCACTGCGTGTGTCGTCATGTCCTGCAACGGTGCCCGGTGGCGGCGCCCGGCACATCGGGCCGGGGCATGCACTTTCGCGTCGTCCGCAAGCCGTACGCGGCGCCAGTCCGCCCTCGGCGTGTCATCCTCGGGGATGACACGCCGGAGGCTGACGCGACCATGCGCGCGGGCGGCTACCGTCGAACGGGTGAACGTGCCCCACCGCCTGCTGACTCGCAGGATGCGCCCGGTCGACGCCTTCCTGCTGGACGTGTTCGTCGGAATGGTCGCCGCCGTGCTGCTGTGCGGCTACGCCGCGCTCGAGTCGCCGATGGACGGTGGGGTCCGGGAGCCGCTGTGGGTCTCGTGCCTCACGGGTGTGCTGATCGGGTTGCCGGTGGCGGTCCGCAGAAGGTGGCCGGCCGGCGTCGCGGTGGTCGTCACCGGTGTCTCCGCCGTGGCATTGGCGACCGGTGTCATCCCGGACTACGCGGCCGCCGCTCCGGCGTTCACCGTCTCCCTCGTGTCGTACACCGTCGGGCTGCTGGTCCCGCAGCGACGCTCGATCGTCACGGCGATCGGCTGCCTCGCCGCGATGTCCGCGGCGCTGATCATCGCCGCCGACCAGCTGTGGAGCGGGATCGGCGCGGTGGTGTTCAGCGCCGCGATGATCACGCCGGGATGGCTGATCGGGTGGATCGTGCGGGAGCGGCGCGCGTATGCGGCCTGGCACAGCGACCAGCTCGTCCGGCAGGCCGCCACCGAGGAACGCGTGCGGGTCGCCCGCGAGCTGCACGACGTCGTCGGGCACACGTTGAGCCTCATCGCGGTGAAGGCGTCCGTCGCCGTCCACGTCGCTGAGCAGCGGCCGCAGGAGACCCTCGACGCGCTGCGGGTCATCGACAGGACCAGCCGCGAGGCACTGGGCGAGATCCGGCATCTGCTGGGGATGCTGCGCGACGACACGCCCTACGCGCCGCCGCCCGGCCTGGACGATCTGCCGGCCCTGACCGCCGCTGCGTCGGCCGGCGGGGTCGAGGTCCACCTCGACGTGCGAGCCGACGGTCCTTCCGCGGCGGCCGTGCCGGAGGCGATGGGTCTGTCGGTGTACCGGATCGTGCAGGAGGCCCTGACGAACGTGGTGAAGCACGCGGCACCCGCCACCTGCCGCGCCACCGTGGCCGTAGGCGCCGGCACGGTGCATGTCGAGGTGACCGACGACGGGCGCCGGCCGGTCCGCACGGGCGGCGCGGGGCACGGGCTGATCGGCATGCGCGAGCGGGTGGGCCTGCACGGCGGCACCTTCGCCGCTGGGCCGCGACCCGGCGGCGGGTTCGTGGTGACGGCGCTGCTGCCGCTGCCGCCAGCACCGCACTCCGGCGGGGACACGGTGGCCGCGCCGGGCGGTCCGCACGGCGCCGGGCAGGCCGCCGCGTGATCCGCGTGCTCATCGCCGACGACCAGGCGCTGCTGCGTGGCAGCTTCCGGCTGCTGGTGGACCTGACGCCCGATTGCACCACGGTCGCCGAGGCCGGCACCGGCGCCGAGACGGTCGCGCTCACGGCGGAGCACCGCCCGGACGTCGTGCTCATGGACGTCCGGATGCCCGGGATGGACGGCATCGAGGCGACCCGGCTGATCTGCGGCGACCCGGCGACCGCCGCGACGCGGGTGCTGATCCTGACGACGTTCGACATGGACGAGTACGTGTACGGCGCGCTGCGGGCCGGCGCCAGCGGATACCTGCTCAAGGACACGCCGCCACCGGACCTGCTGGCGGGCATCCGCCTGGTGGCCGCCGGCGAGGCGATGCTCGCCCCGAGCGTCACCCGGCGGCTCATCGGCGAGTTCGCCCGCCGCCCGGAGATGCCACAGACGGTGGCCCGGAGGCTCGACGGCGTCACCGAACGCGAGCGCGAGATCCTCACGCTCGTCGCCCGGGGCCTGTCCAACGCGGAGATCGCCGAGCGGCTGCGGCTCAGCCTGGCGACCGTGAAGACCCATGTCGGACGCCTCCTGAACAAGCTTCGGGTACGGGACCGGGCGCAGTTGGTGATCGTCGCCTACGAGACCGGGCTCATCACCGCCAGCAGGGACTCAGCCTGAGGCAGGCGTCCACAGCGAACGTTCGTCATCCGCAATGTGTTGATGTGGCGACCAACTCGGGTGCGACGACGGTCGGATGGGCGGTGCCTAGCCTGATCGATGTCGGGAAGGTGCGGCAAGAGGACGGTGCACGATGCCCCCGGATCTGGATGTCGTTGGCATCGGCTTCGGCCCTGGCAATATCGCCTTGGCCGTCGCATTCGAGGAGCTCGAACTTGGCCTGAGTGCGCACTTCTTTGAGCGCAACTCCGGCCCGAGCTGGCAGTCGGGCATGCTCCTCGGCGGCTCAGACATCCAGCACAACGCGGCTCGCGACCTGGCCCTGCCTCGCAACCCGCGTAGCCGTTACACCTTCTACAACTACCTGTTCGAGCGCGGGCAGCTGTTCGAGTATCTCAACCTCGGCCTGCCGTACCCGTTCCGTAAGGACTATGCCAACTACATCACCTGGGTGGCCGGCGAATTCGCGGACCAGGTCACCTACGGCAGCGAGGTGCGAGCGGTGCGCGCCGGCGGTGACGGCGGCCGGTTCGTCGAGGTGGAGTTCGCCACCGGCGAGCGGGTTCAGGCCCGGGCCGCGGTGGTCGCGCCGGGTCGGCGGCCGCGGATCCCGGCGACCTTCGCCGCCGTGGCCGACCCGCGTGTCTTCCACTCGTCGCTCTACCTGCACCGGCTGGACCGGTTCTCGGCGCGACCACGCCCCACGGTCGCCATCATCGGGGCGAGCCAGTCCGCGGTCGAACTCGCCCTTGACGTGTCCCGGCGTTGGCCCGCGGCCACGGTCGTGAACATCATCCGGGAGTTCGGTCATCGGCAGAAGGACCTCAGCCCGTTCTCGGGTGAGGTCTACTTTCCCGCGTTCACCGACTACTACTACGACTCCACCGAGTCGGCCAGACGCGAGCTGGACCGCCAGCTTCGGTACACCAACTACTCGGCCGCCGACCCCGACGTGCTGAACGCGCTCTACGTGCAGATGTATGCCGACCGGCTCGACGGTGTCGAGCGGGTCCGGCTGATCCGCAACACCGCCGTCACGGGGGTCGACGTGAGCCCCGGCGCGGTCCGGCTGGAGCTGACCGAGGTGCATCGCGGCGAGACCAGCACGGTGGACGCCGATGTCGTCATCCTGGCCACCGGATACCACGACCTCACCGACGCGGCCGGGCCGCAGTTCCTGCCCGGCATCCTCGACGAGGTCGCCGGTGACGTGGCCCGCGCTCCCAGCGGCCACGCCCAGATCGACCGGGACTATCGGCTGCTGCCGAGCGACGCCGGCTCGCTGCCCTCGATCTACCTCAACGGCCTGTGCGAGACGACGCACGGACTCGGCGACGCCGGTTCCTTCAGCCTGCTCTCGCTGCGCTCCGCGACGATCGCCACCGGCATCGCCAAGCAGCTGGCCAACACGCGCGGTGAGGAGGCGCCATGACCGTTCCCGCGCTGACGGAGCAGGTCCAGCTCGAGATACACACGCCGATTCCGGGCCCGAGATCCGCCCACCTGCTCCGTGAGCAGGAGCGGCTGGAGTCCAATGCCCGGACCTATCCGCGGCGCCTGCCGATCGCCGTTGACCGGGCCTTCGGTCCCTACCTGCGCGACGTCGACGGCAATGTCTTCATCGACTTTCTCAACGGCGCGGGTGCGCTGCCGCTGGGACACACCCACCCCGAGGTGGTCGAGGCGGTCGAGGCGCAGCTGCGCCGGCACGTCCACGGCCTGGACCTGCCGAGCCCGATTCGCCAGGAGTTCGTCGACGCCCACCTGTCGCTGCTGGCGGAGCCGATGCGCTCCCAGACAAAGATCCACTTTTGCGGGCCCACCGGCGCGAACGCCATCGAGGCGGCGATCAAGCTCTGCAAGGTCCACACTGGACGATCCGGCATCGTCGCATTTCAGGGTGGCTTCCACGGTTCGACCCACGGCGCCATGTCCGTCAGCGGGCTGGTCGGTCCGAAGAACCAGGTCGGCACCTCGATGCCCGACACGCACTTCCTGCCGTACTCGCACTGCCGGCGCTGCCCACTCGGGCTGTCCCCGTCGAGCTGCGACACCAACTGTGCCACGTACCTGAACAACACCCTGCGCAACGACTTCGGTGGCGTGCCGCGGCCAGCCGCGATCCTGCTTGAACTCGTGCAGGGCGAAGGCGGCGTCATCCCGGCCACGGCCGAGTTCGTCCAGCGGGTCGCCGCGACCGCCGCCGAACTGGGCATCCCGCTGATCGTCGATGAGATCCAGACCGGATACGGCCGTACCGGAACCTGGTTCGCCTTCCAGCGCTACAACATCGAACCCGACGTGGTGGTCGTGTCGAAGGCGGTGGGCGGGATCGGTTTGCCGGTCGCCGCGATCCTTTACAACCGGCGGCTGGATTCCTGGGCGCCCGGCACCCACATCGGCACGTTCCGCGGTCATCACCTGGCCTTCGCCGCCAGCGTGGCCACCCTTCGGGTGATGCACCGTGACAACATCCTGGACAACGTCGCCGAGCAGGGCGACTGGATGTTCCGGCAGCTGCGCGGCCTCGCCTCCCGGCACGCCGCGATCGCGGACGTGCGGGGGACCGGCCTGATGGTCGGTGTCGAGATCGCCGACCCGGCCACCGGGCAACCCAGCGGGACGCTCGCCGCGGCGGTCCAGGCCGCCGCGCTCGCCCGCGGGCTCATCGTGGAGGTCGGCGGCCAGCATGGCTGCGTCATCCGGATGCTGCCACCGCTCAACGTGAGCCGTGCGGTCGTCGACACCGCCATCGCGATCCTGGACGAGTCACTGGCCGAGCTCGGGAGCTGACATGCTGCGCCACAGCTGGACCGACGAAGACATCACGCCTGAACCGGACTACGCCGTGCGTGCCGCGCGCCTCGCCCGGCTCGGCAACGAGCCCTACGAGGGCGGCGCGTGGGTCATCCTCGATCCGCACACGACCATGACCGAACACGTCAATCCGGTGGGGGAAACCGAGATCTTCTTCGTCATCGAGGGATCCGGCACCCTCGTTGTCGGCCAGGAGTCCACCGTGGTCGGGCCCGGCGACAGCGTGCTGATTCCCGTCGGCGAGCGGCACCGGCTGCGCAACGACGCCGACACCCCGTTTCGCATGCTCGCCCTGTGGTGGGGGGCCGGCAGTGACGGCTAGTGACGTCACGGTCGTAGGGGGCGGCGTCATCGGTGCCAGCATCGCCTACCACCTGGCTCGCCGCGGCGTCGACGTGACGCTCTTCGACGCCGCTGATCGTACCGCTGGCGCGACCGTTCACTCGGCCGGGCAGATCCGGATGCACCACGCCGACCTGTTCGACTGCCGGCTCGCGGCCTTGTCGCTGCCGACCTATGAACGCTGGGCGCAGCGGATCGGCGGCCACTGCGGCTTCGCGGCGGTCGGCTTCGCGTTCCTCGCCGACGCCGACCGGCGCGCCGGCGTGGCCACCATCGCCGCCGCGTTGACCGACCTCGGGGTCGAGACCACCGTGATGTCGCCACAGCGCTACCGGATACTCGCGCCCGAGCTGAGCCTCGACGGCGTCGGCACGGTGGCGGTGGAACCACGCAGTGGCTACGCGCATCCGACCCGAACCACCGAGGCGCTGCTGGCCGCCGCCGGCCGTCTCGGCGCCCGGGTGGTACGGTCCGCCGCCGTCACCGGGCTGCTACGGCACGGCGCCACGGTGACCGGAGTGCGGACCGCGGCGGGCATCCACCACAGCACGCGGGTGGTCATCGCCGCCGGTGTTCACAGTGCCGCCCTCGGCGCCACCGCCGGACTTCAGTTGCGCCTGCGGACCCGCCGCGTGGGCTGGGCGATCGCCGTTGCCGCCCCGCCGGCACACGTGATCATCGACGACACCCTCGGCGTCTACTTCCGGCCGCACGGAACCGATCGCGTGCTCTTCGGGGTCCCGCTCGACGACTGGGACCCGCCCGCACCACACGATCCGGCGCGGCCGGACACCGCAGCGCCGCAGCAGGACCGCATCGACCGGGCCCAGCGCGCAGTCGCCCAGCGCCTGCCCGCGCTGCGCGAGGCTCCCATCGAATCCGCGGCCGCCGCGATCGAGGCGTACACCCCGGACAACCACCCGCTCATCGGTCCGCTGCCCGGCCTCACCGGCGCCTACGTGTGTACCGGATTCAGCGGCGGTGGATTCAAGGTGGCACCCGCCGTCGGCGCGGCGGTCGCCGATGAGATCGACGCGGACCACCCGCGCGAGGAGTTACAGCCCTATCGGCCGGATCGGTTCGAGCGGGCAGCTGCGATCGCTCCCGCCGTCGCCTACCGGCACATGTGAGGTGGGTACCGTGCGCGGGCGGCTGGCGGAGGACATCGACGTCGTCCTGGCTAAGGATCCGGCGGCGAGATCCAGAGCGGAAGTCCTGCTCTATCCGCACCTGCACGCCATCTGGCTGCACCGCATAGGGCACTGGCTGTACCGGCACGGCCACCGGCTGCTCGCTCGGGCGGTCGGGCAATTCGGTAGGTTCGTCTCCGGCGGCATCGAGATCCATCCTGGGGCGCGCGTAGGACGCCGGCTGTTCATCGACCACGGCTGCGGGGTCGTCATCGGTGAGACCGCGGTCGTCGGCGACGACGTCATGCTCTACCACGGCGTGACCCTCGGCTCGGTCGGCTGGGCGGCGGACCGGTCGGCAGGCAGCGGCACCCGGCGCCATCCCACCGTCGGCAACAACGTCGTGCTCGGCGCGCGTGCCAGCGTGCTCGGCCCGGTGAGCATCGGCGACGGAGCACGGGTCGGGGCGCACGCCGTCGTGCTGACCGATCTGCCCGCGCAGACCACTGTCCCGGCCGGCGCCGTGGTCCGCCGCCGGCACACCACTGCCGCCTACCTCCCTGTTGCGTCGACCGAAGGGTTGCCTGACATGTCCCGTACGAGCGGACAGGTCCTCATCACCTGCGCGCCACCGAACCCGAACGGCGACCTGCACCTAGGCCACCTCAGCGGACCGTTCCTCGGCGCCGACGTGCTCCGCCGCTACCTGTGCGCCCGAGGCGTCACCGCGCACTACGTGAGCTACACCGACGACGAGTCGTGCTACGTGCCCCGCCGGGCCACGGAGTTGGGCACTGGAGCGAAGCAGACGGCGCACCGGTTCACCCGGCGCATCGAGCAGACCCTGGCGCTGGCCGACATGCTGCCCGATTACTATGCCCACCCGCACCGGGAACCGCGCCACGCCGAGACGGTGCAGGCGCACTTCCTGCGGCTCTACCAGGCCGGCCTGATCGAAGAGCGGGTCATGGCGACGCCGTACTGCGAACCCTGCCAGCGCTACCTCTACGAGGCCGATCTGCGCGGGCAGTGCCGGTTCTGCGGGCTGGCCTGCGACGGAACGTATTGCGAGGACTGCGGATTCCCGCAGGACCCCCAGGGCATCCGCAACGCCCGTTGCATCCGCTGCTCGGCGACCCCGGTCAGCCGGCCCTCGTCGCGACTCGTGCTCGTGCTGTCCCGCCACGCCGACGCACTGCGCGGCCTCTACCAGAAGCGGTCCTGGTCGCCGCGGATTGAAAAGCTCTGCGAAGAACTGCTCGAGCTCGGCCTGCCGGACACCCCGATCAGCCGGATCTACGACTACGGCGTCGCGGTCCCGCTCGCCGGTTGGGAAGGCCATGTCCTGGACACCTGGTACAGCGGGATCTACGGCTACATGGCGGCCACCGAAGGGCTCGGCGTCGCCCTGGGCGATCCCGGCCTCGCGCGGAGCATGTGGCACGATCCGGAGACCACGCTGGTTCACTTCATCGGCTTTGACTGCGGGTTCTCCCACGCCGTGCTGTGGCCCGCACTCCTGGAGGCCGAGAACGGGCTCGATGGCAGCGATCTGGTCCAGCCCCGCCACATCATCAGCAACGAGTTCTACCATCTGGAGGGCGAGAAGTTCTCCACCAGCCGGGGCCACGCGATCTGGGGCTCGGACTTCCTGCGGTCCAATCCCGCGGACGCCCTTCGCTTCCACCTCTGCCGCACCAATCCGGAGCGCGAACCCACCAACTTCTTCCGCGCCGAGTACGAGCAGTGCTACACCCGCTTCCTCAGCGACCAACTCGAGGGCTGGGCGGCGACGCTCTTCGACGGTGTCCGCGCCGGTGGTGGCAGCATTCCCGAGTCCACACCGCAGCAGTGGCCCGGCGCGGTGCGCGAGCTGATCGAACGGCTGCCCGGCCGGGTCGCCGACGCCCTGGAACCCGCGACGTTCTCGTTGCGGCGGGCGGCGCAGGAAATCGAGAGCGCCGTCGCCGTGGCGAGCAGCGATCTGGCGCGGTCGCACGGTGACATGGCACCCGAGCAACTCGCCGCGCACACCGAACTGCTGGCGGTGCTCGCGGCAGTTGCGGCACCGCTCATTCCAACCTGGTCGGCACGAGTCTGGTCGCAGCTTCAGCCGAGCCGGACGGCAAGCGCACCGCCGTGGCCCGAGCCCGGGCAGCGGCTGCTCCCGGCCGGCACCGCCCTGACCGCCGCGTACCAGCCAATCTTCGCCGGCCGCTGATCGATGGGCACTGGGCTCACGCCGATGCCGGTGTTGCGGCTGGCCGCGGCGGTGGTCGGGGTCGCCGGGCTGTTCCTGCCGGCGACGCTGCGGCCAGCGGGCCCGGCCGCGCTGATCGCGTGGTGCTACCACGGTGCCGCCGGTCTGCTGCTGCTGTTCGCGCTGCGCCCGCTGGCGAGCGCGAGCAGCGGCGGTGTCGCGGCCGTCGCCGGTATGGTCTTCGGCGCGCCGGTGGAACGCGCACTGCGCTGGTGCTACATCGTCGGCGTCACCGCCGGCCAAGCCGTGGTCGCCACGGTGGGCGGGCACCTGGTGGCGACGGCCGCGTCGGCGCCCTGGGTCCAGTTGCCGGCGACGCTGGTGATCCTGGCCGGCGCCGCCATCGCCACGGCCGGCGGCTGGCGGGCGCCGGCATGGGTGTCGCCGGCCAGCTTCGCCGCGGTCATCGCCTGCGTCCTGGCCGGATCGACCGTTTCGTTCAGCGCCGCCGGCGCGGCGGCGCTCGGCTGGCCGCAGCTGGCGGTGATCGCCGTGTTCGCCGTCGTCGGTTGGGAGAGCGTGCTGCGCCTGGCGGCGCCCCCGGTGTGGGCCGTGGTCGCGGCCGCCGGCGCCGTCGCCGTCATCTACCTGAGCGCGGCCACGCTGCTGTACGGCGGTGCCCTCGGCCCGGCTGGCCGACCGCTCACGGCGCTGGCGGCGATCGTCTGCGCCGTCGCCTGCCAGCGCAATGTCGCCATGGTCGCCGATCTCACCGTTGCCGACCGCGTCGGCGTGGACGTGACCGCGACCGGTCGGGGCCGCACCCTCGCTGTCGTCGCCGCCAGCGTCTGCGCGCTCGTCGCGGCCGGCGGCGCGGTGCTGATCCATCAGGAGCGGATCTCCGTCTTCTCGGTCCTGTCCGTTCCCGGCGCCATGGGGCTCGCGGTGTTCGTCACCGCGGCACTCGTCGGGGCCTACGCCGGGCGGGGATGGGCACGCGCCTGTGCCCTGCTGGCGGCGTCCGCCTACCTCACACTCCTACCATTCGCCGGCTACCCAGCCTGGCTGGCTGTGGTCCTGTTCGTCATCGCGTTCGCGGCATCCGGAGGTCGCCATGCCCTTGTTCTCCCAAGGTTCCTTCGACGCCTTCCGCGCCGTAGCGAGCGGTCCGGCTAGCACCCACTTCGGTGCGACCGGCGAACGCAGCTTTGCCGCGCTGCGCGAACTCACCCGCCAGGTGCAGCCGGTGCCGGTCACCTTCGTCCGCTCCGCCACGCCGGTGCGGCTCGAACTGGCCGCGCTGAACCTGCCGGCCAGCAGCCATGGCATGCTTCGCCGGGTGCTGGACCCGGCCGCGCGGATTCACGTCCTGGCCTGGTGCTGGGATCTCAGCGGGCGCGCGCCGGCGGTGTCGCCGAGCGTGGACAGTGCCGACCCGAAGCTGTGGCGACTTGATCTCACCGACGAGCGCCGCAGCCTCGGAGACGACCTGGTGCTGTGGCCGGACCAGCCGGTCGTGGCCGGCCTGTGCGTGCGAATCATCGTCTGGGAGGGCGAGCACGCCCACGTACCGGAGGAGATCAGCGAGGCGATGCGGCACTCCCGTCTCACGGCCGTCCTCACTGGCCTGCCGGACGCGGCCCGCACCACCATCACATCCGCGATCATGGCCAGGGAGGCCGCCGCCGGCCTCGGCGCGGAAATCGCTCCGGTGCTGCGCGCGCTCTGCCCCGACTACGTCGACCTGTTCGAGGGCTTCTTCCCGGCCAGCAGCACTCCGTCGGGCGCGGAGGAGATCAGCCATCACGGCGATGATGCCGAGCTACTCGTCCGCATCAGTGGTTGAGGGGGATTCATGCAACTGCAACCGCTATCCCTGGCCCAGTACGAGGCCTGGCTCGGCCACCACTTCGCCCCCGTGGCGTGGTCCGGCACCGTCACCAGCGTGCGGCGCCTGCGCGCCGCGCTCGATCCGGTAGCACTGCGAGCGGCGCTGGCCGCCTTCGTCGAGCGGCACGACCGCTTCCGCAGCCGGTTCGTGTCCACTTCGGATGACGTACGGCGCGAGGTCATGCCCGCGTCCGCGGTGCCTCTCACGGTCGACGACCTGACCGCCCTTCCCGCCGCCGAGCGCGAGGACGCGATGGTCCGTGCCATCGACAATGAACGACACACGTCGTTCGACCTCGAGTCAGGCGCGCTGCTGCGGGCCCGGCTGATCCGGTGCGCGTCAGACGAGTACATCCTGTGCCTGGCCACCCACCGGATCTGCCTCGACCCGCACTCCGCCGACCTCGCCGGCGACGAACTGCTCGACCTCGCCGCCGGCGGGCCGGGCCGAGGCGAACCCGCGCCGGCAGCGCCGATCACCGATGCCGGGCTGGCCTTCTGGTCACGGGCCGCGGCCGGCGTGGCGAGACTGGAGTTGCCCACCGACCGGACCCGGCCCGACCAGCCGTCCGGCGCTGCCGGGCGGACCAGCCGGCGCCTCGGCTCGCGCGCCACCGAGCACGTGCTCACCGCCGCCCTCGTTGTCCTGTCCCGCCACGGCAGCCAGCCCGATGTGACCGTCGGCTACCGCCACGACGCGGCGGAACCGCACACCCTGCCGCACCCGGCGGCCGGGTCGCTGTTGCGACTCCAGCTGGGCGACAACCCGACGTTCACCGAAGCCGTCAACCGAGTCACGGCGGCCTGCCGCGCGGCCACGGAGCATCCACTGCCGACGCTGGACGCATTGCGCCGAGCGTTGCCGAGCCTGCCGCAACCGCCGGCGCGGGTCGCTGTCACCACCGTCGCGGCCGAACAGCCGGCCAGGCCGTGGCCGGGCCGGATTGCCGAGACCGTCGGGCGGGGGCACCCGGTGGCGGGCGCCGAACTCGAGCTGATCCTCGAGGCGGCGGGCGAGGACACCGTTGTGTCCGCGCTGTTTGACGCCGACGTCTTCGACACCGGCCGCATCGAACGTCTGCTGGGGCACATCGATGTGCTCGCCGCCGCCGCGGCCGGATCCCCCACCGCGGCCGTGTCCGAGTTGGCGATGCTCACCGACGACGAACAGACGCAACTGATGGCCGTCTGGCAGGGGCCGGCCGTGGACTATCCGCGGGAGCCGGTGCACGTGCAGATCCGCGAGCACGCCCGACGCCGGCCGGATGCCATCGCACTGCGCTGCGACGACGTCACGGTGACCTACGGCGAGCTGGACCGCCGGGCGCAGGCGCTGGCCCGGCGGCTTCGCCGGCTCGGCGTCGGCCGCGACGACATCGTCGCGCTCCTGCTCGATCCCGGCATTGACGCGGTCGTCGCGATGCTCGGCGTCCTGCGGGCCGGTGGCGCCTTCGCCGTGCTCGACCCGCAGCACCCGACCCGGCGGCTCGAGTTCATCCTGGCCGACACCGCCGCGCGTGCCGTGATCACGCACGCGGCCCTGGCGGATCGGCTGCCGGCATCGACCGGCTGGGCCACGCTGACGATGGACACCGAATCGCCGGATCTTGAGGCGGCCAGCACGACAGATCTTCAGCTCGCCGAACTCGCCGACGAGCATGCGCTGGCCTATGTGCTCTTCACCTCCGGCTCCACCGGGCAGCCGAAGGGTGCGCTGATCGAACACGGATCGCTGTCCAACTTCGTCCTCTGGCCGCGCTGGCTGTTCGACCTCGGGCCGGGCGACCGGATGTTGCAGCACATGACTCTCGTCTTCGACTTCGCCGAGGGAGAGATCTTCACCGCGCTCACCAGCGGTGCCACGTTGGTCATCGCGCCGCCCCGGACCCGGTCGTCGCCGGCCGAGCTGGGTGCGCTCATCGCTCGCGAGGGCATCACCTGTGTGTTCGGCCCGCCGGCCATCCTGAACACGGTGGATGCCAGCGCCTGCCCGCAGCTGCGCTACGTGGTCGTGGGCGGCGACGTGTGCACACCCGAGCTCGTCAATCACTGGAACACACCCGGCCGGCGGTTCATCAACGGCTACGGGCCCACCGAGGCGACTGTCGGCTGCACCGCATACGAGTGCGAACACCGGACCTGGACCGCGCAACCACCGATCGGCCGGCCGATGCCCAACCGCCTCACCTACATCCTCGACCCGGCCGGCCGGCCATGTCCGGCAGGCGTGCCGGGCGAGCTGTTCATCGGTGGGGCCGGCCTGGCCCGCGGCTACCTCAACCGGCCAGGACTCACCGCCGAGCGGTTCGTCCCCGACCCGTGGCACTCGGGGCAACGGCTGTACCGCTCTGGTGACCTGTGCGAATGGACGCCGACCGGCCAGATCCGATTCCTCGGCCGCATCGACACCCAGGTCAAACTGAACGGCCTTCGGGTTGAGCTGGAGGAGATCGAGGCCGCCGTCGCGAGCCATTCCGACGTGAGTCAGGCGGCGGTCACCCTTGTCGACCCGCCGACCGGGCCTCGGCGCCTGGTCGCCCATGTCGTGCTGGCGGCGGGAACCGTCGATGTCGCCGCGCTGCGCGCACATGTGGCCGGTATCGTCCCGGGCAACCTGGTTCCGGCGCACTTCACCCCGATCGACGCGCTGCCGCTGACCGCGGTGGGCAAGATCGACCGCGCGGCGCTGCGGGCGCTGCTGCGCGGCGCCCAGACGGCCGAGGAGTTCCGGGCCCCGAGTACGCCCGTGCAGGCGTTGCTCGCGACCATCGTGGCGGAGTTGCTCGCGGCCCACCGGGCGCACCAGATGCCGGTCGGCATCGACGACGACCTGATCGATGCCGGCTTGCGGTCACTGGATGTCGTGCTCCTCGCCCAGCGCGTCAGCGCGTCGATCGGTGTGGTGCTGCACCCGCGGGAGGTGCTCGCCGCGCGCACCATCGCCGCCATCGGCGAGTTGCTCTCCGGCGCGCGCCCGGCGCCGGCGGGAACGACCGGACCGGCACCCGGCGGCACGCCGGACGCGGCGCCGGTGGACCCGCTGGCACTGCTTGAGCGCATCGAGCAGATGGACGACGCCGAGATCGCGCGGGTCATGTGGTGACGGTCGGTATCCCGCCTGATCGCCTGCGCCTGCTGCGGCAGTTGCGCCAGTCGGCCGCGCCAGTGTCGCCCGTTGCCGCCGATACCACTGTGGTGGTCAAGCCCGACGGCGGCCAGCCGCCGTTGTTTCTCGTGCCGGCCGTCTCCGGCTCGCCGTACGCCTACCTCGGCCTGCGCACCCTGCTGCCGGCCGATCAGCCCGCGGTGAGCTTCGAGGGTCCGGGACTGTCCGGCTCGGCACCACCATCGGGCAGTGTCGAGCAACTCGCGGCGCATTACCTCACCGCGATCCGGCGGCGCTGGCCACACGGGCCGTATCTGCTGGCGGGTTGGTCCTTCGGCGGCACGGTCGCGTTCGAGATGGCGCATCAGCTCACGGCGGCGGGTGCCCGCGTAGTGTTGCTCGCCCTCGTCGATGGCGCCGTTCCAGGAACCTTCGCCAGCCCCGACGAGGACGAGGTCGCGGCGGCCTTCACGCGCGACCTGGCCGGCTACGGCATCACCGCCGACGCCCTCGAACCGGATGTGCGGCAGCGGCGCTACGCGGTATTCCGGGCCAACATGCGCGCCTACCGGGCCTACCGGGCCCGAGTGTGGTCTGGGCCGGCGGTGCTCATCCGCGGCGCCACCTCGACCGAGCCGACGGCCGGGTGGCACGAGTGGTGCCGCGGTCCGGTTGTGGAGCGTGTCGTGCCCGGCGATCACTACTCGATGTGGGAGCCGGCCAGTGTAGGCGCTGTAGCGGACGCGTTGAGCGCGGCCGCCCGCACCGCCCTGGCCGGCGAATGACGGTCAGGGCGGTGCCGATGGGCAACGATCGATTCGCGGGCGCGAGCCTGCCCAGTCTGTCCGCGAGCGAGGCGACCCGGCTCGCGGTTCGGGCCCAGGGCTTCGCCGGCCTCACCGACGCGACGTCAATGTTGGATGCGGTCGGTGCGGTGCAGCTCGACACGATCGCGGTGCTCGCTCGCTCCCACGAGCTTGTCGGGTACGCCCGGCTCGGTCCGGTCGGGCGGGCCAGCGTCGAGCACGCCTACTGGCGCACCGGGCGGGCCGGCGCGTTCGAGTATCCGGCACACGCGGCCTGCCTGCTCCCCGCCGCCGCGTGGCCGTACTTCGCGTTCCGCCGGCGCGAGAAGCTGGCGAAGACCAGCGCGCAGTTGCAGGCCGACCCGGTACTGGCCGAGGTCCGCGCCCGGCTGGCCGATGGACCGGTGACCGTGACCGATCTCGGCGGGGCGAAAGGTGGACCCGGCTGGTTCAATCCATCGCGGGTCAAGGTGCTGGCCGAGTGGCTGTGGGGGACCGGGGAGGCGGTCTGCACGCAGCGGCAGGGCTTCAAGCGTGTCTACGACCTGCCGCACCGCGTCCTGCCCGGGCAGGTGCTGCGGGCCGATCCGGACGACGACGCGTGCCATGACTATCTGGTTCACGCCGCCGTCCGGGCGATGGGGGTGGCGACCCGGCATGACATCGCCGACTATTACTGGCTGCGCCTGCGGGCGGTCGATCGCGCGCTGCAGCGCAGCGACCTGGTCGCGGTGCGGGTCGAGGGCTGGGACGACGTCGCCTGGACGCAGGCCGCCTCGCTTGAGCAAGCGGCACCGCCATGCCCGCGCACCACGCTGCTGTCGCCGTTCGACTCGCTGATCTGGACCCGCGACCGGATGCGGCGGCTGTTCGGCGTCGTCGTCCTCCTCGAGGCCTACCGTCCGAAGCATGAGCGCGTCAACGGGTACTTCGCGATGCCGGTGCTGTCCGGGGAACGCATCATCGGTCGGGTGGACCCCGCGCGGGAGGGCAACACATTGGTGCTGCACCAGGTAGCCCTCGAGCCGCCGGCGGGCGCGCAGCAAGTGGGCCGGCTCGCCGAGGCCGTTCAAGAGGCGGCGCAGTGGGTGGGGTGCACCGCCGTCGCGGTGGGGCGCGCCGAGCCGGCTCAACTGGCCCGCCAGCTGACCCGCGCCCTCGGCTAGAGACATGCCGATCACCTTGCGGGTAGCGGCATTCCCACCACAACCGTCTTCGCCGCAGTCGCCCTGCGTCATCCCTTCACTACCGCGACCGCCAACCGGCCCGGATCCTTAAGCCAGTTATAACGACAGGCCTCGTTTCCTTAAGGCCATTATAAAGACATCTATCGTTCCGGCGCCCGCGTCGCTAGACTCACGCCTCGTTGATCATCTTCACAGGAGGAACGCCATGCCAGTGGGCTCTTCGATAACGAACCCGACCCCGCTCGGTCTGACTTAGCCGCCCCGAACGAAGGAGACGGATCGATTAGGGTCGCAGGCCAGAGGCTATGCAGAACAACGTTAACCGCTCCGTGCGCCCAGTCCGGGTCGTAGTCTGCGAGAGCGAACCCCTGGTCCGGGAGGGCCTCAAGTCCAGCCTTCGCGAGGCGAACGTCGAAGTCGTCGGCGAAGTCGAAACGAGCAGCCAGCTGATGCATGAGTCCGTCCGGCACGAGTTCGACGTCGTGCTCATGGGCGTGGCTCAGCCCTTTCCCGAGCGTACTGACCTGGCCGCCATGGCCAGCCGCCTGCGATGTCAGTTCGTCGTCATGTTGCGTGCCTCGGACCAGGAGGCCTTCATTCCCTTTGTCCAGTCCGGCATTCGCGGCTTCGTCGCGAGCCAGACCGCGCCGGCCGATGTGTCGCACGCCGTCCGATCGGTCGCCCGCAACGAGGCGTACCTCTCGCCGGTGCTGGCGCGCCAGTTGCTCGACTGGCTCGCCGACCGGCTCAGCCAGCCGACCCGCCAGCCCGACGTGCCGACCGCCAAGCTCAGTGAGCGCGAGCAGGAAGTGCTCGCCCTGCTCGGCGTCGGCGCCTCCAACGCGGAGATCTCGCGCAAGCTGCGCATCCAGGAGACGACCGTGCGCAGCCACGTCTATCACATCCTCACCAAGCTCAATCTTCGTAGCCGCACGGAGGCCGTCCTGTACGGGTTCCAGACCGGACTTCGCCAGGCCGGGGAAAATGGGCTTCGCCAGGCCGGATAGGAGGCACGCATGAAGGCCAGCACCGCAGAGGTTCCATTGCGTCGACTACTCACCCACGGCGGCTACTGGCGTTGGTCGCTCGCGACCCAGCTCATCCGGCTGCCGGCGTTCATGGCACCGATGGCGTACGTGCTGGCCAGCGTCCACCTGATGGGCGGCCCCGGTTTAGGAGCGATCGTCCTCGCCGTCATGCTGGTCGTCGGCGAGCTCTCGGCGCCGTTCGCCGGGCGCGTGATCGACCGCTTGGGCGTGGCCCGCTGGGCCCCGCGTTCACTGCTGCTCAGCGCTTTCGGAAGGCTGGTGCTCGCCGGCCTGTTCGCGCTGCAGTCGCCGACTTGGCTGCTGGTTGTCGTCGTCACCGTGTTCTCGTGCGTCGGTTCCGGCGCCGGCGGGATCGTGCGGGTCATGCTCGGCCGCACGGTGCCCGAGGAGATGCTGCCAAAGGCACTCGCGATCGACTCCTCGATGGTGGAGTTGGTCATCGTCGCCGCCCCCTTCCTCGTTACGGTCGCCGCATTCGGCGGGGGTCTGGCCCCGGTCATCCTGATGTCGGTGTTCTCCGCGGTGGGCGCGATCCTGCTGTGGGACCGTCGTGCGGGCCGGTCGGCGGCGGTAGCGCAGCCGCCCGAGCCGGCGGGACAGCGGCCGGAGGGGTCGCCGGCGGCGATACCCGAGGCGGCGACGCCCGACCTGGAGACGGCGCGGCCGGTCGGCGCGCAGCGGCGGCGCTCGCTGTGGCGCAACCGCGAGTACGTGTTCTGGGTGCTGGTGGCGATCGCGTTCGGCCACCTGCTCGGGACGGCCGAAACCGGCGCGCTGCCGCTGGCGCTGCACCTGGGCGCCAACAACGCCGTGGCGGCCGTTCTGATCGCCGTGCTCGCCGGCGCAAGCGCCGTCTCCGGAATCGCCTACGCGGTGTGGAGCAACAGGATCCGGCTGAGCAACAACGTGCAGGCGGTCGGGCTGATCGTGCTGATGGTGGGCAGCTGCGCGCTGATCGCGTTCGGGCCCGGCTGGCCGGCGATCGTGGCTGGCTTCTTCCTGCTGGGTGTGTGGACCGCGCCGATCAACACGGTGCGCTCGTACGCGGCTGGCCTGGTCATCCCGAAGGATCGCCAGGTTGAGGGATTCGCATTGATTGACACCGCCAACGGCATCGGCTTCGCCCTGGCGGCGCTGTTGCTCGCGGTGCTTCCGGTTGAGGGCATGCTCGCCGCGGGAAGCCTGACCGGCGTGCTGGCCATCTTGCTCGCACCGGTCCTGCTGGGTTCGGAGGCCGCGTTCGCCCCGGTGCGGCGGTGGTTGCGCCGCTCGCCGGAAGGCCCGTCGCAGCAGCGAAACCAGCCGCCGGTCGGCGCCGAGACCAGCGCCGAGACCAGCGCCGACGAGCGCGGCGTGGATGCGCCGATCCGTGATGTGTTGACGGTGGCTCAACAAACGGAATGATTCGATGCGGTAGCGTCCTACCTACAATCGAGGCCGTGACCGCTGACTCCGCATCCACCGCCTCCGCGCAGCGACTCGAGCTTCTCCGTCGCCTTCGCGGAGGCGGTGGCCGTTCGGGGCCGGTCATCCCTCGGCGGGCCGAAGGTGCCTCCGCGCCGGCAAGCTCGTTGCAGCAGGGGTTGTGGTTCATCGACGTGGCGACAGGGCCGACCGCCGCCTACAACCTGCCCGCCGCCCTGCGACTGCGCGGCGCGCTCGACGTGGCCGCGTTGCGCGATTCGCTCACCGCGCTGGTCGCCCGCCATGAGTCGTTGCGTACCACGATCCGCGAGGTCGACGGCGTCGTGACCCAGCTCGTCGGCCCCGCCCGGCGCGTCGGCCTGGACGTGCTCGACCTGACCGCGCCGCCCGGAGCCGACCGCGAGGCGGAGCTGGCGCAGACACTGCGCCGGATCGCCCGGGAACCGTTCGATCTCGCGACCGGCCCGCTGCTCCGGGCGGCGCTGGTGCGGGTGGCGACCGACGACCACGTCCTCATCCTCACCGTGCACCACATCGTTGCCGACGGCTGGTCGATCGGCGTGGTGCTGCGCGAGCTCGCGGAGTTCTACCGCGCCGGTGTGCAGGCGAGCCCGCCCCGACTCGCCGAGCTCGACATCCAGTACGGCGACTACGCCGCGTGGCAGCAGCAACGATTCGGCACCCCGGAGTACGAGCGGGATCTGCGGTTCTGGCTGGCCCGGCTGGACGGGGCGCCGTCCTACCTGAACCTCGCCACCGACCATCCGCGGCCGGCGGAGCAGTCCTTCGACGGCGCCGAGGTCCGTTTCCGCTTCGACGACGACGTGGTCGCCGCCATCCGGGACGCGTCCCGGGAGCAGCGGACCACGACGTTCATGACAGTGCTCGCGGCGTTCCAGGTCGTGCTGGCGCGCTACTGCCGCCAAGAGGACATCGTGGTGGGAACACCAGTGGCAGGGCGGACGCAGCGGCAGAGCGAGCCGGTGGTCGGCATGTTCCTCAACACTGTGGTGTTGCGGGCAGACCTGTCCGACGATCCCACCTTCTGCGAGCATCTGGTGCGGGTGCGCACGACCGTGCTCGACGCCCTGGCACACCAGGAGTTGCCGCTGCACCACCTGGTTCAGCGGCTACGGCCGGATCGCGGCGCCGGCCACACCCCGTATCTGCAGGTGATGGTCGACGTGGCCAGCACCGACGACCTGGTGGTCGCGATGCCAGGGCTGCGGGTGACGGTCGAGCGGGTCGACGCGGGCGAGGCGAAGTTCGACCTCATGCTCGACATCGACGACTCCGCCGGCCAGATCCGGGCCACCCTGGGCTACCGCACCGACCTGTTCGAACCCGCCACGATCGAGCGGCTGGCGCGCCACCTGCAACGGGTCCTACGCCTCGGCCTGGGCGATCCGTCAGCGCGTATTTCGTCGATCGGCCTGGCCGACGCGGCGGAACGCGAACGCGTCCTCGCCCCCAATTCCCCGGCCCCCGTCCACGATGGACAGTGCGTGCACGACCTGATCGCCGCCCGAGCGGCCCAAGCTCCGGACGCCGTGGCGGTGCGCTATGAGGGTCAGCAGCTGCGGATGCGTGAGCTGATGCGGCGGGCCAACCAACTGGCGCGGTACCTGCGCTCGCGAGGTGTCGGGCCGGAGACGGCGGTCGGGCTGTGCCTGCCCCGCTCGCCGGAGCAGGTGATCGCGCTGGTCGGCATTCTCTGCGCCGGAGGCGCGGTGGTGGCATTGGATCCAGAACACCCACCGCAGAGGGTCGCCGCGCTGGCCCGCGACGCGCGATTGAGTCTGGTGGTCACCAGCGGGGATGCCCAACCGGCCGATCTTGACGACGGCGGGCAGATCGAGCTCGTCCGGCTCGATCTGGACGCGGCCCGGATCGCCGCCGCCTCCGAGGCGCCGGTGAACGCCGCGACGGTCCCGGCGAACCTCGCGTACCTGCTGTTCACTTCCGGCTCGACCGGCCACCCGAAGGCCGCGATGAACACCCATCGCGGCATCGTCGCGCACCTGAACTGGGTCCAGGAGACATACCGGCTTGACGGGTCGGATCGCGTCCTGGCCCGCACACCGCCGAGCTTCGACGACTGGGTCCGCGAGCTGCTGTGGCCGCTGATCGCGGGAGCCTGCGTCGTGCTCGCACCGCCGGACAGCCATCGCGACCCGGCGGCGCTGATGCGCCACATCGATGCCGAGGGCGTGACGGTGCTGCATGTGGTCCCGTCGTTGCTGGAGGGATTCGTCGAGCAGCCGGCGGCGCTGGGGCGCTGCGCGTCACTGCGGCTGGTGATGACCGGCGGTGAGGCGCTCACCGAGCCACTGCAGCGCGCCTACCGGGACCGCTTCGACGCGCCGCTGGTCAACCACTACGGTCCGACCGAGACCGCCATCGACGTCACGCGATGGGAGTGCGCCCCGGGCGACGGCGTGCCGATCGGCCGGCCGGCGACCGGCAGCCGCGTCTACGTCCTCGACGCAAGCGGCCATCTCCAGCCGATGGGCCTGTCCGGCGAGCTCTACATCGGCGGCGCGCAGGTGGGCCGGGGATATCTCGGCCGGCCCGGCCTCACCGCCGCGGCGTTCGTGCCGGATCCGTTCACGCCGACCGCCGGTGCCCGCATGTACCGCACCGGCGATGTCGCGCGCTGGCGCGCCGACGGCGTGCTCGAGTACCTCGGTCGAGAGGACGACCAGCTCAAGGTGCGCGGCCACCGCGTCGAACCGGCGGAGGTGCAGCGGGCGTTGCTCGCGCACCCCGCAATCCGTGAGGCCGCGGTGATCGTGCGCGAGGACCGGCCTGGCGACCGCCAACTCGTCGCGTACTGCGTGCCGGTCGGCGATGAGCCGGATTGGCCGGCTGTGCGTGGCCGGCTCGCCACGGTCCTGCCGCACTATCTGGTGCCGGGCGCCTTCGTGGCGCTTCCACAGCTGCCCCGCACCACGGCCGGCAAGCTCGACCGGCGCGCGCTGCCGGCCCCCGGCCCGGCAGCGCCCCGAGCCGGCGTTGTCGCGGCGCGCACCCCGACCGAGGCGGCGGTCGTGCAGGCCTGGCGAGCGGTGTTCGACCGGGACCTGATCGATGTCCGGGACGACTTCTTCGACCTCGGCGGGCACTCACTGCTCGCGGTGCGCGTCGTGGCCCGGCTCCGGGAGGCACTCAAGGTCGATGTGCCGGTGAACACGCTGTTCGTCGCGACCACAGTGGAGCAGCTGGCCGCGCAGCTCGACCGGTTGCTGGAGCGGCCGAGCAGCGGCGGGGCCACGCCGATCCAGCGTATTGACCGAGACCGCTACCGGACGCGGTCGCACCGGCCCGATGAGACACCACACGAGCACGCCGCGCTGACCTAGCGATGGGGGCCTACATGTCAGTCGATCAACAGAACGAGACCGACCTCGTCGTGGTGCCGGCGTCGTATGCGCAGCAACGGCTGTGGTTCCTCGACCAGCTGGTTCCCAACGGATACTTCTACAACCTCCCGCTGGCGATGTGGCTGCGGGGCGAGCTCGACCACGCGGCGCTGCGCTGGGCACTCGGCGAGATCGTGGCACGGCACGAGGCGCTGCGCACCACGTTCGCCGCCGGCGAGCCGGAGCCGCAGCAGGCCGTCGCACCGCCGGGCACGGTGGACGTCCCGGTCATCGACCTGACGGACCGGCCGGAGCATGCCCGTGCGGCCGCCGTGCGCGACCTGCTCAACGAGCAGCAGCGCCAGCCGTTCGACCTCACCACCGGGCCACTGCTGCGTGCCTGCCTGCTGCGGGTCGACGAACGCACTCATGTGTTCTCGGCGGTGTTTCACCACATCGTGGCGGACGGGTGGTCCATCGGGGTCTTTCTGCGCGAGCTGGAGACGCTGTACGCCGCCCGGCTGCGCGGCAGGGCCGTACCCCTGCCCGAGCTGATGATCCAGTACCTCGACTACTCGCTCTGGCAGCGTGAACCAGACCAGGCACAGCGCCATCGGTCCCAGCTGGAGTACTGGCGCCAGCAGCTGGCGGACGCACCGCAGGTGCTGGACCTGCCGACCGACCGGGCCCGGCCGTGGGCTCGCGACGTCGCCGGGGCGAGCGAGATCCGTCGGCTGCCTGACGACCTGGCCGACGCCATCGGGGCACTGGCGCGCGCCGAGCGGGTCAGCGAGTTCATGCTCCTGCTCGCGGCGTTCGACGTGCTGCTGTTCCAGCACACCGGGCAGAGCGACCTGTGCATCGGCACGCCGGTCGCCGGCCGGGTGCGCCCGGAGCTCGAGCCCCTGATCGGGCTTTTCGCCAACACGCTCGTGCTGCGCACCGACATGTCGCGGGCCACCAGCTTCCACTCGTTGCTGGCCCAGGTGCGCGATACCTGCCTCGTCGGCTACGAGCACCAGGACGTCCCGTTCGAGCACGTCGTCGACGCGGTGGGGGTGGAGCGCACGATCAGTCACTCGCCACTGTTCCAGGTCATGTTCGTCGTGCAGAACGCGCCCGGTGAGGACGGCGCCAGCCTGCCCGGGCTGGACGTCGAGATCATCGAGCCCGAGCTCACGGTCGCGAAGTTCGACCTCACCGTGATGGCCTGGCGCGGCGCGGACGGCATGACGATGTCCTGGGAGTACAGCACCGATCTGTTCGACCGGCAAACGATCCACCGCTTCATGGACAGCATGGAACTGCTGCTGCGCGAGATCGTCGAAGACCCGCGGCGCGACATTCACGAGCTGAGCGGCGTGACCGCGCCGCAGCTGCGGCGGCTGGTGTATGACTGGGGCGCTGCCGGCACACCGGCCGCGCCCGTGCCGGCGGCGTTGCCCGTGCAGTTCGAGGAGCAAGCGGCCCGCACCCCCGACGCGGTCGCGGTGCGCTGCGGCCCGGACACGATGACGTACCGGGAACTCAACCTGCGGGCCAACCGGTTGGCGCACCTGCTGATCGAGTCCGGCGTCGGGCCGGAGAGCCAGGTCGGCCTCGCGGTCACCCGCTCCACCCGGCAGATCGCCGCCATCCTGGGCATCCTCAAGGCGGGCGGCGCCTACCTGCCGATCGACGTCACGCTGCCCCAGGCCCGGATCGCGACCATCCTTGCCGAGGCCAGGCCCGCCGTGATGCTGCTCAGCGGTGACGTCGCGGCCGCGGTGCCCGATCACCCCGACGTTATGCGGCTGTGCCTGGACGAAGAACCGGCCCGGGCTCGGGTGCTCGCCGCGCCCAGCCACAACCCGTCCGAGTCCGAGCGGCGCGGCGAACTCACCTCGCAGAGTCCGGTCTACTCGCTGTTCACCTCCGGGTCGACCGGCACGCCGAAGGGTGTGTTGATGTGCGCGGGGGCGGTGTCGCGGGTCTTGCAATGGCAGGCGCAGGCCATGCCGGCGGCGCCAGGGCGGCGGGTGGCCCAGTTCACGTCCCTCACCTTCGACGTGTCGGTCCAGGAGATCCTCGGCACCCTGCTGTCCGGACAGTGTCTGTCGATTGTGGACGAGGAGACCCGGCGCGACCCGTTCGCGTTCGCGCGGTGGCTGGAGCACGAGCGCGTCAACGTGCTCTTCGCTCCGAACCTTGTCATCGAGTCGGTACTCGCGGCCGCGAGCCAGCAAGGCCTTTCGCTGCCGGACCTCACGGACATCGCGCAGGCCGGGGAACAGCTGGTGATCAGCGAGGAGTTCGCCCGATTCTTCCAGCGCGACCCGCGCCGGCGGCTGCACAACCACTACGGCCCGACCGAGACCGGCGTGGTGACGTCGTACCCCCTACGCGAGGACCGCGCCGCCTGGCCGGTGCACCCGCCGATCGGCCGCCCCGTCGGCGGATCGCGGGTGTACGTGCTGGACGCCGCGCTGCGCGCCGTGCCGCAGGGCGCCCGCGGCGAACTGTACCTGGCCGGCGACTGCCTGGCCCGCGGTTACCTCAACCGCGGCGGCCTGACCGCGGACCGCTTTCTGCCCGATCCGTTCGGGCCGGCCGGCTCGCGCATGTACCGCTCCGGCGACGTCGTGCGGTGGAGCAACGACGGACAGCTGGAGTACCTCGGCCGGGCCGACCACCAGGTCAAGATCCGCGGCTACCGGATCGAGCTGGAGGAGATCGAGGCCGGCCTCATCCGCCACCCACAGGTGCGCGAGGCCGCCGTCGTGGTACGCGACGACGTCGACGGTGACCGCCGACTCGTGGCATACCTCGTGGCGTCGGGCACGACCGCGCCGACCGCGTCCCAGCTGCGCACCTACCTCGGCGATATCGTCCCGTCGTACATGGTGCCGGCACACTACGTCACGATCGAGGCTTTGCCGCTGACCCGCAACGGCAAGCTCGATCGGGCCGCGCTACCGGCGCCGGTGCTGCACCGCGAGGTGGACGAGGCCTACGTCGCACCGCGCACCCCCGAAGAGGAACTGATCAGCGGCGTGTGGGCACAGGTGCTGGGGCTGGCCCGGGTCGGCGTCCATGACAACTTCTTCGAGCTCGGTGGCCACTCGCTGCTCGCGACCCGAGTGACCGCCCGGCTGCGCCAGGCGGCCGGCCGCGCACTTCCACTGTGGACGATATTCCAGTCGCCGACGGTTGCGACGCTGGCCGAGCATCTGGCTCAGGCACCTGCCGGCGACCCGGCCGACGGTGTCATCGAGGAGCCGGTGCTCGCCCAACCACGGCCGGCGCACGGGCCGGCGGTGTTCCCGGCCGCGTACTCCCAGCAACGACTGTGGTTTCTGGAGCAGATCGCGCCGCAGACGGCCGCGTACCACATCCCCGCGGTGGAGCGGCTGCGCGGGCCGCTCGACGTGGCGGCGCTACGCCGGGCATTCGAGGAACTGGTGCGCCGGCATGAATCGCTGCGCACCGGCTTCGACGACTCCGGCGGCGAGCTGATGCAGATCATCGCGCCGGCGAAGCCCTTCGAACTCCCGGTCGACGAGGTGCCGGGCGCGCCGCGGGAGTCGGCCGTCCCCGCGATGATCGATACCGAGACGCGTCGCCCGTTCGACCTGCGCACCGGTCCGCTGCTGCGCGCGCGCCTGCTGCGCCTCGCGCCGCAGGATCACGTGCTCGTGATGACGGTGCACCACATCGCCTTTGACGGCTGGTCGACGTCGATCCTGTTCAGCGAACTCGCCGCGCTCTATCACGGGTTCGTGCACGAGCGCCCCTCCGGTCTGCCCGAACTCGCGATCCAGTTCGCCGACTACGCCGTCTGGCAGCGCGGCCGGCATCAGGGCGGCGGCTATGAGCGCCAGCTCGACTACTGGAAGAACCGGCTCGCCGGCGCGCCGCCAACCATCGCCCTGCCCACCGACCGGACCCGAGTCGGGGAGCGGTCCATGCGCGGCGCGGTCGAGCAGCACCGGTTGCCCGCTGGGACCTGGAGCGCCGTGGAGCGGGTCGCCACGGCTGCCGGCGCGACGCCGTTCATGGTGCTGCTGGCCAGCTTCCAGGCCCTCTTGTCGCGCTACAGCGGGCAGAGCGACGTCTGCGTCGGCTCGCCAGTGGCCGGTCGCGTCCGACCCGAACTCGAGCCGATCATCGGCTTCTTCGTCAACACGTTGGTGTTGCGGGGCGACCTCGACGGTGACCCGACCTTCGCTGAGCTGCTCGCCCGCACCCGGGTGCGCGCGCTGGAGGCATTCGAGGCTCAGGACGTGCCGTTCGAGCATCTGGTCGAGGTGCTGCGGCCGGACCGCGACCTGACCACGACACCGCTGTTCGGGGTCCTGCTGGCGGTGCACAACGCCCCCGGCGGCCAGTTCGCGTTGCACGGTCTCACCGCTGAGGCGTCCGAGGTGACCGTGGTCAACGCCAAGTTCGACCTCTCGCTGCACATCTGGCCGGACGATGATGCCGCGGTCGTGCTGCTGGAGTACAGCACCGACGTCTTCGAACGCGCCACGGTCCAGCGGCTCGCTTACCACTTCGGCTCGCTCCTCGACGACGCGCTCGCCGATCCGGGGCGGCGCCTGTCCGCACTCAGCCTGGCCCGCGACGACGACGAGCTGCCCTGCCTGCCGGCGCGGGTCGTGCACCGGGTGCCGCAAGTCCTGCCGGACCTCGTCGACGCCCATGCCCGCCGGCGGCCCGACGCCGTCGCAGTGCGTGCCGGTGCCCAGCAGCTGCGCTACGGCGAACTCGTGGCACGAGCCAACCAGCTGGCCTGGCACCTGATCGAGGCGGGAGCCGGGGTGGAGACGCCGGTCGCGATTTGCCTGGACCGCGGCATCGAGCAGATCGTGGCGATCCTCGCCACGTTGAAAGCCGGGGCGGCGTACCTGCCGCTGGACCCCGACGCCCCACCGGAGCGGCTGCGGCTGATCACGGCCGATGCCGGTGCGGCCATCGCGCTGACGACGACGGTGCTGGCCGGGCGGGTCGCGGGCACCACCCGCATCGTCGACATCACCGCCGAGGCCGCGGAAATCGAGGCGCGTCCCCGTCATGCCCCACCCGCCGAGGCGGCCCCGGACAACCTCGCGTACGTGATCTACACCTCGGGTTCGTCGGGGCGGCCCAAAGGCGTGGCGGTCAGCCACCGCCACGTCGTGCGGCTGCTGCAGGCGAGCGCGGCCGACTTCGACTTCGGGCCGGACGACGTGTGGACGATGTTTCATTCCTACGCCTTCGACTTCTCGGTCTGGGAGTTCTGGGGGGCACTCGCGTTCGGCGGCACCCTGGTCGTGGTCGAATCGGCCGTCGCCCGCGCGCCGCACGAGTTCGCCCAGCTGCTGGTACGTGAGAGGGTCACCGTCGTCAACCAGACGCCGTCGGCATTGCGGGAGCTGACCGCCTCCGCGCTGGAGGTCGCCGACCGGCTCGCGGTGCGCCTGGTCGTGCTGGGCGGTGAGGCGCTCGCACCGGTCCAGTTGCGTGAGTGGTTCGACCACTTCGGCCGGCGCGGTCCCCGGTTCGTCAACATGTACGGGATCACCGAGACGACCGTGCACACCACGATCCGGCCGCTCACCCCGGCCGATGTGACCGCGCTGCGCAGCCCGATCGGCCGGCCGCTCGACGACGTCAGCGTCTATGTGCTCGACGCGGCGATGCGACCGGTCCCTGTCGGCGTGCCGGGCGAGCTCTATGTCGGTGGCGGAGGTGTGGCCCGCGGATATCACGGCGCACCCGGGCTGACGGCGCAGCGGTTCGTCCCAGACCCGTTCGCCGCCGACGGCTCGCGGCTGTACCGCAGCGGCGACCGGTGCCGCTGGACACCCACCGGGGAGCTCGAGTATCTGGGCCGAGCCGACGATCAGCTGAAGATTCGCGGTTTCCGGATCGAGCCGGGCGAGATCGAGACGGTCCTGGCCGACCATCCCGCGGTGCGGGCGAGCGTGGTGCTCTCGCGCGACTTCGGCGACGGCGATCAGCGGCTGGTCGCCTACGTGCAGACCGACGACGCCGACGCGATCACGTCCCTGCGCGCCCACGCGGCCGGCCGGCTGCCGTCGTACATGGTCCCCGCCGCATTCGTCGCGGTGCGGACCTGGCCGCTGACGGTCAACGGCAAGCTCGACCGGGACCGGCTTCCCGAGCCGGACGGCGCCCGGCCGCTGGTGGGCGCGGCCTACACGGCACCCCTGCCGGGCCTGGAGAGCTCGATCGCCGAGATCTTCGGCCGCGTGCTGCGGATCGACCGGGTCGGGCGCCACGACAACTTCTTCGACCTCGGCGGCCACTCGTTCCTGGCGCTGCAGGCGATGCGCCGCCTGGAGCAGGAGGCGGGCGTCGCCGTCGGGGCCTGGTCGATCTTCCGGACGCCGACCGTGGCCGGGCTCGCGAAACTGGTCGGCGAGGCTGAACAGGCACGCGGTGTGCTCGTCCCGCTGCGGGCGAGGCAGGGCGGGCGGGTCCTCGTACTCGTCCATCCGGTCGGCGGAAACGTGCTGTGCTACGCCGGGCTCATCGAGCGCATCGACCACAGGCACGGCGTCGACGGGCTGGTGGCGCCCGGCCTGGACGGTCGCGCCGCGCCCCTGACCGAGCTGGCGGCGATGGCGAACCGGTATGCCGACGCGGTGCTCGCCGCCTACCCCGACCCCGCCGGTATCGTCCTGGGTGGCTGGTCGATGGGTGGGCTGGTCGCCTTCGAAATGGCCCGGGTCATCCGCGACCGCACCGGCGCGCGGGTGCCGATCGTCGCGTTCGACAGCTACGCACCGCACTGGCACCGCGGCGGCGCGCTCGACGACGCGTCGCTGGTCGCCGACTTCGCCGCCGACTGGGGCCGGGCCCGCGGCGTTGACCTCGCGGTCGACGCGAGCGAGCTCGCCCCGCTCATGCCGAGGCAGCGGCTCGACCTGGTGTGGTCGCGGGCGGTGGCCGCGTCGTTGGTCAGCGCCGAGGACGACCCGGCGACGCTCGCGGCGCTGGTCGATGTCTTTACCGCGCACGCGCGCGCGATCAACGGTTACCGGCCGCCGCGCGACTACGACGGCGACATCACGCTCGTCTGGGCAACCGAGGACCAACCAGACGGAGCCGATCCCACCCGGGGCTGGACCGAGTGGACCAGCGGGACGGTGCGCACGCATGCCGCCCGGACCGACCACTACGGCCTGCTGCGCGAGCCTGGCGTTGACGGACTTGCCGCCGTCACCGCGACCGTACTGGCACCCGGCCATGAGTGAGCACCCTTCCACGCCGGCGGACGGCGCACCGCTGGCCGGGCGAGTGGCCCTGGTGACCGGGGCCGCGACGGGTATCGGCGCGCAGAGCGCACTCGCCCTCGCCCGCGCCGGAGCCGCGGTCGCGGTGAACCACTTCGGCCAGCCGGCGGAGGCCAGCCGGGTGGTGGCGCTGGCGCAGGAGTATGGCGTCCGGGCGATCGCGGTCGAGGCGGACGTGCGCGACGCGGCCGCCGTCGCCGGCATGGCCGAGGAGGTACTGCGCACGCTCGGCCCGATCGACATCCTGATCAACAACGCCGGGGTCATCTCCCGCGCGCGCTGTACGGAGCTCGCCGAGGACGAGTGGGACCGGGTGGTCGACACCAACCTCAAGGGCGTCTACCTGTGCTGCAAGTACGTGGTGCCGCAGATGGCTTTCCGCTCATGGGGGCGGATCGTCAACATCTCCTCTGAGCTCGCGTTCACCGGCGAGGCCCGGCTGATCCACTACTGCGCGGCCAAGGGCGGCGTGCTCGCGCTGACCCGCGCGCTGGCGCGGGAACTGATCGGTGATGGCATCACCGTCAACGCGGTGGCGCCCGGGATGACCGAGACGCCGATGCTGATGGCCAATCCGGTGACCTACAACGACGAGACCCGCGGGCGGATCCCGGCCGGGCGCTGGGCGTCACCGGCGGAGATCGCTCAGACCGTGCTGTTCCTCGTCTCCGCCGCGGGGGACTACTACGTGGGCGCGACGCTCAGCCCCAACGGCGGCGTGGTCATGTGACGCGCGTGAACGATTGCGAGGAGTGACATGCGCATGCAACCAGCGCTGCTGGAGGAGTGGCTGCGGGAGCGCTACTTCGCCGCCGGCGCCGATTTGAGCAGCAGCGGAGTCCAGCCTTGGAGCTACGGCGAGCTGCGCGAGCTGATCGGGCTCGACCCCGGCGCGCTAGACGAGCTCGTCTTCGCCGACAGCGAGTCGTTCGGGGCTCGCCCGCTGCGCGCCGCGATCGCCGAGCGCTGGGCCGGCGGCGACGCCGACCGGGTGTTCGTGACCCACGGCTCCAGCGAGGGGATCTTCCTCGTCATGCAGGCGCTGCTGGAGCCGGGTGACGAGGTGGTCGCGGTCGAACCGGCGTATCACGCGCTCGTCGACGTCGCCGTCGCTGCCGGCGCTCGGCTGCGCCGGTGGGTGCTGCGGCCCGAGGACGGCTTCGCCCCTGACTTGGATCGGCTCGCCCAGCTGATGACCCCGGCAACCCGCATGGTGATCGTCAACTTCCCGCACAACCCGACCGGAGTGAGCCTCGACGAAGCCGGACTGGCGCGCCTCGTCGACCTGGTGGCGGCGCACGGCAGCTACCTCGTCTGGGACGGCGCGTTCGCCGAACTGACCTACGACGCGCCGCCACTGCCCGATCCGGCCGGCTGGTACGAGCGGGCAGTGTCGTTCGGGACACTGTCCAAGGCGCACGGACTGCCAGGGCTGCGGGTGGGATGGTGCATCGCCGACCCCGCCATCTTCACCAAGCTGTTGCCGCTGCGGGACCGGATGACGCTGGCGATCTCGCCACTGGTGGAGTTCGTCGCCACTCGGGCGGTCGCCTGCGCGGACCTGCTTGTCGCTGCGCGGCTGCGCCAAGCGGCGTACAACCGGGACACCCTGGCCGGCTGGGCAAAGCGACTCACCGGGCTGGTGGACCTGCCGATGGGCGGTGGTGGGGTCTGCGTGTTCCCGCGCATCCATGTCGACGACGTGGATGCCTTCTGCCAATCGCTGTTCGAGAGGGACGGGGTGCTCGTGGTTCCGGGTTCCTGCTTCGGCCACTCCGGGCACATCCGGCTCGGCTACGGCTGCGCCACCGACGACTTCGACTTCGGTCTGGCGCGCTTGGCCGACGCACTCGTCGGTGCCCGATGACCGCGGCCATCGACCTCGCCGAGGTGGAGCGGCGGTTCCTGCGCCACGTCTGGTTCCCGGTGGCCCGCAGCGAGGACCTGACCGACGCGGTGCTGCCCGGCCGGGTGCTCGGTGTCGACCTGGTCGTCTACCGCCATGAGGGAACGGCCGTGGTGGCGGCGGGCCGGTGCCCGCACCGCGGCGTCGCGATGTGGCTGGGTCGCACCGTGGCCCAGGGCATCGAGTGCCCGTACCACGGATGGGTGTTCGCGCCGAAGACCGGCGAATGCGTTGCTGTGCCCTCGTTGCCCGAGGGCGGCGCGATCGGGCACATCCAGCTCACGACCTACCCGGTCACCGAGGCGTATGGGCATGTCTGGACCAGCCTCGCGGAGCCGTATCTGCCCCTGCCGGAGCTCACGATCGAGCCCGACGCCGGCTGGGCGTTCTCGCACGGTGTGCCGCATGACCTGCGCTGCGGGATGCGTCAGCTGACCGAGAACTTCCGCGACATCGCGCACTTCCCATTCGTCCACTCTGGATCGATGGGGCCGAACGTCTGCCGCGTCGTCGACCCGTATCGCGTGACCAGGCAGGGGTGGAGCCTCGAGTGGGAGATGACCACCGACCTGGGCGGGAGCGCACTGGACGGCACCGCAGCGCTGGCCAACCAGATCCGGCTCATCCACGGGGTGGCGTTGCCGATGGCGGCGACCGTGCGCACCCGATTTCCGGATGGCGGGCGCCGGTTCCTTGCCCAGTTCGCCACGCCGCTGGACGAAGACGGCCAGCGGGTACGGCTGTTCTGGACGCTGGGTATCGACCGGATCGTACGCGAGGTGCACGGCGTCGACATGGACCGCATGTGGGCGTACGAGCAACAGATTTTCGAAGAGGACTATCCGATCGTGGAGAACCAGGTGCCGGTCGAGGCGCCGCTCGACCTGCACACGCAGAAACACACCGCCGCCGACCGGTACAGCATCGTGTATCGCAAGGCCTACGTCGAACTGCTGCACCGCTTCCACGCCGACGCCGGCGCGTCATGAGCGCGCGGACGGACTGGCTGGTGCGGTTGCGGCCCCCTTCGCAGCCGCTGGCGCGGCTGATCTGCGTGCCGTATGCCGGGGCAGGGGCGAATGCGTTCCGGTACTGGGCTGACCTGCTACCCGACTGGTTGGAGCCGTGGGCGGTGCGGCTGCCGGCGCGGGAGACGCGCCTGGCCGAACCGCCGACCTCCCGGGTGGAGCAGATCGCGGCCGCCATCGCCGCGGAGCTGCGCGACCTTGTGGCGTTGCCCTACTGCCTCTACGGCCACAGCATGGGGGCGCTGGTCTGCTTCGAGCTGGCGCGCGAGCTGCGTCGGCAGAGCATAGCGCAGCCAGTGCACCTGTTCGTCTCCGGCCGGCGGGCGCCGCAACTGCCCGACGATCTGCCGGGGATCTGCCACCTGCCGCGGGACGCGTTCATCGCCGGCGTCCGAGCCTTGAATGGCATCCCGGAGGGGGTGCTGGGCGAACCAGGGCTGATGGAGCTCATCGAGCCGGCTCTGCGTGCCGACTTCGCGGTCTGCGAGGGCTACCGGTTCCAGCCGCAGCCGCCGCTGGAGTACGGCATCTCGGCGTTCGGCGGCGATGCGGATCCCACGACCAGCCCCGGCCAGCTCGCGGCATGGCGGGAGCAGTGTGCGGCGGAATTCGTCGTGCGCAGCTACCCGGGCGACCACTTCTTCGTCCACACCGAGCACGCGCGGATCCTCGCCGCGATCTGCTCGGACCTGCGCAGCGTATGCCCGAGCATCGGAGGTCAGTGAATGGCGAGCGGGCGCTGGAGTCTCAACCGGATCCCTGCCGAGGCCGATCAGCTCCTCTTCGGTTTCCCGTACGCCGGCGGCGGGGCGTCACTGTACCGGCAGTGGCCGCGCACGGTCGGCGATGCCTGGTTCTGCGCGCTGCAGCCGCCGGGTCGCGAGCATCGCTTCGGCGAACCGTCGTTGCGCACGCATGCCGAGTTCACCGCGGCGCTGGTCGAGTTTCTCGGGGAGACCATCGCCGCGCAGCCGCAGCGGCCGTACGCCTTCTTCGGCCACTGCGGGGGAGTTCCGCTCGCGCTGAGCACCGTCCTGGCGCTGCAGGACGCCGGGCTCGCCCTGCCCGCCCGTGTCTTCGCCTCCGGCTGGGGGGCGCCGCATCGCAGCCTCTACGGACGGCTCAACTTCATCGACCTGCGCACCGCCGACCTGAACGCCGAGGTGCGGCAGCTGTTCACGCAGTTGGGTGTTCCGGCGCGGGAGGACTTCGTGGACATCGCGGCCGCGATCCTGCGGGTCGACCTGGAACTGCACCGCCCGCACCTGTACGACGCGAGCCGTTTCCTTCCCGTACCGGCGAGCGTGATCGGCTGGACCGACGACGATGTCGTGCCGGCGGCGCAGGTATGCGCCGGCTGGGAGGAATGCGCGCAGGTGACGTATCACGTGCTCGAAGGGGAGCACTTCGCCTTCACCCGGTGCCCGCAGCCGCTGTCGGACCTGCTGCTGGCCGGCATGCGGTAGCGGGTCGCCGGCCGGCGTGTCAGTAGCCAACCACCGGATCGACCGCGTCCAGCGGTTGCCCGCTCCGGAAGCGTCGCACCCGGTCCAGGTACAGGTCCACGAAGCGCGTGTCGGTGGCCTGCGTGTGGTCAGCGCAGTGCGGCGTGAGCAGCACGCCCGGTTCGCTCCAAAGTGGAGAGTGCGGTGGCAGCGGCTCCGGGTCCGTGACGTCGAGCGCCGCGCCGCCCAGGTGACCGCTGCGCAGTGCGCTCACCAGCGCCGGGTGATCAATGATCGGTCCTCGGGCCACGTTGATGACCACGCATCCGGGCGCTACCAGTGCGAACTCCCGCTCGCCGAGCATGCCGCGGGTCGCCGGCGTCAGAGGCGCCGCGACGACAAGGACCTGCAACCCGGCGAGGAAGGCATCCCGCTCATCCGGGCCGTACAGTTCATCTGCCCACGGGAGGGCGGGCGGAGCGGTGAGGCGACCCTGGGCGCGGTAGCGCAGCACCCGCACCCAGGTTCCGAAAGCCCGCATGAGCGCGGCGACGTGGCCGCCCACATCGCCGGCCCCGATCACGCCGACCGTGCGTCCGGCGAGTTCGCGCAGCGTGGGCGGCACCAGCCAGACCCGGTCGCGTTGCTGTCCGATCAGGTCCGGTAGGCCGCGCAGTACCGCCAGCAACAACGTCACCGCGTGCTCGGCGACCGCGACGCCGTGTGCGCCGCGGCCGGTGGTGAGCGTCGTACCGGCCGCCGCGGTAAGGGCGAGGATACGTTCGTCAACGCCGACGGACCGCAGCTGGACCCAGCGTGGCGGAGTAGCCGCGCTCAACAGATCGACCACGGGCTGCGGGTCGTAGGTCCAGGACAGGACCACGTCGCCGTAGCCCGAGTCGGTGATGCCGGCTTCGGGCCACGCCGCCGCGATCCGCTCCCGATGCGGGCCGGGTAGTGGGCCGAGCACCCGCAGCCGAGTGCTCAGACGGCCTCCATCCGCAGGCGCACGCTGCGCGGGCGCATGTCGGTCCACGCGGCGTCGATGTGCGCGATGCACTCCGCGCGCGTGCCACGCGTTCCCTCCACCCGCCAGCCCGCCGGCACGTCACGATCGGCGAACCAGATCGAATACTGGTCCTCATCGTTCATCACCACGAGGTAAGTCCGCGAATCCTCAGCGTCAGACACGTCGTCGCCCTCCTCGGCCTTCCGTTCGAGGATGGCCAGCGTAGGCACCGCGGCACCGCCCGGGCATCAACACATGTGCCGGTCGCCGCTCAACCGGGCGTCGATGTTCCGCCGGTTTCGCGGGCCTAGCGTTTTCGCCGAACCCATGGGTGGCTCACACGCGGAGCTGGACGTGAGGACAGGCCATGACCGAGCATGACGATCCGCCGCCAGATGTCACGACCATCCATGGTCATGTCGCCACCTGGGCGGCGCGGACCCCGAACGCCGTCGCCATCGACGCGGACGACAGTTCCGTCTCGTATGGACAGCTGCACGACGCGGCGGTGCGCGTAGCCGCCGGCCTTCAGGCTCGCGGGATCGGTCCGGAATCCACGGTCGCGGTCGCGTTGCCTCGCGGTGCCGACCTCGTCGTCGCGCTGCTCGCGGTGCTGCGCGCGGGCGCGGCGTACGTGCCGCTCGATCTCGACTACCCGCAGCAGCGGCGGGACTTCATGCTGGCCAACGCCGGCGTTGCCGCGATCGTCACCAGTGCGGAGCTGGCTACCCAACTCGCCGGCCAGACCTCGATTCCGGTGCTGACGGTCGACGCGCTCGCCGTGGCGGACCATCCGCCGGCCGACGAGCCGTCGGGTGCGGGCGGATCCGGTCGCGAAGCCGCATACGTGATCTACACCTCCGGCTCCACCGGGATGCCCAAAGGCGTGGTCGTGGAGCATCGTGACGTCCTCGCGCTGGTTCGTGACGACCGCCGGCTGGCCATCGCCCCGGGGCAGCGCGTCGCCCAACTCGCTCCCGTCTCCTTCGACGCGTCGACCTTCGAGATCTGGGCGGCCCTGTGTCGCGGCGCCACGGTGGTGCTCTTCCCGGCCGCCGCACTGCGCTCGGTCCAGGAACTGCACCGTCAGCTCGCCCGGCACCGTCCGGACTGGTTGTTCCTGACCACTGGGCTGTTCCATCTGCTCGCCGACTTCGCGCCGCAGGCTCTGGCCTACGTCGGTAGCCTGATCACCGGCGGCGATGTGCTCTCGCCCAAGCACATCCGCACCGCCGCGGCGCACGCCGGGACGGTCTACGCCGCCTACGGGCCGACCGAGACCACAGTGTTCGCCTCGCTACACCGCGCCGGGACGGACGAGCCGGCGGAACGGGTCGCGATCGGCACCCCGCTGACCGGTGCCACCATGTACGTACTCGACGCGACGCTGCAGCCGGTGCCCGCGGGAACGGTCGGCGATCTCTACGTCGGCGGCCACGGTGTCGCACGTGGCTACCTGCACCGCCCCGGGCTGACCGCTCAGGTCTTCCTGCCCGACCCCTACGCCACCAGTCCCGGTGCCCGGATGTACCGCACCGGCGACCGGGCCAGCGTGCGGAGCGACGGCGCGATCGACTTCCACGGGCGCACGGATCGTCAGGTCAAGGTCCGCGGATTCCGGGTCGAGCTCGGTGAGATCGAGACCGTACTGGGGTCCAACCCCGCGGTCAGCGGCTGCGTCGTCGTCGCGGTCGAGTCGGACGGCAACGACAAGCGCCTCGCCGCCTACGTTGCCACGGGCAGCACCGACTCGGCCGGCACCGTGACGGCATCGCAGTTGCGCGCCTGGGCGGCGCAGCGGCTCCCGGCGTACGCCCTACCGGCGACCTATGTCGTGCTGGCGGAGCTTCCGCTGGACCCCAACGGCAAGTTCGACCGGGCCGCGCTGCCGCAGCCGTGGAAGTCGCGCGGCAACCTGCTGGACCTGCCCGAGTTCACGCCGGTGCGCAACCACGTTGAGCGCACCATCGCGGCCGCGTGGACGCAGGCGCTGGACCTCGACGTGGTCGGGATCCACGACAACTTCTTCGCCCTCGGCGGTGATTCGCTGCGCAGCGTCAGCATCCTCGAACAGCTGCGAGCCCAGGGGCTTGACCTGTCCGCAGGCGACTTCTTCAGTCACCCCACCGTCGCCGAGCTGGCGGAGCACCTGCGGCAGGCCTCGCCTGAGCCGCAGCCGGTGCCGGTCGGCGGCTGACCATGAGGATCACACCGAAGCCTCCGGAGACGGTCGCGCTGGCCGGCATCGACCTGTTCGACCCGGAGCGATTTCGCTCCGGCGACCAGCACGGTGCCTGGCGAACTCTGCGCGAAACCGCCCCGGTCTGGTGGCACGAGCGGACGGGGCAGCCCGGATTCTGGTGTGTGACCCGCTATGCCGAATGCGAACGGGTGCTCAAGGACTATCGGAACTTCAGCTCCGAGCACGGCACCATCCTCGCCTCGGTCGGCGCGCCCGACCCCGCCGGCGGCGCGACGATTTCGCTGATGGACCCGCCTGGGCATACCGCGCTGCGCACCCAGGCGATGCGCTCGTTCAGCCATACCGTCGTGCGCAACCGGACGCCGCGGGTCACCGCGCGTGTCGCGGCGCTGGTCGACCGGCTCGGCGAGGGCGAGCAAGACCTGGCCGATCTTGCCCGCAGCCTGCCGATGGCCGTCACCGGCGAGCTGATGGGCATCGAGGAGAAGTACTGGGACCGGCTCGCCCACTGGAGTGCCGTCGGGCTGACCCCCGAAGACCCGGCGTTCGCGGTCGGCGCCAGCACCGCGGCCACCCTGAGCACCTCGCACCACGAGATCTTCGCCTGCTTCATGGACATCATCGCGCACAAGCGGGCCAATCCGGGTGACGACCTCATCAGCGCGTTGATCGCGCTGGCGCCCGGCGGCCGGCCGATGGACGACGGCACGCTGCTGCTCAACTGCTACAGCTTCATGGCTGGAGCGAACTCGACCACGCCGCATGTCATCAACCACACCGTGCTCGCTTTGGCCGAGCGACCCGACCTGTGGCGGCGCGTCGCTGCCGACGAGACGCTCGTGCCGGCACTGGTCGAGGAGGGCGCCCGGTGGACCTCGACGCCGTTCCACCTGGTGCGGCGAGCGGTCAACGACGTCGTCCTCGCCGGCGTCCCGATCGCCGCCGGCGACTGGGTGTGCGCCTGGCTGCCGTCCGCGAACCGGGACGAGACCGTCTTCGCCGACCCGTATGAGTTCTCGTTGCGGGCACTGCCGAGTCCGCATCTCGGCTTCGGCGCCGGCCCGCACTACTGTATCGGCGCGCCCCTGTCGCGGATGGCGCTGGCCGCCTTCTTCCGGGAACTGGTGCGCCGGTTCGACGGCGTGGACGTCATCGCGCCGCCGCAGCACCTCTATTCCAACTGGATCAATGGCTTCAGCTCGGTTCCGGTGAGGGCGCGCCGCCGCCCGGCCGTGGCATCGTCGATGCCCCCAGCGAGGGAGGGTGCTTGTGCGCATGGCACATCCTGAGGCAGATTCCCTGCCGGAACTGTCGGATGTAGATCTCTACGACCCTGAGCGCTACCGGACCTCGTCGCAACACCCGGCCTGGGCCCAGTTGCGGGAGCAGGCGCCGATGTGGGCCCAGCACACCCCGGACGGCGACCGGTTCTGGTCCGCCACCCGGCATCGCGACGTGGCCGCGATCCTCATGGACGACAAGCGGTTCAGCTCCGAGTACGGCACGATCCTCGCCGTCGCCAAGGGTGACATCGCGGGCGGTCGCACCATCAACCTGATGGACCAGCCGCACCACGCGCGGGTCCGGCTGCCGGTGATGCGGACCATGTCGACCAGGGTGTCGCGCGAGCGCAAGGAGCGTGTGCGGGAGCATGTGCGCCGGGCCGTCGGCGACGCCTTCAGCTCGGGTGAGGTGGTCGACGTCGCCGCCTTCGCCATCCACCTGCCACTGGCCGCGATCGGTGACGTCATCGGCATTCCGCATGAGCTGTGGCCGCAGATTCCGCGGCTGGCGATGGCGGGCGTCGCCCCCGGCGACCCGACCTACTCGGCCGGCGCGGAGAGTCACACCCTCAGCAACGCTCATCTTGAGCTCTTCTCGATGTTCAACGAACTCATCCAGGAGCGCCGCCGGCACCGCCGCGACGATGTCATCTCGGCCCTGCTCGACATCGACTTCGGTGGCCGTCCGCTGACCGACCATGAGCTGCTGCTGAACTGCTACAGCTTCGCCATGGGCGCGATCACCACCACACCTCAGGTCGCCTCGCACCTGATCCTCGAGCTGTGCCGGCAACCGCAGATCTGGCGGCGGCTGCAGGCCGACCCGAGTCTCGTGCCGAGCGCCGTCGAGGAGGCACTGCGGTGGTCGTCGCCGACGAACCACCTCATGCGCCGGGTGCTCGCCCCGGTGCGGGTCGCCGGTGTCCAGCTCGAACCGGGAGAGCTGGTCTGCGCCTGGGTCGCCTCGGCCAACCGGGACAGTGCCGTGTTCGACGACCCGTACACGTTCGATCCCGGGCGGACACCCAATCCACACCTGGCGTTCGGCGTGGGGGCGCACCGTTGCATCGGCGGCCCGCCGGCGCAGGTCGTGCTGGCGGTCCTCCTCGAAGAGATGCTCGACGCGGTGCAGGAGATGAGCCTCGCCGGCGAGGTCACCCACATGCGGTCCAACTTCATCAACGGCATCACGCGACTCCCGGTGCTGTTCCGTCCCCGTCCCGGCGGCGGTGCCGCCGTCGGTGCCGCGTCGATGGCCAGCTCGAGGTAGCGATGTTGGAGATCAACCTGACCGCCGGCGAGGTTGCCGCCTGCCGGTCGGTCGTGGATGCCCTGGTGGCGGAGCACCAGTCGATCGAGGACGAGGTGCTGCTCGCCCGGGCGAGCGTGTTCGCTCAGGAACTGCCGCGGCGGCTGCGCGCCGAGCTGAGCCAGTTCCGGCTCAACGAGACCGACGCCGCGGTCGTCATCAGCGGCTACCCGGTCGACGACGAGCGGATCGGGGACACGCCGCAGCATTGGGGGCAACAGAGCACCGGCGCCCGCACCATAGCGGAGGACGGGTTCTTCCTGCTCTGTGCCTTCCTGCTCGGGGAGCCGTTCGGCTGGGCGACGCAACAGAACAGCCGGGTCATGCATGACATCCTGCCGATCCGGGGTCACGAGAACCTGCAGCTCAACTCCGCGAGCACGGCGAAGATCTGGTGGCACGTCGAGGACGCGTTCCACCCCTACCGGGCCGAGTACGTCGGCATGATGTGTCTGCGCAACCTCGACCAGGTCGCCACCACCTACGCTCCCGTCGACGCGGTTCGGCTGCCCCGCGATGTGGTGGAGGTGCTTTTCCAGCCCCGGTTCCAGATTCGCCCCGATGAGTCGCACCGTATCGACTCCGAACGGATGGAGAAGCTGGCCGAACCGCAGCGGCGAAGCTACGAACGCATCCGCCAGCTGCACCAGCAGCCGGCTCGCATCGCCGTGTTGTTCGGCGACCCGGCTACGCCGTATCTGCGACTGGATCCGTACTTCATGGACCCGACGCCGGACGACCCACAGGCGCAGGAAGCCCTCGCGGCGCTGTCGGCGCAACTCGACCGGTGCCTGACTGAGATCAGCCTCGCCCCCGGTCAGGTTCTGTTCGTGGACAACTACCGCGCCGTACACGGTCGCAACCCGTTCCGGCCGCGCTACGACGGCCGCGACCGATGGCTCAAGCGGCTCAACGTGGCCCGGGACCTGCGCAAATCCCGAGACGCGCGGGAGCGTGCCGACTCGCGAGTGCTGTTCTAGACAGGAGCCCGATTCATGGATTCGGCAGAGCTTGCGGATGCCGAGCTCGCGGCAAGAATCGCCGCGCTGCCACCGCAGAAGCGCATCCTCTTCGAGCAGCTGTTGGCGCAGCGGCAGGGGCCGAGCGTGCATGAGCTGTCGGTCACGCAGCAAGGGCTGTTCTTTCTCGACGCGATCACCCCAGGCAGCGCGCTCTACACCATCGCGTGGCGCTGCCGGCTGACCGGTGTGCTCGACCGCGACCGGTTCGCTCGTGCGGTGCGGGCGGTCGTGGCCCGCCATGCCGCGCTGCGCACCCGGTTCGACGTCGGCGACGGCGGGCCGGTCCAGGTGGTCGAGCCGGCGGCGGCGATCGAGGTGCCGCTGGAGGATCTCACCGACGGCCCGCAGCCGCAGCGCGAGGAGCGGCTGCACACGCGGCTCACCGAGTTGGCCTCGGCCGGGTTCGACCTGCGTCGCGGGCCGCTGCTGCGCACCGTGCTGTTCCGCCTCGAGCAGGACCGGCATGTGCTGGCACTGCTGGCGCACCACATCATTTTCGACTACGTCTCGACCGAGATCTTCCTCGCCGAGCTCATGCGTGCCTACGACGGCGAAGACCTCGGTTCGTTGCAGCTGCAATACACCGACTTCGCCCGGTGGCAGCGCGAGTATCTGCGGGGCGAACGGCTTGCGGAGCACCGCGACCACTGGGTTCGCCAGCTTGCCGGTGCCGACGGCCTGCTCGACCTGCCGGCCGACCGGCCGAGGCAGGCGATTCAGTCCTATCGCGGCGCGTGGTACTCGTTCTGCATTCCAGGCACGACCATGGACGCGTTGCGCGACCTCGCGCGCCGTGAACGGGTCACCCCGTTCATGGTGTATCTGGCGGCGTTCCAGGTGCTGATGCATCGCTGCAGCGGGGCGGGCCGGATCAACGTCGGCCTCGCCGTCGACACCCGCAACCGGGCAGCGCTGCGGCCCGTCATCGGCTACTTCATCAACGCGGTCGTGGCCAGCACCGAGATCGCGCCAGAGTCGTCCTTCGTGGACCTCCTCGATCGGATCCGGCGGGTGTGCCTGGACGCCTACGCGCACCAGGACCTGCCGTTCGACCAGGTCGTCGAGGTCGTCGGCCCGGCTCGCAGCCTCAGCTACAACCCGCTGTTTCAGGTGACCTGCGCACTCGACGAGGAACCGCCGCGCGGGGTGACGGCGGACGGGCTCACCCTCGCCGCGGTCGAAGGCATGCACACCGGGTTGGCGAAGTTCGACCTCTCCTTCGGCGCGATCATGCGCTCGACGCATACACAGGTCAATGTCGACTACAACACGGACCTGTTCGACGAAGCGACGGTGGCCCGGCTGGGGCGTTGTTTCGTCACGCTGCTCAACGCCATCGCGCACCACCCGCGGACCGCGATCTCGGCGTTGCCGTTGCTCGACGATGCCGAGCGGCGGGTGCTGACCCGCGAGTGGCCGGTCGGCCCGTCGCTGCCGGTCCTGCCCGCCGTGCCCGCCGTGCCCGCCGTGCCTTCACGGGCCGGCGCGCCGACCCGGGACGAGGGGTCGAGCCGGCTCGAGGTGCTACGGGCGATCGAGCGGTGGGCCCGCCTGCGACCCGACGCGATCGCGGTGGTCACCGCCGGTGGAGAGCTGAGCTACGCGGTCCTGCATCGCGAGGTCGAGCGGATGGCGGCGGCCCTGAGCGAGCAGGGGATCGGACCGCGGCACGTCGTCGGCGTGCCGGCGTTCGGCGATGCCGGTCTGGTCGTCGCGGTGCTCGCGGTCCTGTCCCGCGGTGCGGCGGTCATGGCCGCCCAGATGTCCGCGGTCGAGGAGCTGGAACCCGCGTCGCAGGACGCCGTGGCCGGCCTGCCCTTCGTCGACGGTGCGGCGGTTGCCTACCTTCCGGTCGTCGCCGGCCATGGTCCGCTGGCGGTCACGTTCGCGGCACTGGACGCCGCGATCGCCGCGGCGGCGCACGAGCTTGGCCTGACCGGCTCTGACCGGGTGGCGGTGCGCAATCCGCTGGGGCACCCGGACGCGCTCTGGGAGCTCGGTGCGGCCCTGCTGGCCGGCGCCACGGTGCAGCTGCCTGCCACCGACGGCTCGCCGCCCGCGGCGGCGCCGACCGTCGCGGTGCTGGCGCGCGGAGAATCGGCCTCGGCCGGGCTCCGGATGGCGGTGACGACGGCAGACGTCTCGGTCGCCGCCGGTTCCGGCGTGTGCTGGGCGTTCGCCCCGCCCGGAGTGTCCGGGCCGGTCGCGTGGACGTCCCAGCCGCTGGACGGATGCGGCGAACGATCGATCGGACGACCTGGGCCTGGGGCTCGGCTCTATGTCCTGGACGCCAACCTGCGGCCGCAGCCGATCGGGGTGCGCGGCGAACTCTACGTCGGCGGCGACCAGGTGGCACTGGGCTACCCGGACGACCCAGCTCGCACGGCGCGGGCGTTCGTGCCCGACCCCTTCCACAGCGGGGTCCGGTTGTTGCGGACGGGACAGTGGGCCCGCTGGCGTCCTGACGGCACCATCTCGCTGCTGGGGCGGGTGGCCGAACCGTGGCAGGACGAACACGGCCGGCACGTGCCGACCCGCCGGGTCGCCATGGCGCTGGCCCGCCACCCGGCCGTAGCCGACGCGGCGGTGCTGATCCAGCGCCGCCGGCGCGCGCCGGCGGTGCTCACCGCCTACGTGGTGGCGGCCGAGGGCTGCCAGGCCCCGGGCCTGCGCGAGGTCCAGCGTTTCCTCGGCGGGGTGGTTCCCGACTACATGCTTCCCCGTGCCGTCGTGGCGCTGCCGCGACTGCCGCTCGACGCGAGCGGCGGTGTCGATGCCGACGCGCTCGCGGTGCTCGAACCCGCGGGCGGCGTGGCGAACGCGACGGCACCGCCACGCACGGCGGTGCAACGGCTGCTCACCGCGGCGTTCGCCCAGCACCTGGCCGTCGACGGGGTCGGCGTCGACGATGACTTCTTCGACCTCGGTGGCCATTCACTGCTCGCCATCCAGCTGCTGTCCTATGTCGGCGAGCTGTTCGGGGTGGCGCTGGAGACCTCGCTGTTGTTTCGCGCGGCCACACCGGGCGCCCTCGCCACTGAACTTGCGCATCGGCTCGGCGGTGAGGAACAGGCCGAGCAGATCGCGCAGTCCGTGGAGGACGTCCTGTCCATGTCGGACGCCGAGGTCCAGCAACGGCTCGCGGCACCGAGCGAGGAGGCGACGCCGGCATGAGGAGCAGGTACCGGCTGATGGTCCCGGGGCCGACGGCGGCGCCGCCGCAGGTGCTCGCCGCCGGGGCACTGCCCGTTTTCGACGAACGCATCCCGCGCTTTGCCGAGCTGTACGACCGGGTGCTGCACGGACTCCGCCACGTCTTCCTGACCGAGGGTGACGTGCTGCTCTTCACCTCGAGCATGACCGGTGCGTTCGAAAGCGTGGTCCAGAACGTCTTCTCCCCGGGCGATCGGGTGCTGGTAGCGAACAACGGCTATTTCGCGCAGCGCTGGGTGGACATGTGCCGGGCCTTCCGGCTGGACGTCGTCGAGCTGACGCACCGGTGGGGGGAGGCGGTCGACAACGAGCGGGTCGCCGACACCATCGCCCGCGACCCCGCCATCGTGGCCGCGGTCGGCGTGCATTGTGAAACCTCGACCGGCGCGCTCAGCGACATGGAGGCGTTCGGCGCGGCGACCAAGACGGTGGTGTCCATTGTGGATTCCGCGTCCAGTCTCGGGGCGGACGAACTGCGCACCAAGGACTGGGGCCTTGACGTGGTCATCGGCGGGGGACAGAAGGCGCTGATGACGCCCGCCGGCCTGAGCTTCGTCGCGGTGAGCGAGCGGGCCTGGAACGCGCACGAGCGGGCCACGGGCGCGCGGTTCTATTTCGACTGGACGGCCACTCGCGAGGCGATCGTGGACCGCCACGCCACCCCGTTCACCCCGCCGGTGAGCCTGGTAGTCCAGCTTGACCAGGCGCTCGCCGCGATCCTGGACGAAGGTCTCGACGCGGTCTGGCGCCGGCATTCGGTGCTCTGCGCCGCGACCCGGGCCGCCGTCAGTGCGCTCGGCCTTGAGCACACGGTGGCCGCCGCACACGCCAGCGGTGCGGTCACCGGCGCACGCCTGCCGGAGACGCTGGACGCCCGGCTACTCGTGGCCCACCTGCTCGAACGGTACGGCGTGCAGATCACGGCCGGCATCGGTGCCGACGCTGCCCGAACCGTCCGGATAGGCCATTGCGGGTGGGTGGACGGTGGCGACGTCGTCAGTGCGGTCGCCGCGCTGGAGCAGGCGCTGGCCGATCTCGGGCATCAGGTGACGCTCGGCGCCGGCGTGGCCGCGGCACAGCGTGTACTGGCCGGACAGGAGGTCCTGCGATGACCGCGACGGCGACGACGATGGGCGATCTCGCCGGGCCGGCCCGCGACTTCGGTCGCGGCGAGGTGGTCCACGACGTCATCGCGGATCGGGTGCGGCGCACCCCGTGGGCGGTGGTGGCCGAGCACGACGGCGCCGTGCTGACCTACGGTCAGCTGGACGAGCTCTCCGCGGCGCTGGCAGGGCGGCTGCGTGGGCTCGGGGTAGCGCTGGAGGGCCGGGTCGCGGTGATCGCGCCACCGTCGCGCGAGATCCTCGTGGCCGCCGTCGGGGTGATGCGCGCCGGTGCGGCGTGGGTGCCGATCGACCCCGACTACCCACCGGACCGGATCGCGCTGCTGCTGGCCGACTGCGCGCCGGATGCGATCGTCTGCACCGCGGCGGTCGCCGATCGGGTGCCCGGGTCCGCGCCGCCCGTCGTGATCGTCGATGCCGACGCCGAGCCCAGCCTGACCGCGGTCACCGCGGCCGTCGACCCGTCGGCGCCGGCCGTCGATCCGGCGAACGCGGCATGCGTCATCTACACCTCTGGCTCGACCTCCTCGCCGAAGGGGGTGGTGATCACCCATCGCGGGCTGGTCAACCTGGCGTTGCTGGCCGCCGACCGCTTCGCCCTGCGGCCCGGCCACCGCTTCCTCCAACTGGCCTCGGTCAGCTTCTCCGCGTTTCTGGAGGAGGTGTTCCCGTCCGTACTGACCGGAGCGACCGTCGTGTTCGCCGGCTACCGCAAGGCGATGCGGTCGATCCCGGGGTTCCTGCAGATCGTGCGTGACAGCGGGGCTAGCGCCTTCGGCATCACCACCGCCTACTGGCAGGAGCTGGTCGAGCAGCTCGACGAGTCGCGGCAGCACCTGCCGGCGACGGTGCGGATGGTGCTCATGGGCGGCGAGGCCGTGCGGGCGGACGCGGTGGCCCGCTGGCCGCGGCTCGGGGTGGCCCTCGTGCACGTGTACGGCCCGACGGAGGCGACCGCCACCGCGACCTACTTCCACAGCGGCGAGCACGACCAGGGGCTGTTGCTGGCCGGGCAGTTGCCGATCGGCAGCCCGGTGGCGAACATGACGGTACGGCTGCTGGACGAGCGGCTGGTGCCGGTCACGGGCGGCGAGCCGGGCGAAGTCTACATCGCCGGCATCGGGCTCGCCCGTGGTTACCACGCGGCCCCCGGCGCCACCGCGTCCCGATTCGTGCCCGACCCGTACGGGCCACCGGGCACCCGGATGTATCGCACGGGCGACCTCGCGGCGCGCCGCGAAGACGGCAACCTCGAGTTTCTCGGGCGTATCGGCACGGGCAGCGCCGCGGAGGTGAAGCTTCGCGGGGTGCGGTTTCAGCCTGCCGAGGTCGAAGCGGTGCTCGAGTCGCACCCCGGCGTCCGCCGCGCCGTGGCACAGGTGCGGCAGGTCGGCGCGCGCCGTCAGGCGCTCGTCGCCTATCTCGTCGCGCAGTCGGAGCAGGTCCCGAGCGTGTCCGCCCTGCGCGAGCATGCCGCCGCCCGGCTGCCGGATGCGCTGGTGCCGGCCCGCTTCGTCGTCGTCGACCGGATCCCGTTGTCGGCCAACGGCAAGACCGACTACGCGGCGCTGCCCGAGCCCGACCTGAGCCGGCCGGCGATCGACACCCCGTGGGTCGAGCCGCAGAGCCAGACGCAGCGGCGGGTGGCCGAGGTGTGGTCGCAGGTGCTCGGGGTCGCGAGCCCCGGCGCGCACGACAGCTTTCTCGAGCTGGGTGGCGACTCGCTGGCCGCCACGCGGGTGCTCGCCCGGCTCGGTGACATCTTCGGGATCCGGCTGCGGGTCGGCGACACGCTGCGGGCGGGTACCGTGCAAGCACTGGCCCGGCTCATCGACGAGCAGCGCGCGGCCGGGATCGAGGCGCACGACGACCTGCCCCAGGCACGCCGGCGCGCGCAGCTCGTGGCCAACGCGCTGCGCGACCGCGCGGCGCCGCCCGGGGCGAACATGCTGTCCGTGAGCCAGCAAGGGCTGTGGGTGCTGCACAGGCTCAGCCCGGAGAATCCCCGCTACAACGTCGCGATCCGGCTACGGCTGACCGGGGCCGTGGATGTCACCCGGCTCGCCGATGCGGTCGCCCGCGCCAGCGTCCGCCACCAGGCGCTGGGCAGCGTGTTCACCACAGTGGACGGATACGCGCTGCAGGTGTTCCCGCCGGTCGGTGCCGGCGCGGTGACCCTGCGCCCGGTGGACCTGCGCGGTCTCGATCCCGCGGTCCGGGTGGCAGAGGCCGACCGGTTGATCACCGAGGAAGCGGCCGCGCCGTTTGACCTCGCCGCGGGGCCGGTCTGCCGGATGTCGCTGCACCTGCTCGGCGACGACGAGTTCGAGCTCACCATCCAGGCACATCACCTGGTCTTCGACGGATGGTCCGCACGGGTGCTGCTGGACGACATCCTCGCCGAGTACGACGGCCGCGGCGCACCGGCACCCGAGCTGAGTTACGCCGACTTCGCGGCGCTGCAACGGGAACGGCTGCGCGGGGAGCACCTGGAGCGGCTTGAGCGATACTGGGCGAAGGCGCTGGCGCAGGCACCGCAGCGGATCGAATTGTCGCAGCGCCAACGTCCGAACACCTTCGACCGCGCGGGCGAGAGCATCCGGATGCCCTTGGACCCGCAGCTGCTCGGCGCACTCACGGCGTTGGGCCACGAAGAGGACGCCACCCTGTTCATGGTGGCCCTGGCCGGGTTTTCCGTGATGCTGCACCGGCACAGCGGCGCGACCGACCTCCCGATCGGCACACCGTTCGCCAACCGGCCCGGGGCCGGGTTCGACCGGGTGGTTGGGTTCTTTGTCAACACCATCGTGCTGCGCGCTGACCTGCACGGTGAGCCCAGCTACCGCGACGTGATACGGCGAGTGCGGGCGACCTGCCTGGACGGGTACGAGCACGGCGAGCTGCCGTTCGACCTGCTCGTCGAGCGGCTCGCCCCGCCGCGCCAGCGAGGTGAGAACCCGTTGTTCCAGGTCGTCTTCAGCCTCGACTCGGCGCCGGGTGCGAGCAGCCACACGCCCGGCGTCATCCTGCACCAGGGCCGGCTGGTCGAGACCGGCTCGGCCATGTTCGACCTGACCTGGCTGGTCGAGCTCCAGCCCGGCGGGGGAGTGGTGGTCGCCGCCGAGTTCGATTCGGCCCTCCTGCGCGTCGATGAGGTCGCGGCGATGGTGGCGACCTACCAGGAGGTGCTGCGGAGCATGACCGCGCAGCCGGATCGGCCGATCACCGCCTCGATCGATCGGGACGAGGCCGGCCTGTCGGCAGCCGACGAGGCAGACGCGATCGAGCGTGTCCTGGGCGCGATGTGGTCGGAGGCGTTCGACGGCGCCGCGGTCGGCCCGCACGACGACTTCTTCGAGATCGGCGGATACTCCCTGCTCGCGTCCCAGCTGTGCGCCCGCATCGGCGAGCGGCTGGGGGTGCGGATCGAACTGCGCACGTTCTTCGAGTCGCCCACGATCGCCGCGCTGGCCGAACGGGTGCGCCAGCAGCGTGCCGCCGAGCCGAGCCCGCAACCGAGCCTGTCCGAGCCGGCCGGAGCGGGACCGTCGCTGCGCGCCCTGCTCGACGAGATCGAGAGCCTGTCCGACGACGACGTCGTGGCCGCCGCGAACAGCGCGGACACGACACCTGCCCCGCCCGCTCGCAGCGAAGTGGTGATCCCTTGAACCCCACCGAATCACTCGGCGTCACGGGCCGGCAGGACCTGCCGCTGAGCTCGGCCTATGCGGCCCCGCGCGGCGAGTTGGAGTCAGCCCTGGCCGAGCTGTGGTCCGGTCGGCTCAACGTCGACCCGGTCGGCGTCGACGACGACTTCTTCGAGTTGGGCGGGCACTCCCTGATGGCCGTCGAGCTGTTGCTGGACATCCAGGCGCGCCTGGGCATCGAGGTGAGTGCCGTGACCCTGTTTCTGCGGCCGACGATCCGGCAGCTGGCGGCGGTCATGACCGTGCCGAACGAGGAGGCTGGGGACCAGCCGTGAGAACCGCGCCCGCCCCCGACGTCGCCGCGGTCGACATCTGCGTCGACTTCACCGACCCGGCCGTCTTCCGGGACGGCAACCCGCACGCGGTCTGGCACGCGATGCGCGAGCGCGACCCGGTGCACTGGCATCCGCCGACCGAATCGCGGGTGGGTTACTGGTCCGTCACCCGATACCGCGACGTCGAAGCCGTGCTCCGCGATCACCGCACCTTCACGTCGGAGGGCGGCACGCTGCTGGCCCTGCTGGGCGAGCCCGACCCGGCCAGCCGCCAGCAACTGTCCGCGACGGACCCGCCGCGGCACACCCAGATGCGTGCCCCGCTCCAGCGTGCGCTGGTCGGCGGGCGTACCGATCGGCACCAGGATCTGCTGCGCGAGCACGCACGCCGGCTGCTCGACCCGATGCGCTCCGGCGAGCCGTTCGACTTCGCCGCCGCGATGCATCAGCTACCGGTGGTCATGTTCGGCACGCTCATGGACCTGCCGAGCAGCGACTGGGCCTGGCTCGCCCAGCGCGCGGAGATCGCGATCGCGCCGGACGATCCGCTCTACCGGCTGCCGGCCGGGGCGCAGGCCACGGCGCAGCGCGCGCACCGGGAACTGTTCGCATACTTCCAGGACATGGCGACCGCGCGGGCCCGCCGGCCGGGCGACGACCTGCTCAGCCTGCTGCTCACGATGCACGTCGACGGTCGGCCGCTCGACCGCGGCGCTGTCATGGCCAACTGCTACCTGCTGCTCATCGGCTCGACGGTCACGGTGCCTGAGGTACCGAAGGCGGCGCTGCTCGAACTGATCACCACGGGCGGCTACGAGGCCTGGGCCACTCAGCCGGACCTGCTCGGCAGCGGCATCGAGGAAGCCCTGCGCTGGGCATCGCCCGCGAACCACGTGCTGCGGTATGCCACCTGCGACACGCGCATCGGCGAAGTCTCGATTCGCGCCGGCGACGCGGTCGTGGTCTGGTACGGCTCGGCGAACCGCGACCGGGAGATCTTCGAGGAGCCGTTCACGTTCGACGTGCGCCGCCACCCCAACCGCCACCTCACCTTCGGGTCGGGCGCGCACTACTGCGTCGGGTTCGCGGTGGCCCGGATGACCCTGCGGACGCTCTTCGAAGAGCTGTTCGCCACCTTCGACAAGATCGAGCTGGCCGGCGAGGTCACCCACATCGCCTCCAACTTCGTTGCCGGCATCACCAGCCTGCCCGTGGCCGCGCGCACCCGCGGCGCGATATCCGTGGGGGAGAGAGCATGAGCAACCCAGAGCACGCCGGCGCGGTCCGCAAGACGCCCTGGCTGCTGCGCCCGCCGAGCGAGGACGCCCAGGCGCGCCTGTTCTGCCTGCCGTACTCCGGCTGCGGAGCGAGCATGTACCGGCGGTGGCCCAGGATGGTGGACGGGCTGGAGATCTGCCCGATCCAGCTGCCCGGGCGGGAGAACCGGATGCGGGAGGCGCCGTACGCCACGTACGAACAGCTCGCCGCGGACCTCACCGAGGCCCTGCTTCCGTATCTGGACCGGCCGTTCGGCCTCTTCGGTCACTGCGGCTCGGCCTTGATCGCCTATGAGACGGCCGTGCAACTGGAGCGCGGCGGTGCTGCCACGCCGGCGGGTGTCTTCGTCTCGTCCCAGGTCGCGCCGCACGAAGGGCCGTACGGCACCTACCTGACCATGGACGACGTGCAGCTCGCGGCGGAACTCGAGAGCCTCATCCGGCAGATGGGCGGCACGCCGACGCCTGATCTGGTGCAGCTGTGTCTGGGTGTGATGCGCGCCGATGTGGACGCCAACGCCCTGTACAAGATGGCGCAGCCGGCGCGCCTGCGGGGCCCGCTGGTAGCGATCGGCTGGGACAGTGACACCAACGTCCGGCACGAGCTGATGGGCGGGTGGGCGCAGTACAGCGCGGCCGCCGACGCGGTCATCCTCCCCGGTGCGCACTTCGAGTTCCTGCGGTTCCCGGCGTCGCTGCAAGCGACCTTCCTCGCCTATCTCGGGCTCGCGGCCGCGCAGCCGTCGTGGCGGGTGAGCGTCGACGCGGACATCTGCGTCGGCTCGGGAACCTGCGTCTCGGTCGCGCCGGACCGCTTTGTGTTCGACGACGAGGACCGTTCCCGCCCACGCCACAGCGTCATCACCGAACTCGGCGTGGTGGAGCTGGCCGCCCAGATGTGCCCGACGGCGGCGATCCGGCTCTCCGCGCTGGCCGGCCGCGCGAAGTGACGAACGCCTACTCCGGGCGGTCGCTGATCCAGCGGGCGGCGAGCAGCCCCGACGCCGCGGTCAGCACGGCAGCCGCGATGACGGTCGCGTTGAGGTTGAGCGCGTCGGCGAGGACACCGGCGACGAGCGCGCCGGCGGCGTAGCCGATGTCGCGCCAGAACCGGTACGTGCCCAGGGCGTTGGCCCGCCAGGCCGGGTGGGCATGGTCCGACACGGACGCGATCAGGGCCGGGTACACCATGGCGGTGCCCAGGCCGAGCAGGACCGCGGACAGGATGCCGGCCAGCATCGGGCGGTCGAGCAGGGCGAGGGCGGCGACGAAACCGACGGCCTGGACCAGCATGCCGGTGACGATGAGGGGCTTGCGGCCAATGCGGTCCGCGAGGTGCCCGGTGGGGATCTGACCGAGGCCCCACAGCAGCGGGTACAGGCCCTTGATCAGGCCGATCGCGGCGAGGCCGAGGCCGTGGTCGGTGAACAGCAGCGGGAACACGCCCCAGGTCAGGCCGTCGTTGAGGTTGTTGATGAGGCCGGCCTGGCAGGCGCCGCGCAGCGAGCGGTGCCGCCACGAGGTCCGTGCGAACGTCGGTGCGAGACCGGCCGGCTGCTCGGCCTCGGTGGCCGGTTTCGGGTGCTGCGCGAGCTCGAGGGCGACGTGCGCGGCGGTGTCGCGGACCACGACCGAGAGCAGCAGGCCAGCGGCGACGAAGACGACTCCGATGAGCTCGGGGGCCGGGCGAAGCCCGTAACGGGTGGCGAGGTAGCCGGTGAGCAGGGCGGTGCCACCGACGGCGACGTAGCCGGCGGCCTCGTTCAGGCCGGTCGCCAGGCCGCGGCGGGCCGGGCCGACGAGGTCGATCTTCATGTTGACGGTCATCGACCAGGTCAGGCCCTGGTTGACGCCGAGCAGGACGTTCGCGGCGACGATCCAGCCCCACGCGGGCGCCCACGCCAGCACGAACGGGACCGGGATGCCGAGCAACCACCCGACCAGCAGCAGCTGCTTGCGGTGGAAGCGTCCGGTCAGCGCGCCGGCGGCGAGGTTCGTCAGCGCCTTGGTGACGCCGAAGGCGATGATGAACGAGAACACGGCCAGGTCGCTGGCCAGGCCGAACACCTCGGTCCCGATCAGTGGCACGGTCGTGCGTTCCAGACCGACCAGGCCGCCGACGCAGACGTTGACGACGACGAGCAGGGTGAACTGCAGCCAGTTTTCCCGCAGCCCCAGCCGCACCGGACGAGCCGGCGCGATGGTGGCGGTGGTGGCGGTGCCGGTCACCGTTGTTCGCCGTCGACGAGGCGCAGGCCGTGTGCGGCGGCGTACTCGGAAGGACCGCCGTCGAGCACCTTCACGTGGGTGTGCCCGGCGCGTTCGAGGACGCTCGCGGCGGTCATCGCGCGCTCGCCGTGCCCGCACGCGACCACCGCGCCGCCGGGCACGTCGAGGTGGTGCTCGGCGAGGGCGCCGAGCTCAAGGTTGACGGCGCCCGGCACGTGCCCGGCACCGAACTCCGCGCGCTGCCGCACGTCCAGGTATCGGCCCGGCGAGGTCTGGTCCGCGGTGACGAACGGGGTCGTGCGGTGCGGCCGGCCGGCCGCGAGCCACGCGTGCATGCCGCCAGCGAGGTGCCCGGCGAGCCGCTCGAAGCCGATCTTGTACGCCTGCCAGACGATCTCGTGCAGATCCTGGTCGTCGTTGGCGACCACGGCGATCGGGACGTCGTCGGGCGCCAGCCAGCCCAGCCAGGTGGCGAACTGCGCGCGCAACGGGATCGACAGCGCACCCGGGATGTGGCCCGCTGCGAAGTCCACGGCGGGCCGCGCGTCGACGACGTAACCGCCGTCGGCGAGCAGCGCCCGGAGCGCGTCGCAGCTCAGGGCGGGCAGCGGTGGGGTCCCGGCCAGGACGGCGGGGCCGCGCCGGTTGCGCTCCGCGAGCCGGTCGAAGTAGGCGGGGTACGTGCCGAGGCTCGCCAGCAGCCGCCGGGCGAACGCGTCCTCGTCGGGCGCGGCCAGCAGCGGGTTGGCGGCCTTCTCGGCGCCGATGGTGGAGGTGCGCTCGGTGCCGGGCGGAGCGGAGCAGAACGACCCGGCCCCGTGTGTGGGCCAGACCGCGGTCGCGTCCGGCAGCATGGCGAGGCGTCGCAGCGAGTGGTACTGCGCCCGGGCCAGCTCCTGCGCGCGGTCGGCGCCGAGCAGGTCGGTGCGGGCGGCCGAGCCGACGATGAGCGACCCGCCCGTGAACACGCCCAGCTCGACGCCGCCGTCCAGCAGCAGATACGCGACGTGCTCGTCGGTGTGGCCGGGGGTGCTCAGCACCCGCAGCCGCAGCCCGCCCAGATCGACCTCGTCGCCGTCGGCGAGGCCGCGGTGCGGGAACGCGCGCCCGCTCGCCGCCGCCGCGAGCACGACGGCGCCGTGGTCGTGGCCGAGCTGGACGGCGCCGGAGAGGAAGTCGGCGTGCAGGTGCGTGTCCGCCGCGTATGCCACCGTCAGCCCGCGTCGCTGCGCGGCGGCGTGCAGGGCGCGCAGGTCGCGAGACGCGTCCACGGCCAGGGCGCGGCCGTCACCGAGGTCGACGAGATAAGTGCTGTTGCCCAGTCCTGCGTCGACGAGCGGGACGAGATGGTCTTCGGAGAACCCCACGATGCTCCTTCAGAGTCGGTGGCGGACGGCGCTCCAGCCAATGCACTATAATACTCCATGGAGTTATGGAGGAAGCCATGCCGGAGCACGACACCGCCGCGAAGGCGCAGTTGTACGACGCGTTCGCGGTCAGCGGGAAAGCACTGTCCAACGGCAAACGCCTCGAACTGCTCGACATACTCGCCCAAGGCGA
>NZ_JBFAZX010000030.1:0-90951 GCF_040689395.1 Dactylosporangium sp. NPDC051484 | reverse complement strand
GCGGTCGGGCGCGGCTGGGGCTGTTCGCCCTGGCCGGCGCCTCGATCGTGGTCGGCCTGGTGTTCCTGTCCAACCCGGGCCTGTCGCAGCACGCGCTGATCCTGCTGACCGGCATCACGTCGCTGATCCTCGGCACGGCCGAGATCGTCGTGGCCCTGCAGTTCCGGCGCGCCGCCCGCCCCGAGCACAACACGTAGGAAAACAGCCCACCGTCATCGTCCGGAGACAGGACCGAAGAGCCGGGCGATGGGAGCGAGAAGGAGGGGGCGCGCGGCTGTCCACGCTCCGCCGACGACGAGCAGGGACAGACTGAAGATCCAGAACCCGGCCCAGTTGTCCGCATACGCGTCGGGGTCGCTCGAGCCCTGCGCCGCGTACATGTGGTTGAGGTTGCGCAGCGCACCAGTGGCCAGCACCAGGGCGACGTGCACGACAACGAACAGCACGAAGCAGATCATCACCGGGAAGTGCACCTTGCGGGCCCACTCCGCCGGGTAGACGCGGTTCAGGGTTCTGGCGTTCGCGGGCCAGATCCGGACATGCGCACCCCGGTGACCATCGCCAGCGGCGCGACGAGAAACACCATGGTGAAGTACGCCAGCTGCTGCAGGCTGTTGTAGTTCACCCACCCGTTCTCGGTCGGCCAGTTCAGCGACAGGTACTGCAGGCCCGCGGACAGCGCGTTGGGGAACACCGCCCAGCTGGTGGGCACGATCCGCATCCACTGCCCCGTCGAGAACAGCAGGATGACGAAGACCACCCCGTTGACCAGCCACAGCAGGTCCAGCGTCTGGTGGAACCACAGCGCCAGGCTGATCTTCCGCCCGCCGTCGCGCCGCGGCGACCAGAACACGGTGGGCCGTTGCTCACCGCGTATCCGCAGGCCGGACCGGATGATCAGCACCATCAGGAACACGTTGAAGAAATGCTGCCACCCCACCCACCCGGGGATCCCCACCGGCGCATCCTGCGGCAGGTGGTACTCGCCCGGGTACGCGGCCAGAAATTCCCGCATGAAATCCCGCCTGACGAGCCAGCGGACAGCCAGGATGACCATGCCGGCGGCGAGCACCAGGCCGGCACCGCCCACGACCACCGAACCCGCCCATTGCGGCCGCGTGTAAGGGCCGAACCGACGCGGCTGTGCGACCGGAATCGGGGTCTTGCGGGCCCGATTCTCACCGGCGGCGGCGGATGCCGCGGGCTCGCGCGGCGCGGCAGCCGTCCCCGGGCGGGGGAGACCGGTGCGGCGGTGCGTGGTCACGGGAGGTTCGGGCGCCTTCCGCGCCGCGTGCGACTCGGGGGCCTCGTCGATGTGCGGCGCCCTCCCCACATCAGCTTCCATCTCGAATACCTCCGCCGGCGTGTCGCCGGAGGGTGGCCACGGGTCACCGCCGGTCACGCGGGGCAGGCCACGGCGCACGGTCCGCGGGTACGTCGCCATGCGCTACTGCTCCCGGGACTTCAGGGTCTCGATCAGCTGCGGCACGACGACGAACAGGTCGCCGACCACACCGAAGTCCGCGATGTCGAAGATCGGGGCGTCCGGGTCCTTGTTGACCGCGACGATGGTCTTCGCCGTCTGCATCCCGGCCCGGTGCTGGATCGCCCCGGAGATCCCCAACGCCACATAGAGCTGTGGGCTGACCGAAACCCCGGTCTGGCCGACCTGATACGACTGCGGTACGTAGCCGGCATCCACCGCCGCTCGCGACGCACCCACCGCCGCACCCAGCACGTCGGCGAACTTCTCGACGAGCGCGAACTTCTCGCTCGACCCAAGACCCCGCCCGCCGGAGACGACCTTCGCCGCCCCGCGCAGCTCCGGGCGGGACGATGCCACCACTGCCGCCTCGAACGACTCCACCGCAGCGGCGGGCTTGCCCGAGACAGGCACCGTGAGCGTCTCGGTGACCAGCGGCTGCGCCTCCCCCCGCGCATCGACCGCGCCCTGCCGCACGACGACCACGAGCGGACCGAACGTCGCCGCCGAGTCCACGTTGTACGCGCCGCCGTAGACGGAGTGGTGCGCGAGCACACCCTGCTCGTCGCGAGAAACTCCGACCGCGTCCACCGCGAGCGGCGCGCCCGTGCGGGCGGCGAAGCGGCCCGCGACATCCCGCCCGTCCACCGAGTTCGACACCAGGATCGCATCCGGCTTGACGAGGTCGGATGCCGCGACCAGCGCGTCCACGAACGGCACCGTCAACCCCTCACCGGGATCCGCGACCAGCACCACCGCCGCCCCGAGCTCCGCCGCATCGTGTGCGAGCTCGGCGGCCTCCGTCACGATCAGCGCGACCGGCGTTCCCACCCCCGCGGCCGCGCCCAACAGGCCGGCGGCCGACTTCGCCAGCCCCCCGCCGGGCGACACCTGTAGCAGCACCAGGATCGAATCGGCAGCGTATTGCGCCATCACCACACCTCTCACGCCAACCGGTTCTGGATGAGGAACTGCGCCAGGCGAATGCCCGCGTCGCCCTCGTCGACGATCTTCACGCCCGCACCGCGCGGCGGCTTCCGCGCGATCGCCATGACGATCGACCGCGGCGCATCCACCAGCTCGGCATCCACCCCGAGGTCATCCAGCGACAACGTCTCAAACGGCTTCTTCTTCGCCGCCTTGACCCCCTTGAAGCTCGGGAACCGCGCGTCCGGCAGCGCCTCCATGATCGAGATCACCGCCGGGAGCGGAGCGGACACCGTCGCCACACCTTCATCCGTCGCCCGCGTGCCCCGCACCGCGGACTCGGTTATCTCCACCGACGTCAACGCCGTCAGCTGCGGCACACCCAGCCGTTCCGCGACCATCGCCGGGATCACACCGCCGGACCCGTCCGTGGACTGGTTCCCGGTGACCACCAGGTCGAACCCGACCCGCTGCACGGCGGCCGCCAGCACCTGCGCCGTCAGCCCGAGATCCGCACCCAGCAGCCGGTCGTCCACGACCTGCACCGCCGACCCCGCCCCCATCGCGAGGCTCTTGCGGATCGACGCCTGAGCCGATTCCGGTGCCATCGAGAGCACCACCACCTCGGCGCCCGGGTTCTGGTCCGCATACGACAGCGCGACCTCCAGCGCCCGCCCGCCGATCTCATCCAGCACGCTCTCGCTCGCGTCCCGATCGGCCAGACCCGTCTCCAGGCTCAGCTTGCGGTCGCTATACGTATCCGGGACTTCCTTGATCAGAACAACGATCCTCACCTGCGCTCCTTCCTTCGCGGGTTCGCGTTCATGAGCGGGTTCGCGGCGCTCATCCGCCCACCGTTCGCACGGGTTGCGTGGGGATGGGGAAGCCGGGATCCTTCGCCACCGGAACACAGTCGGCCGGGCTCACCCAGAACCGCACCGAGTCGCCGACCTGCCAGCTACGCGACGCCTGAGGGTCGACCACCTGGATCCTGCGGCCACCGAGCTCAATCGCGTACGAGCGCGACGCGCCGTTGTAGGCGTGCGCCCGCACTATGCCCTTGAACACGTTCTGAGTCGCGCCCTCGGGCACGTCGAGCTTGAGCGCCTCGGGCCTGATCGCGATTTGCAGGCCGGCGGACAGATCGGCGGGCGGCTCCACGCTCGAGAACACCGGGCCGAGCGAGGTGCGAAACGCCTCGCTCCCGTCCAACGGCTCCTGCACGTCGAGCACGTTCGCCGTTCCGATGAAGTCGGCCACGTACCCGTCGACCGGCCGCTGGTAGATCATCTCGGGCGTGTCCAGCTGACGGATGCTGCCGTTCTTCATGACCGCGATCCGGTCGCCCATGTTGAGCGCCTCCTGCTGGTCATGCGTGACATAGATCGCCGTGAAGCCCACGCGCTGTTGTAGCGACCGCAGCTCGAAGCGCATACGCTCTCGCAGCTTGGCGTCGAGATTGCTCAGCGGCTCGTCGAACAGCAGCACGTCCGGCTCGTACACCAGCGCGCGGGCGAGCGCCACCCGCTGCTGCTGGCCGCCGCTGAGCTCGCTCGGATAGCGGTCGGCCAGGTGCCCGCAGTCCACGGTCTCCAGGATCGCCCCGATGCGTTCGCGCACCTGTTGCTTGGTGAGCTTGCCCTTGAGCGCGCCGCGAGTGAGCGGGTACGCGACGTTGTCGGAGACTTTCATGTGCGGCCAGATCGCGTACGACTGGAACACCATGCCCAGCCCGCGCTTCTCGGTGGGCACGTAGCGCCCGGAGGCGGAGTCCATGACGACCTGGTCGCCGATCCTGATGAAGCCGGAGTCGGGCCGTTCCAGCCCGGCGATGCTGCGCAGGGTCGTGGTCTTGCCGCAGCCGCTCGGCCCGAGCAGACAGAGGAACTCGCCCTCCGCCACGGTGAGATCGATGCCGTCGATCGCCGCGACGAGATCGTCTCCGCCCTTGAACTGCTTGCGCAGGCCGCGGATCTCGATGCGGCCTTGAGTCTTGGTCATGTCGTTGGCCTTCACTCTCGGTGGTGCCGTCAGCGGCTGCGGGGGAGGCCTAGACCGGCCGTCGCGATGATGTCGCGCTGGACCTCGTTCGCGCCGGCGCCGAAGGTGTGCACGAGCGAGTCGCGCCACATCTGCTCCATGATCCCCTCGTGCGGCGCGAGGTCGCTGCCCTTGCGCAGATGACCGTAGGGACCGAGCATGTCCATACCCGTGATCGACATGCGCTGCTTGAGCTCGGTGAGTAGCACCTTGATCTGAGCGGCGGCGGAGCTGGACACGTCGCCGGTCTCAACGGCCTCGGTGATCGCCCCCTCGATCAGGGTCTCCAGCCCACGCAGGTCGGACTGGTGAGTGGCCAGCTCGCGACGCACGGACGGGTTGTCGAAGGGGATCACCCCGTCGGGGCGCGGCAGCTGCGACAGCTCGACGAGCTCGGCCAGGAACCGGCGGATGTGCCCCACCGGGAAGTTGCCGATCCGCTCCAGCCCGAGCGCGCCGCCCAGGTACGACCACCCCTTGTTCTCCTCGCCCACGAGGTGGTCGGCAGGAATGCGCACCCCGTCCAGGTAGGTGGTGTTGGTACGGCCGCCCTCGACGGTGTAGATGGGGCCGAGCTCGACGCCGGGCGCGTTCATGTCCAGCACGAACAGCGAGATCCCGTCGTGGCGGCGGCCCTCGGTGTTCGTGCGTGCGGCCAGCCAGCAGTACCGGCTGCGGTGCGCGCGCGTCGTGTAGATCTTCTGCCCCGTGATCACGTAGTGGTCGCCGTCGCGCACCGCGCTCGTGCGGAGGCTTGCCAGATCGGTCCCGGCACCTGGCTCCGTGTATCCGAGGCAGAAGTTCGCCTCTCCCGCCGCGATCAGGGGCAGGTACTTCGACTTGAGCATCTCGGACGCGTAGTGCAGCATGGCCGGCGCGACCGTGGTGGTCGCGGTGCGAGGGAACGGCGCGCCGTAGTAGCTGATCGTGTCGGTGAACAGCTGGCGCTGCAGCGCTGTGCCACCCGATCCGCCGTACTGCTTGGGAATGCCCAGGCCCAGCCATCCGCGGCTCGCCAGCTCCTTCCACCACGAGCGCTCCCACTCGAATGAGATGTGCTCCTGGTTGTGGTGCTGCTCAGGCAGCGCCTGAAACTGCCGCTCGACCGGCCAGGCGGTGTCGAGAAACTCGCGGATCTCGGCGACGAGACGGCGATCGGAGTCGTCAAGGTGTATCAAGGACATTCTTATCCCTCAATTGTTCACGGTGGTCGGGAAACGAACGCTCAGGATGTCGCCGGCCACGTCGTCGGGCTCGGGGAGGCGGTATGCCGCCGACTTGAGCCTGCGCGTGAACAGCTGGAGGTCGAACTCGAGCGATACGCCGGAGCCGGCCCAGATCTGGTGCGCCTCCTGCGCGGCGAGGTTCGCGGCGCGGCGCGCGAGGTTGACCGCCTCGGCGACGGCCGCCACGGCGGCGGGGTCGCCAATCCCGTGCTCGCCGATCATGAGCGCCGCCTCGCGGCTCAGGTGCATGAGCGCCTGCCCGCCGATCGTGACGTTGGCGAGCTTGTGCTGCACGGCCTGGAAGCTGCCGATGGCACGGCCGAACTGGAACCGGGTGCCCGCGTGCTCGACGGTCATGTCGAGCACGCGCCAGATCAGGCCCGCGATCGTCGCGCTTTCACTGAAGGCGCGCAGCCGCAGCACCGAGTCCACGCTGACGTCGTCGAGCGCGCAGATGTGCTCGGACTCCACGGCATCGAGCGTCACCGTGAACAGCGGCTGTTGGCTCATCGTCGGCAGGAAGCGCAGCTCGACGCCATCGCGCGAGCCCGACAGGTCAACGGCGCGCCAGGTGGTCCGGCCGTCCTGCTGCCACGGGACGATCAGGCGCTGCGCGTCCGCGGCGTGCGCCACCAGGTGCACGGTTCCGCTCAGGCGCCCGTCGGCGAGCCGCAGGTCGTCGCCGGGCCGCGGAATGCAGGCGGTCCACAGCGCGCCGTCCAGCAGCCCGGCCACGACCGGATCGTCCTCGGAGCGTGCGCTGGCGGCGACGAAGTACGCCGTCTCGGCGAACGTCGTGATCGGCGCCGGCGCCCCCGCGTAGCCGTTCTCAACCAGCAGGAGGTGCAGTCCGAGCAGCGCCTCCGCGTCAGCCCCGCCGACGGGCGCCGCCAGCGAGAGCCACGATCCGCGGCGCAGCTCATCCCAGACGCCCGTGTTGGCGCGTCCGCCCTCTCCCTCCGCGTCGCGCAGCGTGCTCGGCGGCGCGAGCTGTTCGATCGCGCCGCGCAGCGCCTCTCGGATCTCGGGTTCGTCGAGTGCGACAGCGATGGACGGTTTCGTCATTTCTCTTCCTCTGCGGCTCGGGCTTTCTGATGTTCTGTTGCTCGGCCAGGCGACGCTGGCGCCCACTGGACGAGGGTGACCTCCGGCGTGACGGCCTGGAAGACGGGGCGCAACCGCATGCCCACCCGCAGCTGGTCGAACGGGCAGTCGACCACGCCCCCGACCACGCGCACGCCGCCGACCTCGACGATGCCGACCGCGTAGGGCGGGGGTAGCTCCTCGATCGTGCGGTGCCACACGACGGTCCAGGTGTGCAGGACGCCGCGGTCGGGCAGTTCGTGCCACGAGAACCCCTCGGCGTGGCACTGCGGGCAGATCGGGCGCACGGGCCAGCGCGGCGTCGCGCACGTGTCGCACCGCTGGACCAGCACCCGGCCCTCGAGCGTGCCGGCCCAGAACGGCGCGAACAGCTCGTGTCCGGGGTCGGGCAGGGGACGTGTCATCGGTTTACCTCGATTCGTTCCAGGACCCCGATCGATCCGTCGCCGAGGTCTCCCCACCCGGTCACCGCGATCCTGCGCGCATCGGCGACCTGCCGCTCGCCGCACTCTCCGCGCAACTGCCGAACCGCCTCGACGACGTGGTTGAGGCCCACCAGGTGGCCCTCGCTGAGCAGCCCGCCGTGCGTGTTGACCGGCAACGCGCCGCCCGGGCCGATGCCCTCGCGCTCCACGAACGCGCCGGCCTCGCCCTCCTTCGCGAAGCCCGCCGACTCGAGCTGGTGGAGCAGCTCGAAGGTGAAGCAGTCGTAGATCATCGCGGCGTCCATGTCCTGCGGCCCGAGCGAGCTGGCGTCCCACGCGCGCCGTGCCGCCTCGTCGAGGCCGATCGCGAGCAGGTCGGGCCTGCTGGTCAGGTCGTCGGGCGCGCAGGGGCGCCCCTCGGCGACGGCGCTCACCCGCGCGGCGACGTCGCGACCGCCCACGCGGTCGGCGGTCGTCACGATGACGGCGCACGCCCCGTCGGTCTCGGGAGAGCAGTCGAACAGCGTGTAGGGGTCGGCGATCATGCGGCCGGCCAGGTAGTCGTCCATCGTGAGCGGCTTGCCGTGCATGAGCGCGTTCGGGTTCAGCTGCGCCCACGCGCGCATCGCGAGCGCGACGTGCCCCAGCTGACGGCGGGTCAGCCCGTGCTCGTGCATGTACCGCCGGCAGATCATCGCGTATCGCTGCGCGGGGGTGTTCAGCCCGTACGGGTGCTCGAGCTGGGTGCGCAGGTGCTGGGCGGGAAGGTGTGACGCGCGAGTGCCCACGCGGGCGCCGGAGGCGCCGTTGCGTGCTCGGTAGACGAGCACGCACGAGGCGGCGCCGGCGCGGATCGCGTGCGCGGCCGAGCCCAGGCTCGCCACGGCGCTGGCGCCGCCCATGTGCAGCGTCGGGCTGAAGGTCACGCCCGGCAGCCCGAACATCGAGACGATCTCTTCGGGGCTGGTCTGATGGGGATACCCGACGATGCCGTCGATGTGACGTGGGTCGATGCCGGCGTCACGGCACGAGGCGAGGATCGCCTGCGCGGCGAGCAGGTCGGGGGATCGCTTGCTGGAGCGCGAGTAGTCGGTCTCGCCGACGCCGGCGACGACGACGTCGTCCTGTGCTGTCATCGGCATCCGCTGCTCACCGCACTCCCTCGAGCGGGAGCTCGACGAGGGCCGAGCCCTGAGTGACGCGCTCGCCATCGACGGTGATCCACAGGTCGAGCTCGATCTCGGCCACGCCGTCGTCGGGCACCTTGCGCACCGCGGCGACGCAGCCGGCCACGTGCAGCGTCTCGTTGACGTACGCGGAGCGGAGGTGGCGGTACCGCAGCCGCTTGAGCGCGGTCGGTGTGCCCGCGAACGAGACGGCGAGCTCGGCCAGCAGCGCGCCCTGGTAGTTGCCCTCGACGATCAGGTCGCGATGCCCTTCTGAGCGCGCGTAGTCGCGGTCGTAGTGGATGCGGTGCTGGTTCCACGTCGCGGCGCCGAAGCTGAACAGCGTCAGCTCGTTCGGCACGCGTTCGAAACCGGGCAGCTGCTGCGTCGTCGACACGGTCATCTCGTCGCTCCTCGATTCCTTTCGGTAACCCATGTGCTGGCCTAGTAGAGGATCTGCTGGGCGACTTCGCGCACGACGACGACGTCGTCCTGGTTGCGGTACTCGGTGACCCAGGTCGCGACGACGAAATCTCGCGAGCGGCCGTGCTTGAGGGTCAGGTCGGTGAGCGTGCGGAAGCCGCGAAGGCTGTCGCCGACGCAGACGGGATGCAGGAACTCGACCGAGATCTCTCCCGCCATGCCGGCGCCCTCCCCGACCGGGGGCCGACGGTCGTCGGTCACGCCGTCGAAGGTGAGCTCGTCGACGGGCACGATCGGCCGGGTCGCCCCCATGTACAGCAGCGCCGGCGCGGGGATGCGACTGAGCCCGATGGCGCCGGCGGCGTCGACGCTGCGGTAGGCCGGGGTCCTGTCGTTCGTCGCGCCCACGTAGCGGAGCACGGCCTCGGCCGTGATGACGCCGGACGACAGCTCGAACGTGCGCCCCACCCATTCGCGCGCGGCCGGGCTGAGCAAGCTCGTCTCGGTCTCGATCGACTGTGACATGATCAACCTCCCACGGTGCGGGCGTCCACGACGAACGCCCCTTCTTCGTTCACGATCACGGGATTGAAGTCGAGCTCCTGCACGGCGGGCCCCTTGCGCACGAGCCAGTCGGCCGTGCGCTCCACGACCTTGACCAGCGCGGCCCGGTCGCCCGCACAGCCGCCGCGATACCCCTCGAGCAGCTGCCACAGCCGGCGGTGCCGCTCGATCAGGTCGGCGACGCGGCCCGGATGCGTCGGCAGCAGCGTCGCCCGCACGTCGGCGAGCAGCTCCGTGAGCGTGCCGCCGAGCCCCACCACGAGCAGGTGGCCCAGCTGCTGGTCCCACTTGGCGCCCACGAGCACCTCGACCCCCGAGACCGAGCGCTGCAGCAGGATCCGGCCGTCGCCGCCGTGCTCGCCGAGCACTGCGGACAGCCGCGACCACGCTGCCCGCAGCGCCGCCTCGCCGTCGATCCCGAGGATCACGCCGCCGACGTCGGACTTGTGCACGAGCGCCCGGCTGTCGATCTTCGCCACCAGCGGGTAGCCGATCGCCGCGGCCGCAGAGAGCACCTCGTCATCGCTCGCCGCGGGCGACAGCAGCGCATACGGGGCGATCGGGATGCCTGCGCCCGACAGCTCGTCGAACAGCTCTCCGGGGGTCGCGACGGTCGACCCCTCCGGGGCCCGCGGCATCGCGCCGTCAGCGAAGGAGGCGATGACCTCGGCGTTCGCCCGGTCGGTCGCGTCACCCAGAGCGTCGACGATCGCGGACGAGGCGCGCACAGCGCGCTGCGGATCGGGGTATACGAAGCACCCCGCCTCGTTGAGGGTGTCGCGAGCGAGTTCGGGCACCGCGACCCAGCCGACGCTCACCGGCACAGGCAGGCCCGCCGACACGACGCAGGCGAGGCCCTCCGCGACTCCGACCGACTTGAGACCGCCCGCGCCCGAGGCGAGGAAGACCTCGTCGTAGTCGCCCGACTCGGCGACGATCTTGACGATCTCGGGGAGCTTGACCGCAAGCCGCGACGTGTCGCCGAAGGTCCCGGTCACGTCGATCGGGTTCGCCAGGTGGCTGGGAAGGTTCTCGGCGCCGGTGACGGTGCGCAGCTTCGCCACGACCTCGCCGGTGAGCTCGGGCAGTTCCCAGCCCGCCTCCGTCAGGTCGTCGCTGGTCGCCACGCCGACGCCGCCGGAGGTGCCTACGACGACGGCGCGCTTGCCTCGGTCGCGACGCTCCCGGCGCACGCCGGCGAAACGCTGCCCGATGTCGAACAGCTGCTCGTAGCTGGTCACCAGTTGCACGCCCGACTCCTCGACCAGGGCCTCCAGCACCGTGGCGTCGCTCGCGACCCGGCCGGTGTGCGACTGCGCGGCCGCTTGTCCCGCCGCGCTGCGACCAACCTTGAGCGCGGCGACGGGCTTGCCCAGCACCCGTGCCCGTGCGAGCGACCGACGCAGCAGCGCCCCGTCGGACAGTCCCTCCAGGAAGAGCAGGACGGCCTCCGTCTCGTCGTCGTCGACGACGTGCTCCAGCAGCTCAGGCAGCGACAGGGCGGCCTCGTTGCCAGTGCTGATGAGGTGGCTGTATCCGAACGGGAGGTCGGCGTACAGCTGCAGCATGAAGGAGATCGCCGCGCCGCTCTGCGACAGGAACGCGAGCCCACCGGGCGGGACGCCGTGATCGGATCCCGAGCCGAAGGTTGCGATGAGCTCGGCGTTGCCGTTCATGAGCCCCATGGAGTTCGGTCCGAGCACCGGCAGGGCGAGCCGCCGGCTCAGCTCCCGTAGCGTCGCATCGAACCTCGTGGGGCCGTCGGGGTCGTCGCCCTTGTACGAACCGAGCACCAGAACCGACTTCGCCCCGGCCGCGGCGGCCTCCTCGAGGAGCGCGGGCACCGTTGGGGCGGGGGTCGCCACGACCACGAGGTCGGGCGCTTCCTGGAGGTCGCCGAGCGAGCCGACGACGCGCTGGCCCAGCAGCGCCTGGCCCGCCAGCCGCTGGTTCACGGGCACGACCCGGCGTCCGGTCGCGTTCTTGAGGAGGTTCTCGTACACCCTCCCCCCGTACCAGGACGTCTCCGGCGATGAGGCGCCGACGACCGCGACGGTGCGAGGCGAGGTGAGGGCGATGAAGGACTCGTGTTGCATGATTCTCCTGTGTGTGGGGATGCGTGCCGGCGGGTCAGCGACCGCCGGCCGCCCGGCGCCCGAGGATCTCCGAGACGATCGAGGTGGCGACGCAGATGGCCATGACGATGAAGCTGAACGCCGCCAGCTGAGGCATGACCCCGGCATCCCACAGGTCCTTGACGACGAGCGCCATGACCGGGGTTTGGGGGCTGGCCAGCAGGGCCGACGCGGAGAACTCCCGCGACATGAGAACGAACAGGAAGATCCAGCCCGCCGCGATGGCGGGTGCGATGAGCGGGATGGTGACGTGGCGCATCGTCGCCAGCCAGCCACTGCCGGAGACGAGACTGCTCTCTTCGAGCTCTGAGCTGACCTGGTGGAACGCGGAGTCGGCCGAGCGCAGGCCGTACGGCAGATGGTGGCCGACATAGGCGATGATGAGCAGCAGCGGCGTGCCGTACAGCGCGAAGGGCGGGTAGAGGAAGACCATCAGCAGGCCCGCGCCGAGCACCGTCGCCGGCACCGCGAGGGGAAGCGTTGCGAGGTAGTCCAGCGTGCCGCGCCCCCTGATCGTAGTGCGCCGCACCGTGTAGGCGGTGAAGACCGCCATGATCAGGCCGATCGTCGAGCCGATCGTCGCGAGCACGAGGCTGTTGGTGATCGACGGCCACGTCGCCGAGTAGCCGTTGATGATGTTGTCGAAGTTGTCGAGCGTGAGCCCATCCAGACTCAGGTCGCTCGACCAGTACCGGCGGAGGGAGACGTTCGTGATCGCCAGCACGGGCGCGACCGTGGTGACCAGGGCGTACACGACCATGAGGGCGAAGGCGTGCCAGCGCCACCGGCCGAGGTCAACGCGCTGCTGACGGGCGCCCTTGCCGCCGATCGTGACGAACCTCTTCTCACGGCGCAGCACGCGACGCTGGAAGTAGAGGGCGATCGCGGTGGCGATGATGGTGACGGCCGACAGGGCGGCGGCGGCCGTGACGTCGCGCGGGTAGCGGCGCAATTCGAGGTAGATCTCGGTGGTCAGCACCGAGATCTGCGGCGGCCCGCCCAGGATCACGGGGATCGAGAACTGTGACATCACGGTGACGAAGGCCAGGAGCGCTCCGGAGAGAATCGCCGGCAGCAGGATCGGCAGCGTGATGCGCCACATGATCGTGATCGCCGACGATCCGGACAGGCGGGCGGCCTCGTCGAACGAGGAGTCGTACTGGCGGAACGAGGTCTGCAGGATGAGGTAGACGTACGGCGTGATGTAGAGGCCGACGACCCAGATCATGCCGCCGAGCCCGAAGATGTCGATGGGGCCCGACTCCAGGTTGCCCGGCAGCACGGCGCGCAGCGCGATGTTGATCAACCCGGAGTTCTCGCCGAGCAGGAACACCCACGCGACCGTGCCGACGACGGGCGGCAGGAACAGCGGCATGATCGGGAAGACCGACATCATGCGCTTGAACGGCAGGTTGGTGCGCGTGACCAGCCATGCCAGGAGCACGCCCTGCACGAGGGCGAACACGGTCGCGCCGGCAACGAGGATCGCGGTGTTCTTGAACGCCTCGACGGTGCGCGGCCGCGTGAACAGCGTGACGAGTGCCTCGAGCGAGAAACTGCCGGCCTGCGGGAAGACGGCGTTGTAGAAGACCCCACCCATCGGCAGGAGGACGCCGATGCCGATCGCGATGGCCATCACGACGAACGTGAGGTACGGCCACTGGTGCGATCCGATCCGGACCGCAGCGAGTACACGCGCCCGCATCGAGGCGTGCGCCGAGCCGGGATTGGACGAGTTATCCGACTCCGTGCGGACTTTGACGGTGCTCATAGTTGGACTCCGGATAGTGATGGGCCAGTAGGAAGGCGACGGCCCGGCGCTGCGCCGGGATGCAGCTCCGCCGCAGCGCCAAGCGTCATCTCTAGACTGGTTTCAGTCCGAGGAGCCCGCGGATGCCGTTGAGGTTTTCGTCCAACTCTTGGATGCCGGGAACGACGACATTTTCTGGCCGCGGAATCGTGCCCTCCAGATCAAGCACTGAGGTGCCGCCCTCGCCGCCGAGGTAAGAGAGTTGTCCTTCAGGGCTGAGCAGCCAGTCGAGGAAGACCCGTGCGGCATTCGGGTGCGGCGCACGCCCGGCCGCGGTCGCCCACACGAAGTTTTCGTACGCGGCCGTGTTCTTCAGCTCGACCCAGTTGACCGGAGCGCCCGACTTCTTCAGCAGAGACGACTTGTGCATGTATGTGAAGACCGCGATCGGAATCTCGCCCGCCGCGACGGCCTCGGCAAGCGGGTTGCCCGAGTCCCACCACTTGACCTTCTGAGCGGCGAAATCCTTCAGATAATCCTTGCCGTATTTATCCAGAAGCATCTTGTATCCACCGGCATAACCCGGCTGGAACGGGTTGAGCGCGCCGATCTTTCCCTTCCAGCGAGGATCGAGCAGATCCTCCCAATCGCGGGGAGCCTCGGCTTCGGGAACGAGCTTCGTGTTGTAGAGGATCGTGTACACGGTCAGCTGTACCTGACCGACGCCGTCCTGGTAGTACTCCTTGGGCCAGGCGGCGCCGGAGGGGACGTTCGGCTTGGTGTCGACATAGCCGCGCGCGATGAGGTCTTTCACGTGCCTCTCGTCGATGTGGTTGACGACGTCGGGCCGGTATGAATTCGAGGCGATCTCGTTCTCGAGGCGCTCGATCATGTCGGTGGTCTGCCCGATGCGGTTGACGTTCAGCTTGATTCCGTACTTGGCCTCGAATGCGGGCGCCATCTTGTCGAGAAGACCCTGACTCGTGGTCGTGTAGAAGTTCACCTCGCCTTCCTTCTTCGCGGCCGCAACCACGTCTTCCCAGGCGGCTGTGGATGTGGTTGACGTGGCAGGGGGCTGCGGGGCAGAGCCGCAGGCGGCGGACGTGATGACGCTCGTCAGCCCTAAAGCCAGCAGCACAGTCGCGCGGCGCAGGGCGTTCGTGCGTTTCCGTATAGGACGCATGGTTGTTCTCCGTTCACTTGTGTAGAGCCGCCGGGAAGTGGACGGTGCAGGCAATCTCCCCAAACAGCTGGTGCCACGCTGCACCGATACTTTCAAGTGATTGCGACCGGTCGGGCGGAGGCGTAGAAGTACGCTCGCTTCCAGGTCCCCGTTCCGCAAGTGGTGCACTGATATCCAGGACCCCGCCGACTGATACGTAGCCGCTATCACCATCGTTTCTGACCAGCTAGCACGTGCCCGGCCGGGGTGTACAGTGCCAATGCATGGACGCCTTCGATCTGCGTTCCCTTTCTCGATTCGTGACGATCGCCGAGCACAAAAGCTTTCGCAGCGCGGCCAAAGCGCTCTTCGTGGCGCAGCCCACGCTCAGCAAGCAGATGGCCCGTCTCGAGGCCAACCTGGGGGTGCAGCTCTTCGATCGCGGGCGGTGGGGCCTGCGCTTGACGCATCAGGGTGAGCTGCTGCTCGTGCGCGCCCGCAGGCTGCTGGACGACGTGAACAGCCTGCAGGAGATCGTCGATTCGCCGGGCGAGGTGCTGCGGATCGGCGCGGCCGCCAACGCGACCGGGAGCTTCCTGGCCGCCTTCCTCGGCCAGTGGCTCACGCACAACCGCGACGTGCAGATCCGGTTCGTCGAAGACGGAGCGGCCGGCCTGCGCGAGCGCCTGCTGAACCGGGAATGCGACCTGGCGATCCTCGCCGCCCCGCTGCCGACCGTCTTCGATCGCCGCTTCCTGCGCGATGTCGCGGTCCTGGCGGCGCTGCCCAAGGACCATCCGCTCGCCGGCACCGACGAGCCGCTACGGGTCAGCGAGCTCGCGCACGAGCCGCTGTTGCTCAAGGGCGAGCCGTTCATCGCGACGGAGCTGTTCAACGCGCTGTGCCGCCAGCACAACATCGAGCCCGAGGTCGTGTGCGAGAGCTCGGTCGGCCAGACGCTGGCCGCGCTCGCCGAGAACGGGCTCGGCATCGCCGTGATGGCCGACACGGTCGACCTCCGGCAGTTCGACCTGCCCAAGCGCTACATCTGCTCCGACGACGGCCAGCCGCTCACGTTCACGCTGTTTGCGGCATGGCACAAGCAGCACTACGTGTCGCCGCGCATGCAGTCCTTCATCGACGGACTGGAGGCGCATTTCACGGGGGCGCGTGCGGAGGGGCCGATGACCCCTCCGACGACCTCATGACCCTTTCGCCTAGCTCGACACGCTCGCGGTGAGCCAGTCGACCAGGCCGACGGCATCCCACACCGGCAGGCCGAAGGCCTCGCGCAGCGCGTCCGAGTAGACGCACAGGTTCGTGCACTCCAGCACGAGTCCGCCGATGTCGGGCTCACGCTCCAGCAGCTGCGCCGTGACGTCGAGCACGTCCTGGCGCGCCCGGTCGACGTCCAACTCCTGTCCGTTGCGGGTGATAGCCGGGAAGAAGGCGTCGGTGTGCTCCATCCCGGCGATCACGACGCGCCGCATGTCCTGATCCGACACGCCGACGCCGGTGAAGTGCGCGGGGGTGAGGGCCTTGGAGTCGACGGTGACGACGCCGATCTTCTTCCCGGGCGAGATGACGCGCAGGGCGAGGGGGATCTGCAGCAGGCTTGAGGTGACCATCGGCACGCCGAGCTCCGCCACGACCTTGTCGTGATAGACCGCGAGCAGTCCGCAGCTGGTCGCGAGCGCCTTGACCCCCCTGGCGACCAGGCGTTGCGCCGCGTCGAGCACCGAGCGCATCACGCGTTCGTTGGGGTCGGTGTGCATGTCCTTCCCCGTCGCTCCCGCGGCGACCTCGTAGTCGACGGGGTACGCGAACGAACGGGCGTTGCCGATGTCGCCGCTCGGGCGCGGGATCTTGATGTCGAGCAGGACGATCCCCATGTCGTGACCGTAGAAGGGGTATTTCCCGATGTAGGTGTGCGGTTGTGCTGGCATGACTGTTTCCGCCGTCCTCGGCTCTCGGTACCTTTCAGTACGCGATTCTGATGGTCGTGTAGCGGTAGCAGGCTAGACCGCAGGACGCTGACCGAGGGCGGAAGCCCTGATAGGAATTGATTATCAGGCGGTGACAACCAACTATCATCCGGGAGCCGTGTGCGCGCCTCACTCGCCATTAGTCTGACGCTCAGACCCCGGCGCTGGACCGGGCGTATCACAACGGCAATGAGGATTGGTACGCACATGAGTCTGGATGCGGTCATCACCGGTGGCACGGTGATCGACGAACAACAGAGCATCAAGCTTTCTGTCGGGCTGAAGGATGGCAAGGTCGCGGGCATCTACACACCCGGCACCGAGCCGGCCGCGGCGCGGGTGATCGACGCGAGCGGACTCGCGGTAATCCCCGGACTCGTCGACGTGCACAGCCACCACCGAGAACCCGGATTCGAGTACAAGGAAGACATCGACACGGTCACCCGGGCCGCTGCCGCCGGCGGCGTCACCACGACCCTGGGGATGCCGAACATCAGCCCGCCGCCGACGACCGCGAAGATCCTCGACGACATTCTGCAGCGCTACGTCGGGCGGGCGTTCGTCGACTACCACATCAACCCGTCGCCCACGGTTCCCGGCGAGCTGGAGGCGATGGCCGCGACGGGCATCTCGGCGTTCAAGGTGTTCATGGTCACCGACACCGGACGCGACTACCCGCACATGCCCGGTATCGGCGTGCACGACAGCGGTCAGCTGTTCAGCATCATGCAGCAGTGCGCCGCCATCGGGGTGCCGCTCATGGTGCACCCGCACGAGCAGGCGCTCATGGACCACATCGAGCACGAGCTGTGGGATCGCGGCGAGCGCGACGCGCGCGCCTATGCGAAGGCGTACGCGGCCTACGACGGCATCGCGTGGGATACGGCGATCGCCCTGCTGCTGCGCATGCAGGAGGCCACGGGAGTGCACCTGCACCTCCTGCATGTGCAGACGGAGCGCACGGTCGAGATGATCGCGCAGGCCAAGGCGCGTGGTCAGCGTGTGACGGCGGAGATCAATCCGTGGGCACTGTTCCTCGGGGTCGACTGGGAGAACATCGAGCGGATGGGTTCGTACGCCCTGTCGTACTGGATCCCGGAGAAGCACCACCCGGCCCTGTGGGACGGCCTCAACGAGGGCATCATCGACATCGTCTCCACCGACCACGCGCCGCATACCAGGGAGGACAAGGAGCCCGGCTGGACCGACGGGTGGAAGGCGCATACCGGCACGCCGTCGACGCAGTTCTATCTGAGCCTGCTGCTCAACGCCGCCGCGGAGGGCAAGATCTCGATCAACCGAGTCATCCAGGCGACGTCGACAACGCCCGCCAGGGCATTCCGGCTGGACACGAAGGGATCCTTGACGCCTGGATCCGACGCCGACATCGTCCTTGTCGACCTCAACCGCGAGGTCGTCATCAACAACTCCGAGGTGCTGAGCAAGTGCGGGTGGACCCCGTACGACGGCAGGACCGTCAAGGGGGTTCCCGTGCAGACGATCCTGCACGGTCAGACCGTGTATGAGCGCGAGCGAGGCATCATCGGCGAACCTTCCGGGCGGCTCGCGGTCAGCGCGCGCGGGACCCAGCGGTGAGGATCGTTGTTCTTGGCGGTGGCGTCATTGGCGTCACCGCCGCCTACATGCTCGCCGAGCGTGGCGACGACGTCGTCCTGATCGAGCGGCGCGACGCTCTCGCGCAGGAGACCAGCGACGTCAACGCCGGACTGATCGCGCCCGGGCACGCCTTCACCTGGGCATCGCCGGCCGCGCCGAAGACGCTCGTGCGATCGCTGCTGGGCCAGGACACGTCGATGCGGATGCACTGGAAGCCCGACCTGGCCCTCTACCGCTGGGGCATGCGGTTTCTTTCCAACTGCACGACGCCACGCTCGCAGCTGAACACGGTGCGCCGCCTCAAGTTGAGCCAGCACAGTCGTGAGGTGCTCGACCGGGTCGTCGCCGACAACGGGCTCGAGTTCCACCAGAACAAGGCAGGGGCGCTCTTCCTGCACCGAACTCAGGAGGCACTCGAGCGCGGCATCGCCCGGCTGTCCATTCTGAAGGAGTTCGGCGAGCCGCAGGAATACCTCGACGCGGACCAGTGCGCCAAACTCGAGCCTTCACTCGGTCCCGTGAGGGACAAGATTGCCGGCGCCATCTACAGTGCGTCCGCTATGAGCGGTGACTCGTCGATGTTCGCCAACGCTCTCGCGGCCAAGGCGAAGGACCTGGGGGTCGAGTTCGAGCTTGGCACGACGGTGACCGGATTCGAGGTCGAGCGCGGCACTGTCCGAGGGGTCCGCACGAACAAGGGCGTTTTCCGTGGTGACGCCTACCTCCTCTGCCTCGGGGTCCATAGCCGCGCGGTGGGAAGGACCTTGGGTCTGTCGCTACCCATCTACCCGGTCAAGGGCTACACACTGAACGCGCCCGTGCGAACGCAGGGCCTCGCGCCGCGCATCAGTGGCATTGATGAAGGGCGACTGGTCGCTTGGTCGCGTTTCGGTGATTCGATCAGAATGACCGGGACGGCAGACTTCACGGGTTATGACCTTTCCATTTCTTCAAAGAGCTCCCGGTCGATCTTCCAATCCGGAGGCGAGCTGTTCCCCGAGAGTTTCGACTGGGAGGCCGCGGAGATGAAGATCGGGCTGCGCCCGGTGACGTCCAACGAGTTGCCGTTGATTGGCCACGCTCGCAAGCACCCGAATGTCATCCTCAACACCGGTCACGGGAACCTGGGATGGACGATGGCTGCCGGGTCGGCGGACATCGTCGCGGACCTCCTGCACGGCAGTCGCCCGAAGCTTGACCCGCGCACGTTCGGGATCGACGAATCGGTCCTAGCCAGGGCCAGGTGAGCCTCGGCTCCAGCGGGAACCGCAAGATGGAACGCCGACGCTTGTGGGCCCTTATCGCGACCGTTTTCATTGGTACGACAGCGGTCAATGTCGCCAAGTTCGTCACGGCGTACCGCATCGTCGGCCTCGGTATGGGTGGCGATATCCTAGGGGCTGTCAGCGCCGCCTTCGCGCTGTTACCGCTGCTTGTCATCTTCCGGATAGGCAGACTCACTGACCGAGGGTTGTCGACTCCGATCGCGGGAGTAAGTCTCGGGGTGATCGCTGCGGGGTTACTTGCGATGGGGCAGTCGGAGACCATCCCTGCCCTCCTCGTCTCCAACGCCATCATCGGCCTCGGTCACGTGGGAGTCATCAATGGTACCGAGGCCTCGATCGCGCGACTGGGATTGGATCGCGACTTCAGCTTCGGCATCATGACGGCGTCGCATTCCCTCAGTCAGATGGCCGGTCCACTCGTCGGCGGGTTGCTCCTCTCGCTCCACGCCGGGTCAGGACTGGTCGGCGCCTCGACCCTCGCGCTGAGCGTGTGCGCGGTCGCCGCGCTCATCGCTGTCGCCCCCCTGCTAGCCGTTCGAATACGCCGCCAGGACGAACCGCGACGTGTTGCAAGCCCGAAGGCACGTCTCTGGGAGGTTGTCGGAAATGCGAGGACCGCCTCGACCCTCTACCTGAGCATGATCACCGTAACCTACATTGATGTCATCACCGTGTACCTGCCGTTGCTTGGACGACTCCACGGCTGGTCCCCATCTGTCGTCGGATCACTGTTGGCGGCAAGGGCATTCGCGTCTTTCCTCGCACGAATCGGTACCCGAATTTCGGTCGCGCGGGTCGGCCGAGTTCGACTGATGATGCTGAGCGTCGGGATCCCGGGCGCGCTCACGCTGGGCCTTGCATCGATGAATTCGCTCCTCTTCGCCTTCTTCGCCATGATCGTGTCTGGGCTCTTCCTCGGCTTTGGGCAGCCTCTTTCCATCTCTTCGCTCGTCAAAATGACACCAGCACGAATGATCGGATACACGCTGTCGGTCCGGCTTGCCGGAAATCGACTCGCGCTCATCCTCATCCCGGTCCTGGCGGGCCTGGCGGCAGGCGCGTTCGGGGCCACTGCCGCCTTTTGGATGCTCGCCACCCTGCTGCTCGCATCGGCCGTGTTCGTGCAGCTCTTCCCGCCGGCCCAGGGTTAGCCCCGGCCCTTAGCCGGGGCTGCCCACGGTGTGGATCAAAGGGGAACAGGTGCCTTCTGTGCCGGGAAGACAGGACTTGCTGAGGGTCTTGTCCATCCCGGCGGAAGGCACCTGTCGAGTGAGGGTTGTCGCAACGCGCCCGAACGCCTCCGGAGAGCCGTGATCACCAGTTGACGAAAGACCGAGGCCGGGAAGCAGCGCTAGACGGCGGCGGCCGCGGCGCGGCCGGCGGTGCGACCCGAGAACAGGCAGCCGCCCAGGAACGTGCCCTCCAGCGAGTTGTACCCGTGCATGCCCCCGCCGCCGAAGCCGGCCACCTCGCCGGCCGCGTAGACGCCCGGCAGGGGGCTGCCGTCGGCGCGCAGCACGCGGCCCGACAGGTCCGTCTCCAGGCCGCCGAGGGTCTTGCGGGTCAGGATGTTCAGGCGTACCGCGATCAGTGGGCCCGCCTTCGGGTCCAGCAGGCGGTGCGGGGTGGCGACGCGGATGAGCTTGTCGCCGCGGTACGACCGGGCACCGCGGATCGCCGTGATCTGCGCGTCCTTGGTGAACGTGTTGGCCAGTTCGCGGTCGCGGGCCTCGACGGTGCCGCGGATCGCGGCGAGGTCCAGCGGAACATCGGGCTCGAGCCGCTGCATCCCGGCCACCAGATCGTCCAGCGTGGCCGCGACGACGAAGTCCGAGCCGTGTTGCTTGAACGCCTCGACCGGCCCCGGCGCGCCCTTCTTCACCCGCTGCAACACCTGCCGGACGCTGCGGTTGGTGAGGTCTGGGTTCTGCTCGGAGCCCGACAGCGCGAACTCCTTCTCGATGATCTTCTGGGTCAGGATGAACCAGCTGTGGTCGTACCCGGTGGCCATGAGATGCCGCAGGGTGCTCAGCGTGTCGAAGCCCGGGAAGCACGGCCCCGGCAGGCGCCGGCCGGTCGCGTCCAGCCACAGCGACGACGGGCCGGGCAGGATGCGGATGCCGTGGTTGGGCCAGACCGGGTCCCAGTTGCGCAGGCCCTCGGTGTAGTGCCACATCCGGTCGGGGTTGATGACCCGCCCGCCGGCCGTCTCGGTGATGGCGAGCATCCGGCCGTCGACGTGGGCGGGCACCCCGGCGACCATGCGCCGCGGCGGGGCGCCCAGTCGGGCCGGCCACGCCTTGCGGACCAGGTCGTGGTCGCCGCCGATGCCGCCGGAGGTGACGATGACGGCCTGCGCGGAGAGCTCGAACTCGCCGGCCGCGGTGCGTGAGCTCGGCTGTCCACGAAGGACGGTGCTGGGCTCCAGGATGGTGCCGCGCACCACGCCGCCCGGTAGCAGCGCGTCGACGCGGTGGCGGAAGCGCAGCTGTACACGGTCGCTCGCGCGCACCCGGCGTACGAACGGCTCGATGACACCCGGCCCGGTGCCCCACGTGATGTGGAAGCGGGGCACCGAGTTGCCGTGGCCATCGGCCGGCCCGCCGCCGCGCTCGGCCCACCCGACCACCGGGAACAGCCGGTGTCCCATGGCGCGCAGCCAGGCCCGCTTCTCGCCCGCGGCGAAGTGCACGTAGGCCTCGGCCCAGCGGCGCGGCCACTCGTCCTCCGGCCGGTCGAACCCCGCGCTGCCCAGCCAGTCCTGCCAGGCCAGCTCAACCGAGTCGCGGATGCCCATCCGGCGCTGCTCCGGCGAGTCGACCAGGAACAGCCCGCCGAACGACCAGAACGCCTGCCCGCCGAGGCTCTGCTCGGGCTCCTGGTCCAGCAGGATCACCCGCTTGCCCGCGTCGGCCACCTCGGCCGCGGCCACCAGCCCCGCCAGGCCCGCCCCGACAACGATCACATCCGCATCCACCCAACCAGGCTAGGTACGCGTATGCCAAAATCGTTGGTGCCCGAGACACAAACTCCGGCGGACTTTGTCACCCCGGTGACAAAAGCCGGGCTCCCGCAGCATCTTCAAGACCTGCATCCGCTGCTGCAGGAGCGCGTCCTCGCGGCCGTCCGCGCCGCGATGCGCGGACAGGGCCGCTCGCTCTCGGGCGGCCAGGGGCACGGCCTGACCCTCGGCGTCGAGACCGCCGTGGCGACCTTCACCTCCGGCGCCGAGCTCGGCCCCACCCTCGCCGTCTTCGCCGAGCTGGGCCGCACCGAGTACCGCGAAGGCCACCGCGTCGACGCCCTGCGCTCGATCCTCACCGTCGGTGCCCAGACCTTCTGGGCCGCCCTGGTCGAGCGGCCCGGCCCGGTGCCGCCGGCCGAGCTGTACGTCATCGCCGCCGCCCTGTTCGGCTACGTGGACGCCCTCGCCGGCGCCGCGGCCGAGGGCTACCTCGACGAGCAGCGCGACGCCGCGCACGACTGGGCCCAGGTGCGCCGGCGGCTCATCACCCTCCTCGTGCAGCCCGACCCGCCCGCCGACGCCGCGCTGCACGCCGCCGCCGAGGCGGCCCGCTGGCCGCTGCCCGCCCAGCTGTGCGCGGTCAGCGTCGAGGGCACCGACGCGGAGCACCTGGCCCGGGCGGCCGGCGGCGGCGCGATCGCCACCGTGATCGACGGCGCGACCCGCCTGCTGCGCCCCGCGGCGTCCACGCTGGACCGCGCGCTGGCCGGGCGCCGCGCCGCAGTCGGCCCGCTCGTGCCGCTGCGCGAGGCCCGCCGCTCGTACCGCATCTCCCGCAAGGCCCTGGAGCTGCAGCAGGCGTCCCGCCTCCCCGACGGCGTGGCCGACTGCGACGAGCACCTCGTAGCGCTGCTGCTGTCCTGGGAGCCGGGCGTCGCCGACCGCCTGGCCGACCGGGCGCTGGCCCCGCTGGCGGCCCTGTCGCCGGCGTCGCGCCGCCCGCTGGCGCAGACCCTGCACGCCTGGCTGCGCGCCCAGGGCCAGGTGATCCCGGCCGCGCGGGCCCTGCACACCCACCCGCAGACGGTCCGCTACCGCCTGCGTCGCCTGCGGGACCTCTTCGGCGACGCGCTGGACGACCCGGACGAGCGCCTGGCCCTGCAGCTGGCCCTGCAGGCGAGCACGATCAGGTCAGCGCGTTGAGGGCGTCGACGAGGCGGCGCTCCTCGAAGGCGAAGTGCGACTCCATCACCGCGGCGAGGCCGTCGAGCTCCGCGCGGGTCGGTGCGGCCGCGACCCGGCGCAGCAGCTCCGCGATCTGCTCGTGGTCGCGCCGCAGCTCCTCGACCACCGGCCGCAGCTCGGGGTAGCGCTCGGCCAGCACCCGGAACATGCCGCGCTCCTCGCCGGTGTGGTGCCGGTCGAGCGCCGAACAGAACGCCAGGCAGTGACTCTTGAAATCTCGCGAAATGTCTGAAATGTCGGCAGCGTCGGCCAGCAACGCCCGCAACTGTTGGTGAATCTCGATGAGCTGGTTGCCGAGCGCCTGCAGGCGCGGCGTGGTGAACTCGTCCAACGTGGGATTCCCGGAAGGGTTGCGCGCCTCCATGCCCTCGGCGGTCTCTGAGCCGGGTACACCGCGACGCTCCCGCCATCATACGCAGTCCAGTCGATCACCGTTGGCCCTGGACGCGCGCCCGGCGACGGGGCGCACAGTAAGGGCATGAGCGCGAGTGAAGATGCGTACGATGCGGCGCTGGACATGGCCGGCGCGCACGCCCGGGCCTGGCTGGGCTCGCTGCCGGACCGCCCCGTCCCGCCGCGGACCGACGCCGACGGGCTCGCCCCGGTGTTCGGCGGTCCGCTGCCCGACGGCCCGGCCGACCCCGCCGAGGTGATCGACCTGCTGGCCCGCTCGGCCGAGCCCGGGCTCATGGCGATGCCGTCCGGGCGGTTCTACGGCTGGGTCATCGGCGGCACCCTGCCCGCGGCGCTCGGCGCCGACTGGCTCGTGAGCGCCTGGGACCAGAACGCCGCGATGCGGTACCCGACGCCGGCCGTCGCCGCGTTGGAGGAGGCGGCCGGCGCCTGGATCGTCGACCTGCTGGGCCTGCCCGCCGGCGCCGACGTCGGGTTCGTCACCGGGGCCACCGTGGCCAACTTCACCGGGCTGGCCGCCGCCCGCCGCCACGTGCTCGCCCGGGTCGGCTGGAACCTCGACGCCGACGGGCTCTTCGGGGCGCCGCGCATCCGGGTTCTGGTCGGCGAGGAGCGCCACGAAACGCTCGATCTCGCGCTGCGGCACCTCGGGCTCGGCGCCCCGACCGCGGTCGCCGCCGATGAGCAGGGCCGCATCCGGCTCGACGCGCTCGCCGAGGCGCTCGAGGCCGGCGGGGACGGGCCGGCCATCGTGTGCCTGCAGGCCGGCAACGTCCACAGTGGAGCCTTCGACCCGATCGGCGAGGCGGCCCGGATCGCCCACCGCCACGGCGCCTGGGTGCATGTCGACGGCGCGTTCGGGCTGTGGGCGGCCGCGTCGCCGGGCCTGCGGCACCTGGTGCCCGGCCTGGCCGGCGCCGACTCGTGGGCGACGGACGCGCACAAGACGCTGAACGTGCCGTACGACTGCGGCGTTGTCGTCGTCGCCGACCCGGGTGCGTTGCGCGCGGCGATGGGCGTGCACGCCAGCTATCTCATCGAGCCGGCCGGGCCCGGCGGCCCCGCCGACCCCTTCGAGAAGGTGCCGGAGCTGTCCAGGCGGGCCCGTGGCGTGCCGGTGTGGGCCGCGCTGCGATCGCTGGGCCGCAGCGGCGTCGCCGGCCTGGTCGACGGCCTGGTCCGCAATGCCCGCGCGATGGCCGAGGGCATCGCCGCGATCGACGGCGCCGAGGTGCTCAACGACGTCGTGTTCACCCAGGTGTGCGCCGCGTTCGGCGACGACGAGCGCACGGCCGCGGTGACCCGGGCGCTGCTGGAGGACGGCAGCGCATGGATGTCCGGCTCCCGCTGGCGCGGCAGGGCCGTCCTGCGCGTCTCGGTGAGCAACTGGTCGACCGACGACGCCGACATCGAGGCGTCGCTGGCCGCCCTGCGCCGCGCGGCTCAGCGCGCGAGCCGGCCGCACCGCTGACGGGACGGGGCGGGCGTCAGACCGGTGGCCCGCCCCCGCGCCCCTTCATCGGATCGGCAGGTCCACATGGGAGCCACCGGCGATGGTGACCAAGCCGCCGGAGGCATTGGCGTCGTAGTACAGCGGATCGACGGTGTCCACGACGAGGGGCGATGCTGGCGGGCGCGGTCGAGGCCGCGGAGTACGCCGTCACCCCGGCCACCGCCACCGCCGACCGCGCCATCGCCCTGCTCCTCGACGCTGTCCTCGGCCCGCCCGCCACCGCGTGAACCGGCGGCGCGCCCGCGAGGTCACGCGCGCCGACGTGTTCGCCGCGCTCCGCCCGGCGCGCCACTTGGCGAACACCCTCCGTCGGGCCGCCGGTTTCCCCGGAAGATCTCCGCGTGTACGGCATTGATGTACGTTGTTTTTTCGATATGACTGACGGTAATCTCCATGTCACACGCCATTGGCCGACAAGGAGGCGCCAATTGAAACGTTCGCGTGTCATGGTGTTCGTCGCGGGTGCCACAGCACTTGCCGCGGCGACGTTTGCCGGGCCGGTGCCGGCCGGGGCACAGGCGCCGGCCGGGGCTGAGGCGGTCTCGATCGACGGCCAGTCCGAGCAGTTCATCGTGCAGTTCAAGGCCGGCGCGGATCGCGGACAGGCGCTACGGGCCGTCGGGGCCAGGCTCGGCGTGACGCTGAGCGACCAGCGTCAGCTCGCCGTCGGCGCCCACGTCGTCACGGTCAACCGTCGCGCGGCGGGACTCCTGGCCGCGCTACAGGCGCGCGGGGAGGTGGAATACGCGGAGCCGGACACGCTGATGCACGCGATGTCCACCCCGAACGACCCCAACTACCCGCAGCAGTGGGACTACTACGAGCCGACCGGCGGCATGAACCTGCCGGGCGCGTGGGACCTCGCCACGGGCACGGGCGTCGTGGTGGCGGTCCTCGACACCGGCAAGACGTCGCATCCGGACCTCGACGCGCACTGGCTGCCCGGATACGACTTCATCAGCAGCTCGGCCACCGCCCGTGACGGCAACGGCCGCGACTCCAACCCCCAGGACGAGGGCGACTGGTACGCGGCGGGAGAGTGCGGCCAGGCGACCGGCAGCAACTCCAGCTGGCACGGCACGCACGTAGCCGGCACCGTGGCGGCCATCGGCAACAACGGCGTCGGCGTGGCCGGAGTCGCCTACAACGCCAAGGTGCTGCCCGTCCGGGTGCTCGGCAAGTGCGGCGGGACGAGCTCGGACATCGCGGATGCGATCGTCTGGGCCTCGGGCGGTTCGGTTGCCGGAGTGCCCGCCAACGCCAACCCGGCCAAGGTCATCAACCTCAGCCTCGGCGGCAGTGGCGCGTGCTCGCAGACGTATCGCCGGGCGATCAGTTCCGCCAACAGCCGCGGCACCACCGTCGTCGTGGCCGCGGGCAACTCCAACGCCGACGCGTCGGGGTTCACGCCGGCGAACTGCGCCGGCGTGGTGACCGTGGCGGCGCTCGACCGCGCCGGCAATCGCGCTTTCTACTCCAACTTCGGCGCGACCGTCGAGGTGTCCGCTCCCGGCGGCGAGGTCCGGCTCGAGACCGACCCACCGGGCACCCGCTCGACACCACAGGACGGCATCCTGTCCACGCTGAACGACGGCGCGACCACGCCGGGCAGCCCGATCTACTCGACCTACATGGGCACCAGCATGGCGGCGCCTCACGTAGCGGGCCTCGTGGCCCTGATGCTGAGCAAGAACCCAGGCCTGACGCCATCGCAGGTGCTCACCGCGCTGCAGGGTCACGCCCGGCCCATTCCCGGCAGCTGCGGTGGCGGCTGCGGGGCGGGCCTGGTCGACGCGGCGGCAACCGTCGCGGCGGTGTGACGCCGCGGCGCTGCGAGGCCGTCCCCGGACCGCCGGCCGGGGACGGCCGTCAGGCCTCAGGCGAAGCGCTGGCGCTGGCGGCCCAGGCCATCGATCTCCAGCTCGACCACGTCGCCGGCGCGCAGATACGGCTGGCCGGGCAGGCCCATCGCGACGCCCGCCGGGGTGCCCGTGTTCACCACGTCGCCGGGGTGCAGGGCCATGAACTGGCTGAGGTACCAGATCAGGTGCGGCACGTTGAAGATCATGTCGGCGGCGAGCTCGTTCTGGCGCAGCTCGCCGTTGACCCATGAGCGTAGGCGCAGCGCCGGGACGTCCAGCTCGTCGGGCGTGACCAGCCAGGGGCCGAGCGGGTTGAAGGTCTCGCAGTTCTTGCCCTTGTCCCACTGGCCGCCGCGCTCGAGCTGGAACTCGCGCTCGGAGACGTCGTTGCTGATGGCATATCCCGCGATGTGCGCCGCGGCGTCGTTCGGGCTGTCGAGATACCGCGCGGCGGTCCCGATGACGACCGCGAGCTCGACCTCATAGTCGGTCTTGACGCTGGCCCGCGGGATGAGCACGTCGTCGTCCGGGCCCACGACGGTGTCCGGGGCCTTCATGAACACGACCGGCTCGGCGGGCGGCTCGGCGCCGGACTCGGCGGCGTGCCGGGCGTAGTTGAGGCCGATGCACACGATCTTGCCGGGCCGGGCGATCGGCGGGCCGAGCCGCGTGCCGGCCGGCGCCTCCAGCCGTGGCAGCGAGTCCAGGGCCGCGCGGGCCCGCTGCGGCCCGTCCGAGGCCAGGAACGCGCCGTCGATGTCGCCGGTGAGTTCGGACAGGTCGAGGTATGTGCCGTCGTTAGCGACCACGACGGGTCGCTCCGAGCCGGCCGGGCCGAGGCGCGCGAATCTCATGGTCGCAAAGGTATGACCGATGTGGTCAAGTGGTCAAGCCAATTTTGGCTAGTGATCGCGCCCGTCCGCCCCGGCCCGGCCGCGGGCCGCCGTGGCGATGCGGGTCAGGTGCGCGGCCATCGCGTCGCGGGCCGCGGCCGCGTCGCGGCGGTCGATCGCGTCCACGATCGCCTGGTGCTCCGTGGCGGTGCGGCGCAGCACGCCCGGTCGCGACGCGGTCATCGCGCGGCTCGCGCGCCCCAGCGCCGACAGCGTCTGCAGCATCGTGGACAGCAGCGTGTTGCCGGCCGCCTCGGCGATGAGCCGATGCAGGGTCACGTCCGCGGCCACCCGGTCCCGGTCGCTCAGGGTCGCGCGCATCGCGGCGACCTGCGCGGCGTCGGCCCGGGCGGCGGCCAGCGCGGCGAGGGCCGGCTCCAGCAGCAGCCGCGCCTCGAAGAGCTCGTCGACGGTGCGGACGTTGAGCGCCATCACGAACTGCAACGGTTCGAGCAGGGTCGCGGTGTCCAGCGCGGCGACGAACGTGCCCGAGCCGTGCCGGCTCTCCAGGATGTTCATGCTGACCAGGGAGCGGATCGTCTCGCGCAACGTCGGCCGGCTGATGCCGAGCAACTCGCTGAGCTCGCGCTCCGCGGGCAGGCGTGCACCGGGGGAGAGCCGCCCGTCGACGATCATCTCCTGGATGCTGCGCATCGCCTCCGACGCGGCGGAAGAGCGCCGCACCGGGCTGAACTCGGCCTCGCCGGTCATGAGTGCTCTCCAGGTGACTTGGTGGCCAGGCCATTTTGCCTGATCAGGCCATTTTACCCAGCCATTTCACGCCGGAGCCGGGCCGGCGGCGGCGCCCGCGGCATGGCGGATAGCGGCACAGTATCGGCAGGTCTCGCTATAATGACGACAAATGTCAAGCATTGACGAAGTCTGGGCGGAATACACCGGTTCACGCCGGACGGACACGCGTGGTTCAGGTCCGCGTGGGGCGTCGTTCATCGATATGATCGTGACGTGCGCCGCATTGGGCGGCGGTGGGTGCCCGAGGCCCCAGGCGGTTGTGCGTCACGTGCTACCGTCCGGCGACAGGTACCCCGACTCGGCAGCTGTGCGCCGCCTTGACCTGGTGTGATGGGCGTTGGTGATGGGTGTGGAACCGTCTTGCGAGGACTCCGGTGGCGCACGTGGGCCGTTGATGGTGGTGAGCGTCCATGACGTGGCGCCGGCGACCGCCGACGAGACCGCCCGCTGGTGCGCCGACGCCGACGCGCTGGGCATCCCGGTGTCGCTGCTGGTGATCCCCGGGCCGTGGCGCGGCATGGAGTTGTCGGAGCACGACGGCTACGCGGAGGTGCTGCGCGAGCGCGCCGCCCACGGCGACGAGCTGGTCCTGCACGGCTGGTGCCACCGGGCCGGGCCGGACGGCGGGGCCGTGCGCCGGGCGGTCGGCCGGGCCGTGGCCCGCGGCGCGGCCGAGTTCGCCGCGCTGGACGAGCGGCAGGCGACCGAGCGGCTCGACGCCGCCAAGGCCGTGCTCGACCGCCTCGGGCTGCACACCACCGGGTTCACGCCGCCGGGCTGGCTCGCCTCGCCGGGCGCGGTGCGGGCGCTGGCGAACGCCGGGTTTCGGTACACCACGGATCATTTCGGTGTGAAGGATCTGCGCTCCGGCCGGGCCGGCATGGCCCGCCGCGGCTTCGCGCTGTCACACCGCCCGGGCGGCACGGGCGAGCGGCTCGGCTCCGCGGTGCTGCGCGCCGGCGCGGCCTGGGCGGCCCGCCGCCGCGGCCTGGTCCGCGTCGCCCTGCACCCCGACGACCTGCACCGCCCCGGCCTGCGCGACGACACGCTGCGGGCCATCGAGGGCGCGCTGAAGGCCGGCGCGCGCGCCACCACCTACGGCGCCGTCATCGACGCGGCGGCATCGTGAAGATCGTCCAGCTCGCCAACTTCTACACGCCGGTGTCGGGCGGCCTGCGCACCTGCGTGGAGCAGACCGGCCGCGGATACGTCGCGGCGGGCCACGAGCGCGTCACGCTGGTCCCGGGCACGGAGGACCGCGACATCGTCCTGCCCGACGGCCGGCACCTCACGGTGCGCAGCCCACTGCTGCCCGGCTCGGGCGGCTACCGGGTGCTCACCGCCCGCACCAAGGTGTGCCAGCTGCTCGACATGGTGGGCCCCGACGTGCTGGAGGCCAACGACAAGCTGAGCATCGGCTGGCTCTCGCCGTGGGCTCGCAGCCGCGGGGTACCGCTGGTGCTGGTGTCACACGAGCGCATCAACGCGATCCTGCGCACCCGCGTGCCGCGCTGGTTCCCGCTGGACTCCGCCGCGACGGCGATCAACCGGCGGCTGCACCGCCTGGTCGACCACATCGTGCTGACCTCGGCGTTCTCGGCGGCGGAGTTCAGTTCCTTCGAGCCGGTCAAGACGCACCGGGTCCCGCTGGGCGTGGACCTGGACACGTTCCGCCCCGTCGCGCGCACCGGCGGTGAGCAGGTCCGGCTGGTCACCGTGAGCCGGCTGTCGACGGAGAAGCACCCCGATCTGTCCGTGGCGGCCCTGCGCGAGCTGCGCCGCCGCGGCATCCCGGCCACCCTCGACGTCATCGGCACCGGCCCCAACCTGCGCAAGCTGGAGCGGCTCGCCGACGGCCTGCCGGTGCGCTTCCTCGGCCACGTCGCCGACCGGCGGCGCCTGGCCGGCCTCGTCGCGAGCGCCGACGTGTCGCTGTCGCCGTCGCCGGCGGAGACCTTCGGCCTGGCCACCCTGGAGTCGCTGGCCTGCGGCGTGCCGGTGGTGGTGCCGGGCAAGGGCGCGGCGGGGGAGCTGCTGCTACGCCCGGAGTCGGGGCGGGTCACCGACGGCACCCCCAAGGGCCTGGCCGACGGCGTGGAGTCCCTGCTCGACGTGCCCGCGGAGCGCCGGCAGGCCGACGCCCGGGCCGTGGCCGAGCAGTTCCCGTGGTCGGCGACGGTCGAGGGCCTGCTCGAGGTCTTCGGCGCCGCGACGGGCCGCCGCCAGCCTGTGTCGTGAGGGACCGGCTGCGTCACGGAGTGTGACGGCGCACTTCACGCCGTACAGCTGAATCAGCACCGGCACGAGGTGCCGGTATGACCTCCGACGCCGGGGAGTCGATCGGCTGGCTGCCCTGATCCGCCGGCTTCGGCGCGACCCTGGCACCGGCCAGCAGCGCCACGCCCATCGCGAGCAGGGCGAGCACGGCCACCGCGCTCCACGGCCACCAGGTGGCGCCGCGCCAGCCGGCGTGGAAGACCGTCGCGTCGAAGACCGCGCTGGCCAGCGGGTCGGCGATGCTGATCGCGGTCAGCGCGGTCGGCAGCGAGCCGGCCGCGAACGCGTCCTGGGCCAGCAGGCCGCTCGCGGTCGTCGAGGCGATCAGGGCGAGCGTCGACCAGTCGCGGGCCAGCGCGAGCACGCCGCTGTGGGCGAGCGTGTCGGTGACGAGCACGACGAACACGGCGGTCAGACAGGTGCACACGCCGGCCGCGACGCCGGCCAGGGCGCCGCGCAGGTGGGCCTCGGCGTTGCGGGGCAGCAGGTGCGCCAGCCCGATGAGTGCGGCCATCACGCCGACCGCGATCCCGACCGCAGGGGGCACGTCGTGGCGGTGGATCGTCTGGGGTACGGCGGGACGGGCGATCACCAGCAGGGCCAGCCCGGCGCAGACGGCGGCGGTGCCCAGCCAGGCCGTCACCGGCGGGCGCCGCACGGTCAGCATCGCGAACAGCAGTTGCGTGACGAGCAGCGCCTGGACCACGGTGAGCGACCCCAGGTGCAGCGCCGCGGCGTGCGCGGCGAACGCGACGACGCTGAGCGCCCAGCCCGCCAGCCACCAGCGGTCCCGGATCAGCCGCCGCACGAGCAGGAACACGCGCACCGGCAGGGCCCGGTCGCGCACGGCCGGCGCCGCCCGCTGCGCGGCTCGCTGTTGCACTGCCGCCGAGGCGGCGAACACGGCGGCGGCGACAACCGCGAGGACGACGGCAAACATCATCCGGGTTTGTACCGGAGTCGCATGGCGCCGCGGCGACCGGGGGGTGGCTCGCGGGGTGCCGCATCGTGGCGCGACGCCGGTGCCACGTGTGGGTTCCGTCACCTTCACGGTCTTGATCGCAGACTCAGGGTGGCCTGGCGCGAGCGTCTGGGTCTAACGTCTGGACTCAGCCGGATCCGGGGGTGTGCATGCTCATCAGACCGTGGCGCGACGGTGACGAGGGACTGGTGGTCGCCGCCCAGCGGAACCTGTCCGCCGCCACCATCGACCGACGCTTCCTCGTCGGTAGCGGCGGGCGGCTGCCGGCCGCGTACCTGAAGCACATCGCCGCGGGCGCGCGCCCGGGGTGGGACGCCCAGGTCGCCGTCGACGGCGGCGTGCTGTGCGGCTGGGCCGAGTATGGTCGTGTGCCGGCCCGCGGCCCCGCCGCCGACCTGGCCGTCCTGGTGGCCGACCCGTGGCAGCGCACCGGCCTGGCCTCGGCTCTGGTCCGCGCCCTGGTGCGGCGGATGATCGCCGCCGGGGTGCGCACCATCAACGCCGACGTCGCCGGCTCCAACGCCGCCGCGCGGGGCCTGGTGCGCGCCCTGGCCGGCTCCGACCCGGGCCCCACCTACGCCGACGGCCTGCTCCACTTCGCCTTCGATCTGGCGGCGGTACCGCAGGATTCCGTCCCCCTCGCCGGGCACCCGGGACTGACGCGGGTGCCGTAGCCCGCCCGCGCCGACCTGGTAAGGGGATCGGTGTGCTCCCGCGAGTCCCGGGTCCGGGCTGATCAGGCGGCGCCGAAGGCGGCCCAGTCGACGAGGCGGCCGTCGAAGTCGCCACCGTCCTTGAGCACGCTCGTCACGCCGCCACACAGGGGGGCGCGCATCTCGCGCAGCTGGCCGGCGATCAGCGGCTGGAACATCGACGGCTGCAGCCGCCACCACCACGCGACGAGATGCTCCGGGCCGAACCGCGCCGGGTCCGCGGCCAGCTCCCGCCACTCGCCGCGCAGCATCGGGTACTCCTGCGGCAGCCGCTCCAGCACCCCGAACCAGTTGTCCCAGCTGAACACCATGAACAGGCGCAGCCGATCGCACGCCCAGCGGTAGGCGCCCGGGTGCCCGGCCGCGCCCGTGTCGCGCAGGACCTCCCACAGGTACTCGTCGACGACCCGGGACGCGCCAGACACGTCCGCCGGTCCGCGCAGGCGGATCGACTCGCGGAGCGCGGCGAGTTCGGGATCGGGCACGGCCATATTGTGGGCGGCCGCGGTTCCGGCATCATATCGGCGTTCAGGCGCCACATTCCGGGTCGCGAAGCGACGCGGCCGCGGGTGAGTTGCGGGTACTACCCCTCGGAGGGCGAGTTCGCGGCGGTTCACCTGGTTGCCGCGTACGGCGACCGCCTTGAGCGGGAACGCCGGTTCGATGTGCACTGCGGGCCGCGGCCCCTCGATTGGTATCCGGACCGGTGTCCGCCCGGTCCCAGGTTGCGCGCAGGGTCCATCATGGGGGTTGTGAGCAGCGGTGGTTGACCCGTTACGGCGCGATGACCCGCGCCGCCTCGGGCCGTACCGCATCTTGGGCCGGCTCGGCGCCGGCGGGATGGGGCAGGTCTTCCTGGGCCGCGACGCCTCCGGCGCGGCCGCGGCGGTGAAGACCCTGCACCTCGGCGCCGGATACGACGACGAGCTGGTCGCGCGTTTCCGCGGCGAGGTCGACCTGGCCGCGAAGATCCGCTCCGAGCACACCGCGCGGCTACTCGACGCCGACCCGGCCGGCTCGCCGCCGTGGCTGGCCACCGAGTACCTGCCCGGGATCACCCTCGCCGAGGTGGAGGAGATCGCCGGGGCGCTGCCCGAGGAGCTGGTCCGGCGGCTCGGCGCGGCGCTCGCCGGCGGGCTCGCGGCCATCCACGCGGCCCGGGTCGTGCACCGCGACCTCAAGCCCAGTAACGTGCTCGTGCTCGCCGACGGGCTGCGGATCATCGACTTCGGCATCGCCCGGCCGGACGACGCCCCGCGGCTGACCGCGTCGAGTCACTTCCACGGCACCGTCGGTTACATGGCGCCGGAGCGGTTCACCGGCAAGCCCGGCACCCCGGCCTCGGACGTGTTCGCGCTGGCCGCGATCCTGGTACGCGCCGCCACCGGCCGGCTGCCCTTCGAGGGCACCTCCATGGAGCAGTACCTCTACGCCGTGCACTACAGCGCGCCCAACCTGACCGGGGTGCCGGTCGGCATGACCTGGACGCTGCGCAAGTGCCTGGAGGCGGCGCCGGAGGACCGGCCCACCGCCCGCCAGGTCAGCGAGCGCCTCGCCGCCGGCCTGCCCGCCGCGTCCGAGCCGTGGCTGCCCGACGCCGTGCTGGCCGAGATCGCCGGCCGCGGCCGGGCGGCGGCCCGGCTGCTGCACGCCTCCGGCGCGCGCCGGCCGTGGCGGGCGGTGCGGCAGGCGATGGCGCGCAGCGAGACGGTCGTGGCCGGCGACGCGGTCGTGGTCAGCGCCGACGACGGCGTGCACGTGCTCGAGGCCGGCGACGGCAGCGAGCGCTGGCGGCACCCGGTGGCCACCGCGCCCGGATACCGGCCGCTCGTCGCCGCCGGCGTCGTGGTCAGCCCCACCCAGACCGGCGTGACCGCGCTCGACCTGCGCACCGGCGCGCGGCGGTGGGAGCTGCCGGTGTCGCCGCACGGCGAGCCGGTGTACGCGCACGGCCTCGTCCACGTGCTCGGCCCCGGCCTGCGCAACCTGCACGCCGTCGACGCCGCCACCGGCGCGCCCGGGTGGCGCACCACGTCGGCGGGCATCCGGCCGGTGCCCGTTCCCGGCGGCGTGGCGGTGATCCAGGGGCGGCTCGTGCGCGAGCGGCTCAGCCACGGCGGGGAGGGCTGGCACCACGGCGACCTGCCCGCCCCGGCCAGCGCGCTGAGCGCCGCCGGCGACCTGGTGCTGGTCCGCGTCGCCGACGAGTTGCTCGGCATCGGCGCCCGCGACGGCGGGCTGCGCTTCCGCCGCACCGGCCTGCCGCCGCGCCGCGCCCCGGCCGCCACGGCCGAGATCGTGGTGCAGCCGGCCGGCGGGGAACTGCTCGGTCTCGACCCGGCCGACGGGGCGGTGCGCTGGCGGCTGCCCGGCGACGGCAGCCCGCACGCCGTGCCCGGCGGCGTCTTCGTGGCCGAGCCGACCGGCCTGACCGCGCTCGACCCCGGCGGCCTGGTGCGCTGGCGCGTCCCCGGCGTCGCCGTGTGGCCCGGCGTGCGGGTGACCCCCACACTGGTCTACGTGGTCGACGCCGGCATCCTGCACGCGTACTCGCGCGACGACGGCACCATCCGCTGGTCCGCGTCCGACATCCACGCCACCCGCGCGCCGGTCGTCGGCGACGGTGTCGTGTACCTCGACAACGGCTACACACTGTTCGCCATCAACGCCGACGACGGGGAGCGACTGCCCATATGACGGTGCACATCGAGTTCGACCCCGACCGGCGCTTCACCGACCTGTTCGAGCTGCAGTGGGGCCGGCTGGCGACGTCCGGCGAGCGGGTGCTGCGCAAGACCGCCCGCACCGCCGAGGCCGACCGGCTCGTGCACGCGGAGGTCAACGCGGGCAACCTGCTGTGGGGGCTCGCCGACACCATGTACCCGTTGCAGCTGTGCCGGGTCGTGGACCACGAGCTGACCAGCCCCCGCCCGCAGGTCACCACCACCTACCGGGGCGTGCCGGTCGCCGGGCTGCCCGGCGCGCCGATGCCCGAGACGCTGCTGACCATCTTCGGCGACCTCCTGCTGGCGATCCAGACGCTGGCGAAGGCGGGGCTGACGCACGGCGCGATCCTGCCCGAGTTCGTGCTGTGGGACGGCAGCCACGCGCAGCTGGTCAGCCTCGGCGAGGCCACCGCCGTGGGGGAGCCGGCCCGGGCGGCGCTCGAACCGCTGTGGCAGCCTCCGCCCGGCCCGGACGGGCTGCGCCTGGCCACCGAGGCGCACGACGTGTACCAGGCCGGGATGGTGGTGTACTGCATCGCACTGCAGACCGGCCCGGCCGACGCGCCCGCCGTGCGCGAGGAACTGGCCCGCGGCGGCTCCGCGCTCTCGGTGCTGCTCGACGGGGTGTTCGCCGACGACCCGCGGGAGCGGCCCGACGCGCACCAGTTGCTGCGCCGCGTCGAGGGTGCCCGCTACGAGCCGGTGTGGCAGAGCGCGGACCCGTCCGACGCGACGACCGCCACGGTCCACATCTCCCAGCTGGGCTCGATCCCGCAGCAGCACTCACCGCCGCCGGCGCCGGCCGCGCGGGCCGCCGTGGCGCTCAGCCCGGCCCGCGACGAGTTCCGCCGGTTGGTCGTCGCGAAGCGGGAGTACCGGGCCGCGCGGGCCGCGCCGCAGGTGCTCGCCTGGCGATACGTGCGGGAGCTGTTCGACGTGCTGTGGTACAGCCGCGACGAGCTCTCCAGCCGTATCGCCCTCGGTGCCGGCGCGCTCGTCGTCCTCGGCGTGCCGCTGGCGCTGGTCATTCTCGTCGTGTCGCACCTGGGAGGGGCGAAATGAGCCTGCCGAGCCCGAGCCGGCTGCTCGGCCGGGTGCTGTGCCCGATCTGCCTGCAGTGGATCCACTGGAGCAAGGCGCAGCGGGTCGAGGTCGACGTGGAGACCCAGCAGCACCGGCCGTTCCGGCCGCGCGGCGCCGACGAGACGAAGGAGGCCTTCGCTGAGCGGCGCCTCGGCGCGCAGCGCTCCTGCACCCTCATGCGCGACGGCATGGCGACCACGCACTACCTGCCCGACCGCTACGGCGACTACGGCGACCCGATCGTCATCGGGCTCGTCGGGCACCGCGCCGCCGGCAAGACCCTGCTGCTGGCCGCGATGGTCGAGGCGCTGCGCAGCAACCTCGAGCTGGCCGACCTCGGGCTGCGCGTCGAGCGGCTCGACGAGGCCATCGAGCACAACTACATGACCCGTTTCGTCGAGCCGTTCTGCCAGCGCCGCGAGCAGCTGCCGCTGACCCAGATCAGCCCGATCGCGTTCAGCTACGTCGCGAAGGTCTACAGCGCCCACGCCCGGCGCGACTTCGCCGTCGCGTTCTTCGACGTGGCCGGCGAACAGCTGCGCCGCCGCCACTCCGGCGACCGGTTCCTCGACACGTCGTTCCTGTCCGCGGTCAACGCGCTCATCTTCGTGGTCGACCCGGAGAAGGCGCTGCCGTCGGTGCTCGGTGAGCCGGCCACCGTCTACGGCGACCCGGCGTTCAACGCCGTGACGGACCGCCTCGTCGAGGTCCGCGGCGAGCCCGGCACCCAGTTCCTGCCGATCCCGGCGGCGATGGTGGTGGCCAAGTCCGACCTGCTCGCCCCGCGCCGGCCCGAGGTCGCGCGGTGGCTGTCCCGCGACGACACCCGGCGGCTGCAGACCGTCGCCGAGGAGAGCGAGGACGTGTACGAGTTCCTCGCCACCAACGGCGCCGAGCGCTTCCTGCCGCCGGTCAACCGGGTCAGCGACGTGAGCCTGCACTTCGCCTCCGCGGCCGGCGTCGCACCGGTGGACGGGCACTTCCCGGCCGAGGGCTTCGGCCCGCGCCGGGTGCTGCGCCCGCTGCTGTCCCTGTTCGCCATGACCGGGGTGCTCGACCGGTCCCTGCTGGGCAACTGAGAGGGGAGCGATGAGCCAGGCAGCGGGCAGCGGCCGGACCCGGATCGACCAGATCGTCTTCCGCTGGCGGGCCCGGGCGCACGCAGCCGGCCACGACGGCGTCGGCCCCGACGCCACGTCGCTGCCCGAAGCCGCCGTGCCGTGGTGGGACGAGCGGCTCGCGCTGCGCATCAACCGGGCCAGCGGCGGCAACGACCGGCCGTCGCTTTCGTACCTGCGTGTCGACGGCTCCGGGGTGGTGCTGCACAAGGTGCCGGCCCGCGACGACAAGAACCGCACCGGCGCGGCGATCGCGCACGCGCTGATCGGTCCCGAGGACATCGTCAACGTGCGGCTCGCGCTCGGCCTGGAGGACTGGCCGGGCTGGGCCGGGCACAACGGGCCCGAGGTGTACCCGCCCGGCCGGCTCCACCCGGTGGACTACCCGGCGCTGCGCGAGCACGCCGGCGCGGCGCTGGCCCGGCCGGTGACCGACCCCGGCCCGGTCTTCGACGAGCTGCTCGGCCGGGTCCTGGACGACCCCGCCGCCCCGCTCACCGTGGTGCTGCCTGACGCGCCGGCCACCACGCTGGTCCGCGGCCTGGTCGACGTGCTCGGCGACGGCCGCGAGCTGACGTTCGCCACCAACGAGGACGACGACACCGACCCCGACCTGCCCAGGCTCGTCTTCCTCGACGCCGTCACCGGCGGCACCGGCTACGCCGCCACCCGGTTGCGGCTCTACCCCGGCGCGAGCGGCACCGGCCCGTCCGGCTTCGCCCAGCAGCTCGCCGACGTGTGGCGCCGCGGTGGCGCCGCGGCCGTCGCACCGCTGCGCGGCGCGCGCAGCCTGGCCGGCGCCGCCGACGTGCGGCAGTGGCAGAACGAGGTGCTCGTCGCCGGCCGCATCCTGCAGACCACGCTCGTGCAGGCGGTCACCTCCGGGCAGGCCGCGCCCGAGCACCTGGACCTGCTGCGCACCACGGAGGGGCTGCAACAGATCGAGGCGGAGCTGGCCAAGCTCAACGACGGGGACCTGCGCACCACGTACCTCGCGTGGCAGCCCGCCGGCCGGCTCGCCGCGCAGCACCCGGGCGCGGCGGCGGTCGTCACGCGGCACACCGTGCAGCGCTGCATGCGCACCTCGGCCAGCAACACCCTGCGCGACGCGCTGCGCAGCTCGGCGTTCGACCCCACCGTCGTCGACGACTACCTGCGCGGCTGGGCGGGACACGGCCGCAACACCACCGCCAGCCCGGCCGCGATCGTCGAGCTGGCCCAGCGGGCCGTGTCCTTCGGCGTGCCGCCCGCCCTGCAGTCGCCGGGCATCCGCGCCCTCATGGATCGCATCGCCCTCGCCGACCTCATCGAGCTGGCCAACCGGCACACCACCTCCGACGTGCACATCACGGAGCTGCTGCTCAGCGCGGCCGAGGGGCGCCGGTTCGACCCCGACGCGCTGCAGGGCACCCACGTGGCGCTGGAGCGCACCGACTACCTCGTGCACTGCATCCCGTTCCTGCCCGGCGACGCGCAGCTGGCCCAGGACCGCTGGTACCGCGTGCTCAAGGCCGTGTTCGGGCCGCAGCTCGGCGCCGAGGACGGGCGCACGCTGCACGACGTGCTGAAGTTCCTCGCGCGCGATGCCATCTCCGAGGTACCGCCGGCGCTGCTCTTCGCCCTGCGACGCTTCCAGCCGACGCTGGCCGGCAAGGCGCGCGTCGACCAGCTCGCGGCCCGGGACCGCTACCTGGACGCGGGCCTGCCCGACACCTGGCCCGAGCGCACCGAGCTGCTGCTGGCCGAGCGCCGGACCCGCGTCCGCGCGCTGCCGGTGGCGTCCGGCACCCCGCCCCGCACCGAGGCGCGCGCCCAACGCGGGATCGCCACCGTCGTCGGCCGGGCGCAGCCGCGCACGGTGCTCGCCGTGGCCGCGATCGCCCTCGTCGTCGTCGCCCTCGTCGCCGTCGTGATCTACAGCCTGCACGGGGGGTCTCAGTGAGCGAGTACCGGCTGAGCATCGACTACGGCACCACGAACACGGTGGCGTATCTGCAGCCGCCGGGCGAGGCGCCGTTCCCGCTGCAGTTCGACGGGCGCCCGCTGCTGCCCTCGGCGGTGTGGGCCGACGAGCACCGGACCCTGGTCGTCGGTAACGCCGCGGTGCGCTCCGCCCGGCTGGACCCCGGCCGCTACGAGCCCAACCCGAAGCGGCGCATCGGCGAGCGCCGGGTGCTGCTCGGCGGCGACGAGTTCGACGTCGCCCAGCTCATCGGCGCGACCCTGGCACAGGTCTACGCCGAGGCGGTACGCCTCGCCGGCACCGACCGGCTCCGGGTCGTGCTCACCCACCCGGCGGCCTGGTCCGCCGACCGGCAGGCGGTGCTGCGTGCCGCCGCCGACCATGCCGGCCACGCCAGCCATGCCGGCCTGCAGCCGATCCTGATCAGCGAGCCGGAGGCGGCCGCCGCGCACCTGCTGGCCAGCGGCGCCACCGTCGCCGACGGCGACCCGCTCGTCGTCTACGACCTGGGCGCCGGCACCTGCGACGTCACCGCCGTGCTGCGCACCGGCCGGGAGTTCCAGCAGCTGGCCAAGGCCGGCCTCGACGACGTCGGCGGCCTGGACCTCGACGAGGTGGTGCTGCGCCGCGTCGGCCGCTCCGTCGGCGACCGCCATCCGGACGAGTGGGCGCGGCTCGTCGAGCCCGAGGGCCCGGACCGCTGGTCGGCCCGCCTGCTGTGGGACGACTGCCGCGGCGCGAAGGAGCGGCTGAGCACCGAGCGCGTGGCCCGCGTGTCGGTGCCGCTCATCGACGAGGACGTCTCGGTCACCCGCGGCGACTTCGAGCGCGACGCCCGGGCCCTGCTGCAGCGCACCGTCGCGATGACCGATTCGGTGCTGCGCCGCGCGAAGATCGGCCGGGACGACCGCGCCGAGCTGTTCCTGGTCGGCGGCGCCACCCGCACCCCGCTCGTCGGCACGCTGCTGGGCCAGAGCACGGGCCGCTCGCCGCGCCGGGTCGAGCACCCGGAGCTGGTCGTCGCGGAGGGGGCGCTGCAGTACCTCGCCATGGTGAGCAACGAGCCGACGCCGCGCCGCCGCACCGTCCCGATGCCGGCGGCCCCCACGACCGCGCCGCCCGCGCCCTTCACCGCTCCCGGCCGCGACGGCAACACGCTGCGGGAGACGGTCACCGTCGTCATACCCCCGTCGCCACCGCCACCACCGCCATCGCCGCAGCGGCCCGCGCCGATGATGCCGCCGCCCCCGGCCCCGCCGCCGGCGCGCCAGCAGGACAAGCGCAAGCTCATCTCCAACCCGTACCGCCACCACTCCGGCGCGACGTTCCGCTTCGGCGGGCTCTTCGTCGCCGGCCTGATCCTGGGCGCCTTCGACGGCCTGCTGTTCACGGCGCTGAGCTGGCTGCTGCTCCTGGCCGGCGGCGCGGGTCTGGCGGTGAAGCTGTTCCAGTGGGCGGTGTGCTCGCGCGACACCCGTCCGACGACGATCGACGCGACCGGCATCACCATCACGCTGAACGGCCAGGACACGACGTTCCCGTGGGCACAGATGGCGACGGTGTACTTCCGCCCGCGCCGCTTCAGCCGCTGGCTGGTCTGCACGCCGGCGAGCAACACGGCGCTGGGCAGCGACCACGGCACGGCCCGCTTCTGGTCCCGCCCGTACAGCGTGTTCTTCCTGACCAGCACCAGCGGCTTCGGCGACCAACTGGTCCGCGAGTCCCTGGAAACCTACGCCGGAGACCGCTACCACCACTGACAGCGGGCCCGCAACGGCGCCGTCTACGCCCCGGTGAAGAACAAGCTGGGCTCGCTCGTGTACGTCAACTGCCACCCTCGCGGGAGTGAGGCGAGGCGGTCTGCGGTCGCAGAGACCCGGGCCGCCTCGTCACGCGGTCTGGCTCGTTCGGCGGCGTCAGATGAGCTGCCGCAGTGCGCCGCGCGTCATCCGGGGCGTTCACCCGTGCTCGGGATGAGGCCCTCGATCCGTGTGCTCGCGACGTACCGATCGCACTCGGCGAGGAACCGGCGCGTGTGCTCCTGGCGCCGGTGGTCGTCGAACGCCTCGCGATCCCGGTACACCTCGTAGATCACCCGCGCCAGCGGCTCGTCGACGACGCGGTGCACCGCGTACACCAGCGTTCCGGGCTCATGCGACTCGACCGCCTCGCCGGTTTCGCCCACAAGCCGATCGAACGCACGAGCCGCATCTTCGTCTCTGAGGTCGAACCGCACCAGGAGCCCGAACATGTGCACCTCCGGCGCCAGCGTAGCGTGGCCGCCGGCGCCTGCGGCCCGGCCTCGAAGGCGATTCCGCGGGTGACGGCGGCCATCCGCGGGGGAGCGGTCGAGCGCCGCTCCCCCTGAAGATGCTCCGCGGACGTCGTGACGCTCAGCGGACGGTGAGGTAGTCGACGTTGGGTCCGCCGTTGGCCGTCGTGGCCGTGGCCCGGATGGTGTTGGTACCGGCGCTCACCGGCAGGGTCACCGTCACGTCCTGCCAGGTGTCCCAGTTGGCGGTCGGGTTGAACGCGACCCCGGCCGCGACCACCGTGCCGTTGACCGCGATGTCCATCGGCCGGTTCGTGGTCGTGCCGTTGGAGAACCGCAACGTCACCGTCGCGGTGCCCGCCGCCGGCGCGCTCACCGACCACTGCACATAGCTCCCGGTGACGTTGGAGTAGTCCACGAACCCGGTGCCGGAGTAGCCGAGATGGTTGGTCGCGACCGTGCCCTGCGAGATCGTCGCGTTCTCCGCCTCGTACCGCACGAGCCCGGCCGGCGTCGTCACGCTGATCGCGTTGCTCGGCGCGGAGGTGTTGCCCGCCGCGTCGTGCGCCCGGACGGTGTAGGAGTAGGTGGTTCCCGGGACCACGGTGGTGTCGGTGGCCGTCGTGCCGGTGACCGTGGTGATCGGGTTTCCGTTGCGGTACACGTCGTAGCCGGTGACTCCCGTGTTGTCCGTGGATGCGTCCCAGGCCAGGCCGACCGCGCTCGCGGTGACTGAGCCGCTGCGCAGGTTGCCCGGTGCGCTCGGCGGCTCGGTGTCGGGGCCGCCGCCGGCCGGGACGGTCTGCGTCGTCGCGTTCCACCCGGAGACCCGCACCGACGGCGTCGCGCCGGCCAGGTCACTCGTGCGGTAGCTGGCGGTCAGCGTCTTCGACTCGCCGGGCCACAGGCTGATCTCGTTGTCGTCCCACTGGATCGGCAGCACCGGCTTGCCGGCCGGGTTGACCACGTGCGCGTCGAGGTAGAACGCGGGCGTCTTTCCGGTCGAGGTGTTCCTGAGCGTGACCGTGGTCGTCGTGGTGCCACCCGCCTGGCTCGACGACGCCGTCGCCGACACCTGCGCCTGCGCCATGCCCGAGAGCCCCTTGAGGTTGGCGTAGCTGGTGGTCGGCGCGTAGTACCAGTCGTTCTTCGCCCAGTCGACGGTGTCGGCCGCGGTCGAGAGCCAGTAGACGTTGCGGCTGACCTCGGTTCCCGCGGCGTCGAGCAGCACGAGCTTCGCGAGGTATGTGCTGGCGATGCCGCTGATCGACGCCGGCACGGTCAGCGCGGTGGTCCGCCCGCCGTCACCCGGGACCGTCAAGGCCGCCGAGGTCTGGCCGAACACCTCGGTGCCGTCAGGGTTGTACAGGTTCACCTTGGCGACGAGACCGCCGGCCGAAGCGTGCCGCTGGTTGACCACGACGACCGAGCGGCTGTCGTACGAGTACTGCACGTGCAGCGGTTCGTTGGCCTTCTTGGCGCCGTAGTAGGCGCCGTTCTGGTCCAGGTAGTAGTCGAACAGCTGCCAGTGCAGCGAGGTCCAGCCGCTGTTGAGCATCCAGTAGATGACGCCGTCGGCGGGGTTGGACGAGTCGGTGAAGTTGCGCCGGTACGCCTCGAACTGCGCCCGGACGTTCTCGTACTGGGCCAGCTGCGCCTTGCGGACGTAGTCCTCCAGGCCGGTCGGCGCCCCGTACCGGCCGGTGACGGCGTTGTCGAAGATCTTCAGCGTGTTGAAGGTGCTCGACGAAGATCGGTGGTACTGAGCGGCGTTGGGGCTCTGCCACAGCGTGTCGAGCTCGGTGCTGGACATCATCCGCTTGAGTGTGTCCATCGTGGGCACATCCGGCCCGGCACTGGTCTCCGAGTTGAAGCCCCAGGCGCCGCCGCTGTCCGTGTGCGCCTTGTCGTACCAGTAGTTCGGCGGGATCCAGTCGTACGGCCCGCTCATCTTCATCCCGGACGAGCCGCTCAGCGGTGCCGACCTGTCCGACGCCGCGGCGATGACCGGGGTCGACCAGTCGGCCGCGTTCAACGCGTCCACGTAGTTCTTCTCGATGGTCGCATCAGGCGCGAAGTCGCTGCCGATGAGGAACGAGATGACGCTCGGATGGTCGCGCAGCCGGGCGGCCTCGGCGGCCATCGACGCCTTCGCGATCGGGAAGTCGGTGGAGGTCCAGGCGTCGCCCGGCTCGCTGCCGTTGACCTGGCCCTCCCATTTGTCGCAGCACTCCCAGCCCGGCAGCGTGAGGATGCCGTACCGGTCGGTCAGGTCGAAGAACTCGTCCACCTCGATGTGCCCCTCCAGGCGGATCGTGTTGAGTCCGAGGTCGAGCGCGTAGCGCAGCTTGTCCTCGGCGTACACGGGGTTCCACCGCAGGAACAGGTCCGGTGACCAGCCGCCGCCGCGGATCTGCAGCGGTCGTCCGTTGATGCTGTACCGGCGGTGGCCGCTCGCGTCCAGCGGCGCCTTGACGTCACGCACGCCGAACCGGTCGTGCGCGGCGTCGGTGACCGTGCCGCCGGCCGACGCGGTGAGGTTCAGGTCGTACAGCGGCTGAGCGCCCATGCCGGCCGGCCACCACACCTGCGGGTTGGCGAGCGTCACCTGGGGGAAGGTGACCGTCTTCGTCTCGTGCGCGGCCAGGCTCACGGACTGCGACAGCGAGGTGCCCGCGACGCTGCCCGCCACGGTCGCGGTGATCGCGGCGGCGGAGTCGTTGCGGACGTCGGCCTTGGCGGTCAGCGTCGCGCTGTCCAGCGCCGGCGTGCTGAGCTTCGTGACCACGTGCGCGTTGCGCAGCGCCACCGCGCCGGAGCGGCGCAGCAGCACGTCGCGCACGATGCCCATGTTCTTGTCCGGCGGCGTCTGCACCCAGTCGATCCAGCCCATCGTGAGGTCCCGGTTGGGATCGTTCGGGTACACCTTGACGGCGATGCTGTTGACGCCACTGTGGACGATCGCGGTCAGGTCCAGCTCGTTCTGGGTGTACGCGCCGGCGACGGTGCCGCTCGTGGCGACCTGGGTGCCGTTGACCCAGACATCGGCCTTGGACAGCACCCCGCTCACGTTGACGAAGGTGTGCAGCCCGGTCTCGGTGCCGAGCGAGAAGTCCGCCCGGTACCACCACGGCACGGTGAAGTCGGCGGTGGGTATCGACCTCATGTTGGTGGAGTAGAACGGGTCGGGGTAGACGTTGTTCTGCAGCAGGCCGGCGAGCACGGTCGAGCGCGCCGACACCGCGAGCCAGCCCGACGCCGCGTAGCCCGGCTGCGAGATGGTGCCCCCGGTGTCGCCGGTCTTGCCGGACGACTGGATGACGAAGCCGGGGATCGCGGTCGACTCGCCGGTAGCCGCGGAGACCGGGACGACGGCCGTCGGTGCGGCCGCGGCGGGGCGGGCCGCGGCCGTCGCGGCGCCGGTGCCGCCGAGCGCGACCAGCGTGGCCGCGGCGGCGAGCAGGCGCAGCGGGGATCGGGTGCGTGTCTTGCGCAGCATGAAGCCTCCCGGGTGATGGGTGGTCTACGTGCACGGGTGTCGACAGCCCCGGCAGCGGTGGGCCGAAGGGCTGCCATCCAGAACTGTTAAAGACTCTTACTATTTAATAACTCTCGATGTTAGGCGCGCGGCTCGGGTGCGGTCAAGACGCCGCGATTGCTCGACGTCGCGGGTTGACCTCGGTTCATGCGCGGTCCTAACATCGATGACTATCTATCAGTAAGGTTGCCTGACAGTTAACTCATGTAGGGAGGGAGTCCATGCGGAAACGCAGACAGCGAGCCTTGCTCGCGGTGATCGGCGTCGCGAGCGCGGTGCTCGGCGTCCTGGTCCCCGCCGGGCCGGCGAGCGCCGCGCCGACCCGCTACGAGGCGGAGAACGCGACGATCTCGCAAGGCGCGGTGGAGTCCAACCACCTCAACTTCTCCGGTGCCGGGTTCGTGAACAACGACAACGCCGCCGGCAGCTACACGCAGTGGACGGTGAACGCCGCCAGCGCGGGCACCGCCACGATCACGATCCGGTACTCCAACGGCACCACCACCGCCAGGCCCGCCGACATCGCGGTGAACGGAGCCGTGGTCGCCGCCGCGGCGTCGTTCGGCAGTACGACCAACTGGGACACCTGGGCCAACAAGACGCTCACCGCATCGGTGAACGCGGGCTCCAACACCATCCGCGTCACCGCCACGACGGCGAACGGCCCGGCGAACCTGGACTACCTTGACTTCGAGGTCGGCTCCGGAAGCGGCGGTGGCGCCCCGACCCCGGCCGAGCTGCTGGCCAAGGTGAGCACGTGCAACCAGATCTCCAACGGCAAGTACAAGACGGACTCCGACGTGGCGACCGCGACCGTCGCCGTGTGCCAGAAGACGGGCGCCGTGTTCTGGAAGGCCGACATGGACATCGACTGCGACGGCGTGCGTACCACCCAGTGCAACGAGACGACGGACTGCTGCTTCCAGGCGGACACGGCCTGCCACACGTCGGGCAATGCTCCGCTGAACGCGGCCCAGCTGCCCTACGTCGTCGTGCCCAGCTCGAGCTCCATCTGGAACTACACCAACTACCAGATCGGCTGTGGCACGGTCGTCGCCGTGATCTACAACAACCAGGTGCTCTACGCCGTGGTCGGTGACACCGGACCCACGGGGATCATCGGGGAGGCGTCCTATGCCACCGCCAACGCGCTGGGCATCAACCCCGACCCGAGCAACGGCGGCACTGACTCCGGTGTGACGTACATCGTGTTCCAGGGCTCGCAACGGGTCTCCCCGATCGAGAACCACAACAACGCGGTGACGCTCGGCCAGAGCCTTGCTCGCACCTTCGTCAACAGCAACTGATTCGAAGCGGGACAGGCCCTGCCGGTGGGTGCGCCCGCCGGCAGGGTCGCTCACGTGTGCAGCCGGGCGATCGCGGACCGCGCGACCTCGGCGGCCGCGTCCCGCAGGCGTTGCGTGCCCGGCGGCGACGCGGAAGTCACCTTCAGGCGCACCCCGAACTGCGTGCGGCCGTCCAACGCCCACAGCTGGTAGGTGCGCACCTCGCCGTCGCCGATCTGGTAGCCGAACGCGCTCGAGCCGACCCCGGCGATGTCCGCGGCGCCCGCGGGCGCGTGCGCCCGCGCGTCGGCGAAGCGACCGGACGCGCCGGCCGCGTCCGCGCCCACCAGGGCGGTGACGTCCGCGGCGATCCGTAGGCCGTCGCCGGCGAAGGAGCGGTCGCAGGTGTACGACGTGTAGCCGGACTTGTCGGCGTGGTCCCCGGCGGCCGGCTGCGTCGCGGCGGCACCCAGCCCGGCGACCGGCCCGAAGTCGACGGCGGCGCAGAGGTCGAGCGGCCCGGGCGGCGCACCGGCAGTGCTGTTGACGGCGGTAGGGCCGATCGTCGCGGCGGGCGCGCCGGAGCTGCCGCTCACCGCGGACGGGCCGGGTATCCCCGCCGTTGCCGTGGCCGCCGTCGTGCTTGGCGTCGTGATCGTCGTCGTGCTTGGCGTCGCCGATCCGGGCGCGGAGGCGTTGGCGGCCTGGTTCCGCTCGGCCGGCGGGCCGCCGCCCAGGGTCGCGACGGCGAGCACCACCAGAGCGACGACCACCGCCCCGATGCCGGCAAGGGTCCACCACGCCACTTTGCCGAGCCGCCGGTGCGGGCCGGTCGAGGCATCCATGGGCGCAGTATCGCAGAACCTGAGTGAAGAATGTACATTCCTCGAATTAGGACCGTCGTCGGGCGCCAGGGGCGGGCTCGCCACCGGCGCCCGACGCTCAGAACTCGTAGGCGCCCCGGTCGTCGTACGGGCGGGGGCCGATGCCGGTGTTGGGCACGGCCGGGTCGTCGCGGCGCGGCGTGCCGTTGATGTCGACCGGCTGCTCGCCGTCGACGCCGGAGTCGGCCGAGTCGATCGCGGGCGAACCCTGCGACAGTCGCAGGTTGCCGCCGGCCGCGTCGACGAACAGCGGGTTGGCCTGCAGGCCGTGTTGCTCCTGGCCGGTAGCGGCCCGCATCGCCGCCAGCGAGGTGAACGACGAGCCGAACACGTACATGGTGCCGGGTTTGCTGAGGTACACGAGGTTGCTGTCCACCACCGTGGTGGCCGGGGCCGAGTCCCAGATGCCGATGTTGCCGGCGCGCCGGTTGCAGGCGATGCCGTTGTACGCCGGGTAGACCGCGTTGTCGACGGCGATGTTGTTGACCACGACGTAGTTGCCGGAGGTGCCCTCGACGTTGATGCCGCTGGTGCAGTTGTGGTAGACGGTGTTGCCGATCAGCCGGCCGCCGGTGACGTTGAGGTTGTCGATGCCGTGGTCGCCGTTGTTGTACGTGACGTTGAGCGTGGCGAAGGAGTCGTCCGCGCCCGGGTAGAACTGCAGGCCCGAGTCCTCGTTGTCGTGCAGGACGTTGCCGATGATCGTGTTGTCCGGCCCGATGACGTTGATGCCGTTGGCGTTACGGCGGTACTCGTTGGCGTTGAACGACGACTCGTTGCCCTGGACCGTGGTCTCGCTGGTGTCGGCCGCCAGGTAGATGCCGTGGTCGCTGTTGTGGTGGGTGAAGTTGCCCCTGACGGTCGAGTCGGTGGCCGACTTCAGGTAGATGCCCGCGGCGATCCCGCCGCTCACCGGGGTGCCCGCGCCCGAGACAGTGTTGCCGGAGATCACGATGTGGCTCGACGACTTGACCGAGATGCCGTACGACGTGCTGTCGGTGACGTTGAAGCCGCTGATCGTCACGTACGACTTGCCGGACACGACGAAGCCGTTGGTGCCTCCGGTGACGGTGACGGTCGCGCCGGCGGCGGGCCGCAGCGTGATCGGGCTGCCGGCCGTGCCGCTCTTGCCGACGGTGACGGTCTCCGGATACGTACCGGAGGCCACGACGACGGTCTGGCCGGCCGTGGCCACCGTCGCACCCTTCTTGATGGTGCAGAACGGCTGGGCCTGGGTGCCCGGGCCGCTGTCGGAGCAGCCCGGGCCGCCGACGTAGAGAAACGGATCGGCGGCGAACGCGGGGGCCGCCCCCAGCACGCCGATGAGGGCCAACCCGCACAGACCGCCGGTGACAGCGCAGAGCCGGGCCAGCCGATGAGCGCACGACATGAACACTCCAGTGGAAACAGATCGGAAATGACCGGCTCATGCTGCTGGCGGCGACCGGATGACACGTCCTGCAAAAGCCGTAGTTTGCCCTCACTCTCGGCGAGGTCGCCCGGGGGTTCACCCGGCCCGCTCACCCCGCGCCTACCACGTCCGCGCCATCGGTGCCACCCGATCTTGCGGCATGGTGTGGCGATGCAGGACATCTCGCTGCTGGTGGTCGACGACCACGCGCTGTTCGCCGAGGCATTGCAGGCGCGGCTGTCGCGGGAACCGGGCCTGCGGCCGATCCGCGTGGCGTTCACGGCCGCGGCGGCGCGGGCGTGCCTGGCGGCCGGCCGCTCGCAGGTGGCCCTCCTGGACGTGGCGCTCGGCGACGACAGCGGCGTCGAGCTGGCGGGCTACATCGCGCAGACCGCGCCCGCCACCAAGGTGGTGATGCTGACGGCGGTCGATGCGGACGAGTCGGCCGAGGAGGTCGTCGCCGTGCTGCGCCGCGGCGCGCGCGGGTGGCTGCCGAAGACCGTCGACGTCGACCACCTGGTGCGGGTGATCCGCGGCGTCGCGGCGGGTGAGGCGTGGCTGTCACCGCAGCTGCTGGGGCTGGCGCTGCCGGCGCTGATCGCGGGCGGCGAGGCGGCGCGGCCCAGCCCGCTCGGCCGCCTGACCGCGCGGGAGCGGGAGGTCCTGCAGTTCCTCGTCGACGGGCTGAGCCGGGCCGAGATCGCGCTGCGGCTGCACCTGTCGGCCAACACGGTACGCACCCACACCCAGAACCTGCTGGCCAAGCTTGAGGCGCACTCGACGCTCGAGCTGGTCGCGGTGGCCATGCGGCAGGGGCTGCGCGGGTCCGGTCACTGACCGCGGGCGGTGGCGCGGACCCCCCACAGATGGCGTAGACGGACCTGCGCCGAGCACGGGATGGCCGGCCGTGCAGATCGCCTTAACCTCACGTCCATCTGGTGTTCATCGGGTGTCTACCCGGGGTGGAGGGCGTTCGCGTGGAAGTCAGCGAAGTCGCGATGCGGCTGGTTCGCCGGTACTGGGCGGTGCTGCTGCCGGCGGTCCTCGTACCGGTGCTGCTGATGGCCGTGTACGTGACCAGCCAGCCCGCGCGCTACACCGCCAGCGGGCGCGTTGTCGCCTCGGCCGCCGTCCCCCGGTCGGTCGCCGAGGCGGCCGCGGTCGTCAGCCAGGTACGGGCGATCGCGACCAGCCCGGACGTCGTGCGGCGCGGGCTGGAGCCGGCGCACCTGGGCCGCGACGCCGGTGCGGTCGTGGACGCGGTGACGGTGACCGGCCTCGGCAGTTCCGCGCTCGTGGAGATCGCCTACACCGACCGCGACCCGGTCATGGCGCGCAACGTCGCCGCGGCGCTCGTCACCGCCGTCGCCGGCCAGCTCGACGCACTGCGCGTGGGTGCGCTGCCCGACGCGATCCAGGACCTGAACCGGCAGCTCACCGACCTGGCGGCGAAGCGGGCCCCGATCGCGGCGCAGGCCCAGGCCAGCCCGCAGGACCCGGTCGCGCAGAACCACCTCGCCGGCATGGACCGGCTGATCGCCGACCGCACCGCGGAGCGCGACCGGCTGTCCGAGGCCGCCGCCACCGCGGGACGCTCGACCATCATGGACGCGCCGGCCGTCCCGTCCCGGCCGGACCCGTCGGGGCTGCCCGGACGGCTCGCCATCGCCGCCTTCGCCGGCCTCGCCGCTGGCCTGATCCTGGCCGGACTCAACGAGATCGCGCGGCCCCGGGTGTCCGGCGCGACGCAGGTCGGCCGGGCGCTGCGGGCGCCGGGGCTGGGCCGGCTCGACGCCGAGCCGGCGGTGCTGGCTGACCTCGGCCGCGGGATCCGGCTGGCCGCGGGCCGTGCGAACGTCTCCACCGTCGTCCTGGCGCGGCCCGGCGGTCCACCGATCGGCCCGGAGGTCGTCGACCGGATCGAGGCGGCCGCGCTGCGCCCCGCGGCCGTGCCGGCCCGCATCGCGATTCCTGTGCAGGCTCCCGCCGTCGAGGTCTTCGCCGGCGCCCCAGGCGTGACCCCGGCCATGACCCCGGCCATGGCCGAGCCCTCCGGCGAACCCGGCTCCAGGTCCGGCGGCCCGGCGCGGCTGCAGCGCGTCTGCGCGCTCGAGGAGCTCGACCCGGCCGCCGAGGACGGGCGCATCGGTGTGGTGGTGCTGGCCGGCCGTCACGCCGGGACACGGGCGGTGGACCGGATCCGCGACCTGGCGGCCACCTCGGGCTGGCACCTGCTCGGTGTGGTCGAGGACGGGGGCGCGCGATGACCGCCGCGACGAGCACGGCGGTGCCCTTCGCCGTTCCATCGTTCACCGGCGCTGCCCGCGAGGCGGCGGTGCGCGTCCTCGATTCGGGCTGGGTCACCACCGGCGCCGAGTGCGGCGCGTTCGAGGCCGAGCTCGCCGCGTACCTCGGCCAGCCGCACGTGGTGGCCGTCGCCTCCTGCACGCAGGCGATCGAGCTGAGCCTGCGGGCGCTGCGGCTGGCTCCGGGCGCCCCCGTGCTGACCCCGAGCCTGACGTTCTGCGGCGCCGTGGCCGCGATCGTGCACGCCGGGTGCCGCCCGGTCCTCGTCGACATCGACGAGGACACGCTGGTGCCGAGCCCGGCGACGGTCGCCGCGGCGGTACGCCGGGCCGGCCGGCCCGCGGCGATGGTGGTGTGCCCGCTCGGCGGGTACCCGGCAGACCACGCCGCGCTCGCCGACGCCGCCGGGCTGCCAGCCGCGCGGATCGTGGTCGACGCCGCCCACGGGCCCGGCGGCGCGGTCGGGCGGGCCGACGACCCTTCGCGCGCGCCGTACGCGACCTGCCTGAGCTTCTACGCGACCAAGAACCTGCCGATCGGCGAGGGCGGCGCGATCGCCACCCACGACGGCGACCTGGCGGCCTGGCTGCGCTCCGCCCGGCTGCACGGGATGAGCCGCGACGCGTGGCGGCGCTACCTGCCCGGCGGCTCGTGGCGCTACGACGTCACGGAGCTGGGGTTCAAGGCCAACCTCACCGACCTGCAGGCGGCGATCGGCCGTGCCCAGCTGGGTGCCCTGCCCGGCTGGCAGCGGCGGCGGGCCGAGCTGGCGGCGCGCTACGACGCGGCGCTCGCCCCGCTGGTGCGGCTGCCGCGGCGGCACTCCCGCCACGCCTGGCACCTGTACCAGGTGCGGGTCCGCGACCGCGACGCCGTCATCGCCGGCCTGTCCGAGGCGGGCATCGGCACGTCGGTGCACTTCATCCCGGTGCACCGGCTCACCGGGTTCGCCGCGCTGTTCGGCCCCGACGAGCGCGCCGCGCTGCCGGTCACCGATCGCGTCAGCGCGGAGCTGCTGTCGTTGCCGCTGTACCCGGACCTGACACCCGATGCCGTCGACGTCGTCACCGGCCGCCTGGCCGAGCTGCTCGCATGACACCCAACTGGAGGTACCCCTTCGTGAACTGGCGCAGAACATCGACGGCGCGCTATAACCAGCAGCCGGATGGGCTGGCGACCCTTGTCCTCGGTGCGGGCCAAGCCGGACGCACCCTCGTCGGGGCGCTGCGCACCGCGCCCGGATACGGGCTGCGCCCGGTGGGCTTCCTCGATGACAACCCGAGGCTGCGGCGGGCCGCGGGACTGCCGGTGATGGGCCGGCTGGACGACGTGGCCAGTGCGGCCCGGCTCACCGGGGCGCGGGCCGCGCTGGTGGCCATCCCGTCGCTTCCGTCGCCGCGCATCGCGCAGCTGATCGACCGGACGGTCGCCGCCGGGCTGCTGGTGCGCCACCTGCCGTCGTTCCTGGCCGCCGTCGAGCGCGACATGCGCCTGTCGGACCTGCGCGGGGTACACGTGGGCAAACTGCTGGGCCGCGACGAGATCCATGTCAGCTCCCAGCGGGCACGGGCGCTGATCCGCGGCCGGCGGGTGCTGGTCACCGGCGCCGGCGGCTCGATCGGCTCCGAGCTGTGCCGGCAGATCCACGGCTTCGGGCCCGCCGCGTTGTACCTGCTCGACCACGACGAGTCGAACCTGCACGGGCTGCACCTGGAGATCACCGGGTCGGGCGTCCTGGACTCCAACGAGATCATCATCGCCGACATCCGTGACCGGCGCCGGCTGGAGCAGGTGTTCGCCACGACGCGGCCCGACATCGTCTTCCACGCCGCGGCGCACAAGCACCTGCCCCTGCTGGAGCGCCACCCCTGCGAGGCCGTGAAGACCAACGTCCGCGGCACCCAGGACCTCGTGGACCTCGCGGTGCGGCACGGCACGTCGCGGTTCGTGCTCATCTCGACCGACAAGGCGGCCGACCCCGTCTCGGTGCTCGGTGCGACCAAGCGGCTGGCCGAGATCGTGGTGCAGGCGGCGGCCGGCGGGCCGACCTGCGTGGCGTCGGTGCGGTTCGGCAACGTGCTGGGCTCGCGCGGGTCGCTGCTGAGCGTGCTGGCCGACCAGCTGGCGAAGGCGCAGGCGGTCACCGTCACGCACCCCGACGTCACCCGGTTCTTCATGACCATCGAGGAGGCGGTCGGGCTGGTGCTCGAGGCGGTGTCGATGGCCGAGTACGCGGAGACGTTCGTGCTCGACATGGGCGAGCCGGTGCCGATCGTCGAGCTGGTGCACCGCTACGCCGAGGCCGTGCACCTGCCCGAGGTGAAGATCCGGTTCACCGGCCTGCGACCGGGTGAGAAGCTCAACGAGAAGGTGTTCTCCGACTCCGAGGTGCGCGTGGCCACCGCGCATCCGAAGATCTGGGCCACCCGGACCAGCGAGGTGCCGCCGGGCCTGCCGGCCCTGCTCGACCGGCTGTACGCCGCGGCCGGCGACAACGACGAGCCGCAGACCCTGGCGCTGCTGCGGCGGCTGCTGCCGGAATACCGCAGCACGCCGCACCCGCGGACCGCCGCGAGCCTCGCCGGCCCGTATCCGGACGGGTTCTGATGCGCTACCAGACCGCCGGCGAGGTGGTGGACGTCGAGACCGAGCTGCCCTGGGCGGCCCGGCTGGTAGCCCGCACGCTCGGCGCCGCCGGGCCCACCGCGCTGCCGCGGGACGTCGCCGGCGCCGCGACGATCCGGCTGCGGATCGAGGCGGGCACGACGGCGTTGCCCCTGCTCGGCCTGCGCCAGGTGACCCGCGGGACCTGGTCCGACCGGGTCACGACCGTGCTGGTCAACGCCGGCGGATCCGGGTTCGACCTGCGGGTGAGCGGCGGCGAGCCGTTGGAGATCCTGGCGCGCTACCGGCCGGGCGGGCCGCTGCGGGCCGCCAACCTGCTGCTGGGCGCGCGGTTCGGGCTGCTGGCCGGGCAGATCCTGGTGCACTACCCGGTGCTGTGGCGGGCCGGCTGGCGGGGCAGGGTCCCGCTGCACGCCTGCGTACTGCGCGGGGGCCCTGGTAGCCCGGCCACGCCGCTGCTGGCCGGGCCCGGCGGGGTGGGCAAGTCGACGCTGCTGCGCCAGGCCGTCGAAGCCGGGGCGGTGGCCACCGCGGACAACCTGTGCTGCGCCGACGAAACGCGTTGCTTCGGCGTCGCCGAGCCGCTACGCCTCGACGGGCCCGCGCGCGGGCCGCGTGCCGGCACGTCGCACGGCCGGGTCGAGCTGCCCATGGACGACCGCGAGCCGATGCTGGAGCCCGACCGGCTGGTGGTGCTCGAGCGCGGCCCCCGGACCGAGGTCGGCCGGCTCACGCCGGACGAGGCGGCGCGGGCCCTGGTCGCCGGCACGTACGCCGCCGGCGAGCTGCGCCGGTTCTGGGCGTTCGCGGCGACCCTCGCGCTGGCGACCGGTCTCGGTCCGGCGCATCCGCCGATCGAGGCGATCGCCGCGGGCTACGCGCGGCGGCTGCCGTGCCTGCGGGTGCGGGTCGGCGACGGCGATTCGGTGTCGGCCGCGAGCCTGTGCGGCCTGGCGATGCGAGGGGGAGTCACAGCATGACAACGGGGACGGGGACGGGGGAGCCCGAGGTGGACGGCGGACGGCTCAGGGTCGCGACGGTGATCACACGGATGGCGGCGGGCGCCGGCGGGGTCGCCCTGCGCGGGGCGCTGGCCCTCGATCCGGACCGGTACGACGTCACGTTCATTGCCGGCGGCCAGGGGATCACCGCGGGGGAGGCGCGCGGTCCCGCGGAGCCGGCGGTACTCAGCGGGGCCGAGGCGGTGAACGACGCGCCGGCGGGCGACCTGCTGCTCGACGCGTTCAAAGCGGGCCTGCAGGTGATGCGGCTGTCCAGCCTGGTACCGCAGATCTCCCCGCGCCAGGACGCCGCCGCCCTGCGGACCCTGACCGGGCTACTGACCGAGGGCGGCTACGACGTCGTCCACACGCACAGCGCCAAGGCCGGGGCGCTGGGCCGCGTCGCGGCGTCGCGGGCCGCCGTGGCCCGCATCGTGCACACCTTCCACGGCTTCCCGTTCCACGAGTTCCAGGCGCGCTGGCTGCGGGCCGCGTACGTGCGCGCGGAGCGGCACCTGTCCCGGCGTACGCACGCCTTCCTCGCCGTCGGTGGCGCGATCGCCGCGCAGGCGATCCGGCTCGGGCTCGCCCAGCCGGAGCTCATCCGCACCATTCCGCCGGCCGTCGCGGGCTGCGACGCCGAGCCCGGCCCCTGGTCTCGGGGGCTGGCCCGTCGCCGGCTCGGGCTGCCGCCGGGCGTCCGGCTGGTCGGCACCGTCGGCCGGGTCGACTACCAGAAGGCGCCCGAGGTGTGGATCGACGCGCTCGCCGAGACCGGCGACGACGTGTGGGGCGTGTGGATCGGCGACGGGCCGCTGCGCGGGCGGCTGCTGGCGCGGGCGGACAAGCGCGGCGTCGCCGGCCGGTTCCGCCTGCTGGGCCACCGCGACGACGTCGCCGACCTGCTGCCGGCCTTCGACGTGTTCGCTCTGGCCAGCCGGTACGAGGGGCTGCCCTGCGCGCTCATCGAGGCCGTCGGCGCCGGGGTGCCGGTGGCGGCGACCGCGGTCAACGCGGTGCCCGACGTCGTCGTGCCCGGCGAGACGGGCCTGCTGGTCCCGCCGGAGAACGCCGGGCTGCTCGGCCGGGCTATCCGATACCTGCTCGACGAGCCGGCCGAGGCCGCGCGGATGGCCGGCACCGCCCGCGACCGGCTCGGCGGGCGGTTCACACCCGAGGCGCTGGGCGCCGTACTCGATCACACCTACCGCTGGAGCATCGCGTGGAACTGAATCTCATCGGCCGTGCGCCGACGGTCTTCGACGGCCCGGACCTGCCGGCCGACCAGGCCGCTCTCGCCGAGGTGGTGTCCCAGGCCGGTGCGGCCGACCTGGCCGCGCCGCCGGTGGTGCTGCCGGACTTCCACCACAAGTCCAACCTGGAGCTTCCCTCGTCGGTGGCGGTCGCGACGGTGGGCACGATCCGCCCGACACTCACCTCGGCGTCGGTGAACTGCGGGATGGCGCTGCTGACGCTGGACTGCGAGCGGCCCGGCCCGGCCGGCGTCGCCGAGTTCTACCGGCGGGTCCGGGAGCGCTACCCCTATCCGGCGCGCAACCTGCGGGAGCTCTCCGCGCACGAGGTGCGGCGGGCGGCGGTGGACGGCGCCTACTTCGCCGCCGAGCGGTTCGAGGTCGACGCCGCCGAGCTGACCCGAGTGGAGGAGTCCGGCCGGCTCGACCTCGACCGCTACGGCGGCGCCGACCGGCTGGCGCGGGAGCTGCCGGGGCTGGCCTACCAGCTCGCCCGGCTGCGCTTCGGCACGGTCGGCCCGTCGAACCACTTCGTCGAGCTGCAGGTCGTCGAGGAGGTCCTCGACGAGCGGACGGCCGAGCTGCTGGGCGTGCGGCAGGGGCAGCTGACGCTGCAGTACCACGCCGGCGGCGGCGTGCTCACCGGCGAGATCGGCGCGCTGTTCGGCCGCCGCAAGCACTACCCGCGCCAGCTGCGAATGGCGATGGCGGTGCAGAAGCCGCTGTTCCACCTGGCGACCGCGCGCTCGTACCGGCAGCTGCGGGAACGCCTGTCGCTGTACTTCACCGGCGGCTGCCCGCCGGTGCATCGCGACAGCGACGAGGGGCAGCGGCTGATGCTGGCCAACGCGGCCGCGATGAACTACGGCTTCGCCTTCCGGATGGCCACCTACGCCGCGCTGCGGCGCATCGCCGCGACGGTCTTCGGCGGCAGCGGCGGCCGCCTGGTCGTCGACTCGCCGCACAACTCCATCTACGAGGAGGAGGTCAGCGGCGCGCCGGCGGTCGTGCACCGGCACAACGCCTGCCGCGCCTACCCGGCGTGGCGCTGCCCGCCGGGCACGGTGTTCGCCACCACGGGCCAGGCAGTGCTGCTGCCCGGCACCCACCGGACCTCCTCGTACCTGGCGGTCGCCGGGCCGGACGCGGCCGACAGCCTGCACTCCGCCTGTCACGGCGCGGGCACCCTGGTCTCCAGCTTCGCCGAGCGGGGGCTCTCCGGCCCGCATCCCGCCGGGCACGAGACCCTGCGGTTCAGATACGACGACGCCGCGCCCACGCGGGTGCGCCACCTCGACGACAACGGTGTCAACGCGGCGCTGCGCGTGCTGGTGGACAACGGCCTGGTCCGGCCGGTCGCCCGGCTGCGCCCCCTCGCGGTGCTGAACTGAGGAGATCCGATGCCGGCTCTACAACGCGACGCGCCGCACGGTGCGCATGCCCTCGACCAGCGCTGGTGCCTGCTGGTGCCGCGCGGCGCGGTGGTGGTGCGCGTCGCGCGGCGCAGGGACGCGGTGCGGCAGGTCCGCGCCCTGCCCGCGGGCACCCAGGTGGTGCTCGTGGGCGGACGGCGGCTGCGCCGGGTCGCCCGGCGCGCCGGGATGCGCATCCGCGCCGAGTACGTGGCCCTGCCGTCGCTGGCCGAGCCGGTCACGCTGACCCAGGTGACGCCCGGCTCGCTGCGCTGGACCGCGCGCTGCGTGCTCACCGTGCCCAGCGGCGTGCGCCGGTTGCACGCTCCACTGTGGACGGCAGTACGGCTGGTGCGACGCTTCCCGGGGCTGCTGGCCCGGGTGCCGGCCGGCGAGCAGCTCGTGATCGGGGCACGATGACGACGCCGGCCGCGCCGGCCGCCGCGGGAATTCCCGGCCCGCCGCCGCCCGAGCCGCCGCGGCTGGACCGGCTGCTGCGCCGGCCGGGCACCCGGACGGTGCTGCTGGCCGGCTCGCGGGACCCGAACGCGAAGCTCACCCTGATCCTGCTCGACGACTACGGGCCCTCGTTCGTCGTCAAGGTGCCGACCACCATGGCCGCGGCGCGGGTGGTGCGGCGGGAGGGTGCGTTCCTGGGGCGCCTGGCCGAGCTCGGCCTTGGCCGGCTGGCCACGACGCTGCCCCGGCCACTGGGCTATCTCGGCTACCGCGGCCTGCCCGCGCTGGCGTGCACGGCGCTGCTGGGCACGCCGATGGCGGTCGGCTATCACGGCTGGCGGCACACCGCGCGGCGGCGCAGCGTCGGGGCCGACTTCCGCGTCGCCGGCGACTGGCTGGCCGAGCTGCAGCGGCGCACCGCCGGCCCGCCGGCCCCGGTCACGCTGCTGACCGACGCCCTCGACGCGATCCGGCGCCGGTTCCCGGATCATCCGGGCCTCCCGGTAGCGCACCCGCGTCTGGCCGCGGCGGCGTGTCGCCTCGCCGCCGAGCGCACGCCGCGGACCGTGGTGCACGGCGACTACTGGTTCGGCAACCTGCTGGTCGACCGGGGGCGGGTCGTCGGGGTGGTGGACTGGGAGTGCGGCCGGTCGGCCGGCGAGCCGCTGCGCGACGTCGCCCGCTTCGCCGTCAGCTACGCGCTGTACCTCGACCGGCACGTGGCCCCCGGGGCCCGCGTGCCCGGTCACCGCGGCCTGCGCGCCGACCGGTGGGGCGCCGGCATCGCCCACGCGGCGGCCGGGCGGGGCTGGTTCGGCGAGCTGGTGCGGGAGCACCTGTCCGGCGCCCTGGAGCGGCTCGGCGCCGACCGCGGACGCTGGCGCGACGTGCTGCTCGCCGGGGTCGCGGACGTCGCCGCCACGGCCGACCATCCGGGCTTCGCCCGGGACCACCTGAACCTGCTCGTCCAGCTCGTGGGCGGCGGGGCCGGCCCGGCCGAGCCGCCCGCGCCGCCCGGTCCGGGCGTTGTGGCGCCCGGGGACGAATCGCACGGGGACGAACCGACCGGCGTGACCGACGCGGCCGGGGCGCTGCGGTGACCGCGACCACCACCGCCGCGACCGCCGCCGGCCCGCGCCCCGGGCCGGTGGCCGTGCGGCCCGCGCGCTGGCGGCTGCTGCACGTGTTCGTCTCGGCGGCCGTCGTGAGCCTGCCGCTGCTGCGCCCCTCCGGGCCGGGCAACAGCGGCCTGGTCGACCTGGCGCTGCTCGCCGCCATGCTCGCCGGCACCGTCCGAGCATCGGCGCTGGCGCTGCCGGTGCGCCTGCCGTACGCGCTGCCGGTCGGCCTGGCGATGGCCGCCGGCGCGGTCGCGGCCACGGTCAACGGCGGGCAGGCGGGCGTCGTCTGGCGCGGCACGGTCGCGCTCGCCCAGGACCTGTTCGTGTTCGCCTGGGCCGCGGTGATCGCCACCATCGGCCGGGACCACCGGGTGCTGGACGTGTTGTGCCGTGCCTGGGCGTACAGCGCCACCGGCTGGGCCGCGCTGATGATCATCGGCGAGCTGGCCGGGGTACCCTGGCTCAGCGGCATCACCGAGCGCGACGGCATCCGCGCCTCCCTCACCCTTGGCGATCCGAACCTCGCCGCGAGCTATTTCGTGTGCGCGCTGCTGGTCATGCGGGCCGCTCGCCGCCCGCGGCGCACCTGGGCACGCCGGCTCGCGTGCGCCGTCGTCGTCACCGCGGTCCTGCTGACCCTGTCCAACGGCGGGATCCTCGCCATGCTGGTCGCGACCGCCCTGGGCGGGCTGTTCGCGCTGGCCCGCCGGCGCGGGGCGACGGTCACGCTGGCGGCCGCCGCCGTGCTCGCGCTCGGCGCCATCACCGTCGTGTCCACGGCGGACGTCACCGGCTGGGTGGACCGGACCGAGCAGTCCTCCCCCTGGATTCGCGACTCGCTGGGCCGGGAGGCGGAAAGCAGCGGCAGCCGCTCCACCGTGGCGGCCGAGACCGCCCGGCTGTGGCTGGAGACACCGCACCCCTTCGGCATCGGCCCGGCGAGCACGGAGGCGACGCTGCGGGCCGGCCAGGCTCCCTACGTCAAGGAGGCCCACGACGACTACCTCGCCGCCGTCCTCGAACGCGGCGCGCTCGGCGGGATCGCGCTCGCCCTGCTCGTCGCCGCGGTCGCCGTCCGGGCCCGCCGGATCAGCGCGGCCGACGGGGTGGGGCCGCAGCACCGCGTGGTCGTGCCCCGGCCGGAGCTGCTCGCCGCGGCGGCGGTCGCGATCGGCCTGTCCGGGTTCATCTACGAGGTACTGCACTTTCGTCACGTCTGGGCCCTGCTCGGGCTCATCGCCGCCCTCGAGCTGTCCGGGAGGCGGCGATGACCGCGCTCGTCACTCCAGCGCCCCGGCGGGTGCGCGCCCGGCGGCTCGTCGCCGGCAACCTGGTCGCCCGGCTCGGCGCCCTGATCTCCCTCGCCGCGGCCACCGTCCTCGTCGCCCGCACCGGCGGGCCGGACCTGGTCGGCGGGTTCACCCTGCTGCGCGTGCTGCCCGGGCTGGCCGGCGTGGTCGCCGCCGCCGGCCTGCCGGGCGCCGCGCCGTTCTTCCTCGGCAGCCGCTCCGCCGACCCGCGGCTGCGCCCGACCCTCGTCGCGCTCACCTGGCTCGGCGCCACCGCCGCCGCGGTGGGCTGGCTGGCGCTCACCCCGGTGCTGCACCTGGTGTTCTTCCGGTCCTGGGGCACGCCCATGGTGGCGGCCGCGGCGGTGGCCGTGTTCAGCCAGCTGTTCGTCGCGGTCGGCAAGGCGCTGCTGCAAGGATCCGGGGACCTGCCCGGCGCCAACGCGGCCATCGTCGGTGAGGAGGCCGCCTTCCTGCCGCTGTACCTCGCCCTGCTGCCGTTCGGCGCGGGTGTCTGGACGCTGCTGTGGGCCCTCGTCGTCGCCGACGTCGCGGTGGCGGTCGTCATCGTCGTGCGCCTGCGCCGCCTCGGCTTCTTCGCCGGATGGGACCGGCCGAGTCACCGGCTGGGCCGGCAGATCTGTGGCTTCGGCTGGCGCGGCCAGCTGGGCGGCGTCCTGGCGCTGGTCAACCTGCGCCTCGACGTCGCCATCCTCGGCGCGCTGGCCGGCCCCGCGACGCTCGGCGTCTACGCGGTCGCCAGCAAGTACGCCGAGCTGCTGCGGCTGCCCGGTCAGGCGGTCAACTACGTGCTCTACCCGGCCTTCGCCGCGCGGGACGGGCGCGACGCCCGGGCCCGCACCCGGGCGCTGCTCGCCCCGGCGGCCGGGCTGACCGCGCTGACCGCGATCCCGCTGGCGCTGGCCGCCGGCACCCTGCTGCCCCTGCTGTACGGCGCCGACTTCGACGGCGCCGTGGTGCCCGTGTGGATCCTGCTGGGCGGTCTCATCGGCGAGGGCGTGGCGGGCGTGGTCACCGCCTACCTGTACGGCGTCGGGCGGCCGGGGCTCTCCTCGCTGGCCGTCGGCATCGGGGTCGCCGCCACCGTCGCCGGCGACCTGCTGCTGATCCCGCGGCACGGGGTGGTCGGCGCGGCCATCGCGTCGAGCGTCGCCTACCTGCTGACCGTCGCGACGCTGCTGGTGTGCTTCGCCCTGACCCGCAGGAGTGAACCGTGAGAACACGAACGATCCTGATCGGCGCGGCGGGGGTCCTGCTGGCCGCCGCCGGCACCGCGCTGGCGCTGCGGCCGGCGTCGAGTCCGCACCGAGCGCCCGTCGCGTCCTGGGCACCGTCGCAGCAGCCGGTCGTCGGCACCAGCGGCGACCGGTACGCGGCCGCGGTGAGCACCGCGCACCAGCTCGGGCTGACCGTCTGGCTCGAGTCGGACCTGGTCAAGCGCTGGCTGGCCGGGCCGGACTCGTTCCGCGGCGCCGTGGCGACGATCGCGCGGCTCGCGACCCGGCCCGGCGTGGCCGGCATCAAGATCGCCGACGAGCTCGGTTACCGCGACGGGCTCGACTCCGCGGAGCGGGTGCAGCGGTTCCTCGACGCCGCCGCCGAGGCGCTGCAAGCGGCCGCGCCCGGCAAGCGGCTGCTCGTCGACCTCCTGGTGCCCGAGCTGGGCTGCCTGCCGGGCCGCCCCGCGCCCCCGGGCGGCGCGGCGGCCTGCGCCAGTCAGGCCCGCGCGCAGTACCCGCAGCTGACGGCCGACGCCGTCGACGGGTACCTGCGCTCCCGGCGGGTCGACGTCATGGACCTCTCGACCGGGCTGCTGGCGCCGGCGACGTACCGCGGCTGGGGCGTCGACCAGGACACCGCTCAGCGGGCGGCGTGGGCGGAGGCGAAGCGGCGCGGCTGGGACGGGCTGGCGACGCTGCAGGCGCGCAAGGCCCTGGCCCATCCGGGCGCATACGCCGGGACCGACGCCGGGCCGAGCCTCACCACGTTCGTCGACATCCCGCGCCAGCAGGGCGCCGCCGCCGTCGACGTGTGGACCTGGCGCCAGCAGTACCAGGGCGAGACGTACCGCCTGCTCGACCCGGGGCTGCGCGGCAACGCCCTGTGGGAGGGGCTGCTGCGGCGGCGCACCGCGGGGGCCCGCTTGTTCACGCACCTGTCGCCCTCGTCGCTCGAGACCGACCTGCAAACCGATCTCGCGATGCTGGCCAAGGTGTTCACCGACGTGTTCCTCGCTGCCGGGACGGGTTGAGCCATGACGACCGAAGACCGCACCCGGCCCGCCCCGGCCCAAACCCGCCTGAGGCCGGCCCGGCGGCTGCTGGACCTGCTCGTCGGCGGAGCCGGACTGCTGCTGACCGGCGTGCCGCTGCTGATACTGATGCTGGCCGTGCGGCTGGACAGCCGCGGGCCGGCGCTGTTCCGCCAGATCCGGCTCGGCGAGCGGGAGCGCCCGTTCGTGCTGTACAAGCTGCGCTCGATGCGCACCGGGGCGCCCGGGCCGGACCTCACCACGGCCGGCGACCCCCGGATCACCCGGCTCGGTGCCTTCCTGCGCCGCACGTCCCTCGACGAGCTGCCGCAGCTGTGGCACGTGGTCCGCGGGCAGATGACGCTCGTCGGGCCGCGGCCGGAGACCCCCGCGCTCGCCCGGCAGTACCCGCCCGAGTGCCGCTGGGTGCTCCAGCATCGGCCCGGGCTGACCGGACCGGCCCAGGTGCGCCTCCGCGACGCCGACGTGCTCGGCGTCGCGGAGGAGGGCACGACGCAGGGGTACCTCACCCGGATCGTCCCGGCACGGACCGCGATCGAGGCGGCGTTCCTCGCCGCCCCGACCCTGGCCGCCACCCTCAGGGTGCTGGCCGATACGGTCCGGCACCTGTTGGGGCGCCCCGTCGCGCAGCGCTGACCGCGAGCGGGTCGCAGCGCGCGTTGAGGCACTCGCCCGTCTCCAGGTCGAACGCGAAGTTGTGGGCCAGGCAGTGCAGCGTCGTACCGTCCACGACGGCGCCGATGGCGAGGTCCTCCCCGGCGTGCGGGCAGTACCGGCCGACCTCGAAGACGCGCTCGCCGACCGGGATCGTGATCCGCTCGTCCTGGTCGCGGCCGGTCTCGTAGGCCTCGACGGCCCGTAGTGCCTGCTCCTCGGCGTGCTTGAGCAGCCCGATCAGGTAGTCGTTGTAGCGGTCCGGATCGCGGTGCGCGCTCAGCCGCAGCGACAGCAGGAGGTCCTCCCAGGAGATCGAGCCGGACAGGACCGCGGCGAGCCACCGCCCCGCGACCGTGAACGTGTACTCCGGCGCCGTCGCCCGGCCCGCGAGGTCGACCCGGGCGCCGTCGGCGTCCAGCCGCACGTCCCAGTCGCCGCCGTTCGGGCCGGTCACCCGGAAGCGCACCGTCATGCCGATCCGCTCGAGGAAGTAGGGCGACAGCGCGCCGAGCCGTGAGAAGTGCGCGGCGAAGACGGCGCCGAAGCCGGGACCGGGCTCGGGGGCGGCCGCGCGTACCAGCTCCAGGTCGGCGGCCCGGTCGGCGGCGTAGCGCTCGAGGTACTCCTCCAGCCCGTCGGTGTAGCTGAACCGGGCGGACACCGGATCGGGCACCACCGCGCCGGTCGCCAGGTCGAGCACGTCGCCCGGCCGGAAGCAGGCCCAGCGCTGCGCCGGCAGATGCTCGCTCAGCCACGCGGCGGCCTGTTCGTTGTCCGGGAAGACGCCCGGGGCGCGGATCGAGTCGTTGAACGCCAGCAGGTCCGGGTCGAGGAAGCAGGCCGGGCCCGCGAACGGGACGGCCAGCTCCGGCCCGGTCGCCCGGACCAGGCGCAGCACCGCGCGGAACTTGCCGATCCGCTTCTCGGCCTCGATCCGGGCCCGCACCTCGGGCGGGTACGAGTAGCAGATCGGGTGCCAGGACGCTCCCGCGGTCTGCACGGTCATCACGTCGAGCCGGCCGCCGGCCAGGTGCTTCGCGCGGCGCGCCTGCGCCGCGGTCAGCCGGGCGTCGTTGCAATCGAGGACCGCGTGCCCGTCGGCGACGATGAGCAGGGCCGAGTCGTGGCACATCGGCGACTGCTCGGGGATGGCGGCGATCCACGACCCCTGGTCGTCCAGCGGGAACGGCCGCCACGGCTCGAGCTCGATGACCCTCGCCACGCCGGCGGCGCGCAGGCGCTCGCGCAACGCCGGGCCGGGATAGCGCGGGATGAGCACCCGGGCGTGCGGCGGCAGCCGCGACAGGACGGACAGGTCCATGTGGTCGAGGTGCTCGTGCGAGACCGCGACCCAGTCCACGTCGAGCAGGCCGGGCCGGTCCAGGTGGTCGTTGCGGGGAAACTGGTGCCAGGCACCGAGAAACGCACCGGTACGAGCGAACCAGGGATCGGCGAGCAGCCGGAACCGGCGCGCCTGCACGCGCAGGCCGGCATGGCCGAGGAAGGTGAGCGCAGGCATACCACGATCCTGGCGTCCCGGCCCGTTTCCGCATCACGCGCACGACGTAGCCGGCGCTGCGCCGGCTGGAGGGTACGTCATGCGCGGAAACGCCGCATCGCCCCGCCGCGCGGATGCATGGACTAGAGTTCAGGCTGGTACGGGGCGGCGGCGCGACGGTCGGGGGACGGTCACGGGACCCGCGGCCGTATCTCGGGGGGAACGAGAGTGCTCATATCGCCACGACTGCCGGATCAGGCCATCGCGCAGACGGCACCGAAGACCGTCGGCCCGGGGCTCGGCGTGCGACCCAAGCTGGACGGCGCCGAGCGGGACCGGCTCCGCCGCCGCCAGCTCAGCCACGACATGCACCACGAGCTCGGCACCATCACGATGCTGGCCTCGCTGCTCACGACCGCACCCGACGTCGGCGAGGAGAGCCGCAAGCGCGCGCGGCAGATCCTCGGCGAGGCCCGCTGGCTCGAGCAGTTGCAGCGGGCGTACGGGGAGAGTGCGCCGGAGCGCGCCCGGCCGCTCCGGCTGGACCTGGTGGCCGCCGAGGTGGTCGAGGCGATGCGGCTGTGCTCGACCGCCGACATCCGGCTGACCACTGGCGAGGCGTGGGCGTATGTCGACCGCCTGGCGCTCTGGCGGGCGCTGCGCAACGTGCTGGGCAACGCCCTGCGCGCCACGGGCGCGTCCGGCCGCGTCGACATCCGCGTCTTCGCCGCCGACGGGTGGAGCGTCACCGAGATCGAGGACAACGGCCCGGGGTTCGGCGCGATCGAGCCCGGGCTCGCCTCCCTGGGGCTCGGCATCGTGCAGGAGGTCGCCACGGCGTGGGCCGGGCATCTGGAGTGCCGTCGCGGCCGGCTCGGCGGCTGCTGCATCCGGCTGCGGCTGCCGACGGCGCCCGGTGACGGGCGGCGCACGTGCGGCTGCTGATCTGTGACGACCACGTCGTCTTCGCCGACGCGCTGGCGCACCTGCTGCGCACCCACGGCAAGGACGTCGTCGCGGTCACCCACCACCCCACGGAGGCGGTCGCCGCGCTGCGTGCCCACGAGGTGGACCTCTGTCTGCTCGACGTGTGCTACGGCGCCGACACCGGCGTGCAGTGGCTGGGCGACGTGCGCGCCGCCGCTCCCCGCAGCCGGATCGTGCTGCTGTGCAGCCAGACCGACGAGGAACTGCTGTCGGCCGCCCACACCTTCCGCGTCCGCGGCGTCGCCGACAAGCGTCAGCCGGTCGCCGAGATCGTGACGCTGCTCGACCGCGTCCACGCGGGCGAGTCGATGCTGCCCCGGCGGGCCGCGGCGGCACGCGCACCCCGGCACGCCGGGTCGGCCGAGCGCTTCCTCGCCTCCTACCTCACGCCCCGCGAGCGGCAGGCGCTCAGCGCGCTGGTCCGCGGCGTCGACACCGCCGGCCTGGCCCGGATGCTGGGTATCGCCCAGACGACGGCCCGCTGCCACATCCAGAGCGTCCTGGCCAAGCTGGGCGCCCACTCGCGCCTGGAGGCCGCCACGACCGCCGTCCGGCACGGCATGATCAACCCCGCCACCGGGGAATGGATCATCGCCGGCTGACCACACCGCCGCCGCGGACCGTCACCGCCGCAGCCATCCCTGGACCGCTCGGCCGAACGCGCCCGGGGGCAGTGACCACGCGGTGTCCTGGGGGTCGCCGAGTTCGCGTAGCGCCGGTGGTATCGCTTCAGCCCAGCCGAAGAGGCCGCGGCGTTGCATCCGCTGCCGGTGCAGCTCGCGTCCGGCCGGGGTGTGCCAGTAGCGGTCGGCCTCTGGCCGGGCGCCGACGAGATCCGCGGCGATCAGGCGGGGCACGGCCTGGATGAACTCGGCCTCGGTCGGGATGGCGTGGTTGATGGCGTCCGCCGCCGCGATGATCTGGGTGAGCGTGCAGCCGTCGTCGGGACCGGTTCCCGCGATGGCGGAGAAGATCCAGGCATCCGAGAGGGTCCATTGCGCGGCCACGTCGCCAGGATAGGCGCGGCCAGGAGAGTTTCCTGCTCGGCGGGCCCGACCGTGCTGTCCGGGGCGCGTCTCCCCGCTCAGGCGCGGGGGAGGATCGCGGTGACCGTCCAGCCGCGGATCGGGCCGGGGCCGGCCTCGCAGGTGCCGCCGACCAGCCCCGCGCGCTCGGCCATGCCGACCAGGCCGAACCCGCTCGACAATCCGCCCGCGCGCGCCGGGGCCGTCTCGCCGTCGTCGCTGACCCGCAGTCGCACCGACGCCTCGTCGGCCACGACGCTGACCTCGATGCGGGTCGCGTTGCGGGCGTGCCGCCGGGCGTTGGTGACCGATTCCTGCGCGAGCCGGTAGATCGCGGTGCCGACCGGCGCGGGCAGGTCGTCGACGTCGCCGGAGATCTCCACGGCGATCGCAGGCCCGACGCGGTGCTGCCCGGCCAGCCCGCGCAGGTCCGCCACGCGCGGGGTGGGTGACAACTCGGCCGGTCCGTCGGTGCGCAGCACCCGCACGATGCCGCGCATCTCGGCCAGGGCCCGCGACGCCTCGGCCTCGATGACCTTCAGCGCGTCGGTGGCCGCGTGCGGGTTCACCGGCGCGGTGGCCAGGCCGGCCTGGGCGCGGATGATCATCGCCGATACGTGATGCGCGACCGTGTCGTGCAGGTCGCGGGCCAGCCGCTCGCGCTCGAGCAGCTTCACCTGGTCCAGTTCGCGCAGGCGGGCTCGGGCCCGGTAGCGCAGCGCCGCCCCCAGCGCCGTCACCGCGAACAGGACCCCGAAGCCGCCGACCGTGTCGGTCGGCCCCGCGAACCCCATGGACAGCGAGAACAGCAGCTTGGCCACGATGATCGAGGCGCCGACGACGGCCTGGCGCACGGATCCCCAGCGCGCCAGCGCGTAGCCGAGGAACAGCACGAACACGAACGAGTTGAGGCCCAGGTCGTGCCCGGTCGCCAGCGGCGCGAGCCCGCACGCGCCGAACGCGACCGCGACCGCCGGCAGCGGCCGGGTGCGCCGCCACAGCAGCGTCGGCAGTACCGCGAGCGCCACGCCGCCCGCGAACCAGCGAGACGGCAGCTCGGGCCGGGTCAGCACCTCGCCGGCGACGGCCAGCGCGAAGCCACCGGCGAGCACCCAGTCGCGCCACATCCGGGCGGGCGGATCGGCCGGGCTCGGCTCGTCCCAGACGGAGCGCAGGCTTTCGAGCATCGCGTCGATGCTATTGGCCGCCCGGCCGCACCGGAACCGACCAAAGTACGACCGGCCGCGCCAGCCGGCCGGCAGCCTTGGCGCCGATGCCTGTGGCGGACCCGGGGCAGAATTGCGGCGTGGAACGTCGTGCCGGCCGGGCCGGGTGGGTCGCCTTCGCGCTCGGAGCGCTGTACGCCCTGGTGAGCGCCTACTGGGCGGCCGGTGGCACCGTCGGTCTGAGCACGCTCGGCGGGACGATCGAGGAGCTCGGCCGCGCCCGCGACCCGGGCCTGATCGCGATCGTGTGGGTCACGGCGGCGCTGAAGCTGGCCGTCGCGCTGGCCGGCCTCGCGGTCGCGCGGCCCGGGCCGTGGCGCCGGCCGCTGCGGTTCGTGGCGTGGGCGGCCGCGGTCGTTCTGGTGTCGTACGGCGGGCTGCTCGTCGCCGGCCAGGCGATCGTAGAGGCCGGCCTCATCGGCGCGGCCCCCGGCGCGGACCGGTCCGCGATCCGGTGGCACCTGTACCTCTGGGATCCCTGGTTCCTGCTCTGGGGCCTGGCGCTCGGCGCGGAGCTGCGCGGCAGCCGCCGCCCGGACCGCGAGCCCGGAGTGCCGGCAGCCGGCCCTGACCCCGCGTAGCTGACCTCGGCCGCCGACTTCCCGATCGGTCGCTCTCGCCGCACCGAGGGTAGATGCTCTCGCGCTTGCACGCTTGGTCAAGATATAGACCATCGTGAACTTCTGGTAGCCCGTCCGTTCACCTTCAAGCGGTGGACTGAGCGTCGGATTTCAGTCGCGCGGGAAGGGGTACTGCGATGTCCACAGAGGATCCCGGCTACATCGGCACCGCCGGGGATGGCGAGGGCCGAACGCGCCGGCGGGTGCTCAAGGGCCTGGGCTTCGCCGCCGGGGCCGTGGCGGTCGGTAACGCCGCGGTCGGTGGCTCCGGTTCGGCCGCAGCGGCGATGGCGAAGTCAGGTGGTTCGGTGCCGCCGGCCGTCTATGTGCTGCCCGAGGGCTTCACCGGGACCATGGCCGATCTGAAGCATGTCGTGATCCTCATGCAGGAGAACCGCTCGTTCGATCAGTACTTCGGTCAGCTGCCGGGCGTGCGCGGTCACAACGACAAGCAGGTGCTGCGCTTCCAGAACGGAACGAGCGTTTTCCAGCAGCCGAACGGCACCAGTGTGGTTACGCCGTTCCACTCCGCCAGTAACTACGGGTTCGACCACAACTTCTACGGCGCGAACGGCGGCCGCTGGAACAGCTGGGTGCCGGACAAGGGCAGCAACTGCATGCATCACTACTACCTCAGTGAGGTGCCGGTGCATGCGACGTTGGCGCAGGAGTTCACGGTCTGCGACATGAACTTCTGCTCGGTGCATGGCCCGACCACCCCGAATCGGTTGTTCCTCTGGACCGGGACGTCGAACGGTGTGGTGGGCAATGGTGGCGAGTCCTCCGGCAACCGCGCTTGGCAGACCTACCCGGAGGCCCTGCAGGCGGCCGGGGTCAGTTGGCGGATCTACGTCGACAACACCAACAGCGGTGGCAGCTGGGTCGGCGACTACACCGACAACCCGATCCGCGGCTTCGCCACGTTCACCCCGTCGAGTGCGAACCTCAACGACCCGGTCAAGACCGCTCCCGGCACCGGCCTGGTGTGGCGCGCCAACTCGTTCCCGTATGCCTCGACCGGTGTCCCGAACAACAGCTCCGACACGAACCTCGTCGGCGTGCTGAAGGACTTCATCGCCGCGTGCCGGCCCGATGCGCGGTACCCGTTGCCGGACGTGTCGTACATCGTCGCGCCCTACCGCTGGTCCGAGCACCCGGCGGCAGGTCCGGGCGACGGCGGCCGATTCGTCAAGAAGGTGGTCGACACCCTCCAGGCCAACCAGGAGCTCTGGAAGTCGACGCTGCTGATCATCACCTACGACGAGAACGACGGCGCGTTCGACCACGTCCTGCCGCCGCGCCCCGAATCGAACGAGCCGGCCGAGTGGTCCGGCGGCACCCCGATCGGCTACGGCCCTCGGGTGCCGATGATCCTGGTGTCGCCATGGACGCGTGGCGGATGGGTCGGCTCGGAGGTCTTCGACCACACCTCCGTCATCCGCTTCCTCGAGACGTGGACGGCGTATCGCGGCACGCCGGCGACGAGCACCACGATCAGCGGATGGCGCCGCGGTATCAGCGGCGACCTCACCAGCGCGATCGACTTCACTCACCCGATCGTCGAGCCGCTGACGCTCAGCACGTCCAGCGTGCCGACCTTTCCCGCGGGGCAGCTCAAGCCCCGGCCGCTGCCCTTTCACGGTCACGGCGTGCTCGTCGAGGACCGCGTCTCGGGCACCGTCCGCGCGGACCTGTCCATGCATGGCGGCGCGTCCGGCAAGACGCTGAGCATGCAGGTCTTCCCGGACAAGTACCGGGCATTCGCCAACACCGCCTTGACCGTCGGCCAGGGCGCCACGAAGAGCTACACCTGGGACGCCACGCAGACCGACGGAAAGTACGCCTTCTCGGTCTACGGCCACGACGGCTTCGTCCGCTCCTTCGCCGGCCAGATTGTGCCCGCCGGGCAGAACAACATCGGCGTCCCGCACGTCGACGTCGACCTGGTGGCCGGCTCCGTCGCGACAGCCAAGATCACGTTGCGCAACGACGGTACGCAGCCGGTGCGCTACTCCCTGACGGCCAACGACTACCTCGGCGGCAGCCAGACCTACCAGGTGGCCGGCGGCCAGTCGACCGTCGTCGAGTGGCCCACGCAAAACGGCTACTACGACGTGATCATCACCGCCGACACCGCAACCGGCTGGACCCAGCGTTACGCCGGCCGCGTGGCGACGATCTGAGGAGGCGCCAAGCCGCCTCGTGCCGATCGGCGGCGTGGTGTGCTTCCTTACGGCACGGTTTTCTCGATCGCCGCCGGGCCGAGCTCGTCGAGCTCCCGCTGGGCGCGCCGGAGGTTGGCCGGGGTCGGGTCGCGCCCTTCGGCCAGGGCGAGGTCCTCCGCGGTCCACTCCTGGTCCGCGCCGGTGCGGGCATTGTGCACGCCGACCGCGTCCACCGTGCGGGCCGCGGCCGGTATCCCGGAGATGATCGGTGCGTTGTCGTCCATGCGCTGCTTCGTACCCCCGCCGGGCTGGGCTAATCCACCCGGCCGCACCGGGGGAGGCTGGCGGCGCGGCGGCGGTCGTGCCGGCTCCGGGCGGCCGGCGAGGTGGCCGGGCGCTGTGTGCACCCGGAGCCGCTTGACCCCGACCCGGACTGAGCGGCGATGCGGAGGGCGGTGGCCCTCAGTCGGGATCGGCCGCCCGCAGCGCGCCGTGCAGGAACAGGTCGACGAGATCGGTGACGCCGACCGGGTCGGGCCCGGTCGGCGCGAACCGTCCGCGGCTGAACATGATGCCCAGGAACACGTCGGTCGCCGTGCTGACGGGCAGGCGCAGCCGGTCGGCCTCGGGCTGGAACAGCTCGGCGACGGCCTCCCTCGTCTCGGCCTGAGAGGCGTCACGGGCCGCCGAGCGGCCTGACGCCCCTTCGTCCTCGGCCGGTGGGCGGCGCCGGTGGTGGCCCGACGCGTGCAGGGCGCTGATCACGGCCCCCATGCGGCCGAGGTGGGCCGACAGCGCGTCCGCGGCCTCCACCAGCCGGTCGGTGAGGGGCTGGTCGAGGGCGATCGATCGAAGCTCGGCCAGCACGTTCGTCGGGTCCAGGGCCCGCGCGACGCACGCCTGCAGCAGCTCGTCCTTGTCGGCGAACACCCGGAAGACGGTCGCCTCGCCGATGCCGGCGGCCTGGGCGATCTGCGCGGTGGTGACCGCGCCGCCGTACTCGGCGACGAGGGGGAGCGCCGACTGCAGGATCATTTCGCGGCGCTGTTCGGTGGTCATGCCCGGCGCGCGGCGCCGGGCGGGCGTGGATCCGGTCATGCCCCGACAGTACGGAGTGAGTACTCACTCCGTCAAGCCGTGTCGCCCGGCGTCGCGGGTACGTCAGGCCTTGGGCGCGTCGAACACCAGCATCGCGTCGGCCGGGGGAGCGCCGTAAATCTCGACCACGGTGTCCTCGTCGAAGGGCGACTCGTCGGCGACGTTGACGAAGTCGCGGATCGCGGTGCCGGTGCAGTACGTGTCGGCCAGCGGCGCGCCCCGCTGGGTCAGCACGTCGGGCACGTGCACGGTGCGGAAGTCGATGCTGTAGCGGGCCAGCCCGGATGTGTTCGGGGTCGAGCGGTGCAGGTGCGCGCCGGAGAAGAGCAGCACCTGGCCGGGCGCGGGCAGCGCGATGAGCTCGTTGGGCGGGTTGTGCTCGTACGCGCCCGGGCGCACCTGGGCCTCCGTCTTCACCGACGCGGCGGTGGTGAGCCGGCCCACGTTGTTGCGGTAGTAGTCGAAGTCGCCCGAGTTGTTCTGTACCGGGGCGTTGAACCGGTCCAGGTCGAACGACATCGCGTTGGTCTCGCGCACCGGAAACACCGGCAGCCACCAGTTCAGCTGCTGGTTCGGGGCGGCATACCAGACATCGCGGTGCCAGGGGAAGGCGAACGCGACGCCGGTGTTGAGGTGCCCGATCGGGAACGAGGTGCGCGGCTTCGGCACGTCGAAGTGCGTCTCGGCGGCCTTGAAGCCCGCCTCCTCGATGATGTTGCGCACCAGCGTCTTGGACCGCTCGTTGTGGATGAAGCGCGGCTTCCACGGGCCGAGTAGCGCGGCCATCGCCTCGGGCTCGATGTGCTCGTGGACGTGCTCCGGGTCGTGCGGCGCGAACAACTCGGTGAGCTGCTCGCGGGCGTGCTCGACGAACGCGGCGACGGAGGGCAGCTTCGTCAGCACCAGCAGGTGGCCGTCGTAGAGCTTCTGGCGGAGCTCGTCCGCGGAAGCCGGTGGGTCCACGTAGACGGCCATGAAGCAACCTCCCCAGTAAGGCGACGGGCCGAGCCTATGGACTCGGGTGTTGCCGTGGTAGCCCGACACTGTCGGCAACCCGTCGCGGACGCGGATTTCGACTGTACGGGCAGCCCGGCCCGGTCGAACGGACATTGTTTCCGCCTGGCAAGCGACTGTTTGACAGGCGGTAGATATCGACGTACAACTTTGTGAGAGTGCTCTCATTACCTCCGCCCGGACCGGCCGCCACCGGCCCGGGCGGTGCGGGACAGTTCCGCGGTGAGCCGCGGGCGCGGTTGCTGACAGCCCACCGAAATGGCACTCAAGACATCACGTAGGCGTACTTGAGGTTCGGGATCTTGGTCGCCTTGTCGCGTCCGGGCTGCCACACGCTGGCCTGTTCGTCTCATCCGGCCCGGTGCCCGGCCGAATGCTGGCCACGTACGACAACGCGTGGCGCCAGACCGCGTCGATCTTCCAGAGCAACGGCGTCGAGCAGTGGCGGACGACCAGCGCTCACGGCGGCGACTACAGCGACGTGACCGCGCCCCTCGGCGGGATCGGCACGACGGGGCCGTTGCGTTGTTTGATCGGGTGGCGCGGTGAACTCGCGCTCGCGCCCTGACTCAGATGGCGGCGGTGAGCTCGGTGAACGCTGCGGCCACGCGGAGCCCGCGTGGGGCGTCGAGGCCGAGTTCGTAGTGTCCGCGGCGAAGGTTCTGCTTGAAGGCGTGTCCGGCGATGATCGTGTGTGCGGTCCGGTCTGTGCGCAGCCCGCGCGTCGGTCTGAGCCGGTGCTTCAGCTGGCTGTGGTCGGCCTCGATCCGATTGTTGGCGTGGCGTTCGATGTGATGCCACGCCGACGGAACCAGCTCGTCGAGCACGGCCGGGTACACGGGTGCCGCGTCGGTGACGACCTCGCTCGGGGTCACCTCATACCAGAGACCAGCAGTCTTCGTTGGGCGAGGCCGACGCGTGCGGCCTCGCCCAACCGCCTTTTCGCGCCGCGCCGCTCATACAGCCGACGGCCACCGGTGCCGGACCGCCGACGACTAGCAACCGATGTGGTAGCCGTGAGCGGCGAGCTCCTCGGCCAGGGGCGTCCCGCACCGACGGCAGTGGGTGTAACGGGGCGGCGGTGGGGAGCCTCGATCGGCCGACTCGGTTTGAGCGGGCGAGGGGGAGGCGCTGTGGGGTTGCTGCGGGGTGGTGACCGTGTCTGCGTCGGACCGCGATCGGCTACGCACCCTCCGATCGGCAAACGCAACAGCGCCCCTGTGGCTACGGTTTGCGTCCGACGGCCCCGTAGATGCCCAGATCGCGGCTTTTCGGTCGGTCGGTGACCGGTTCGTCGGGCCGCCAGTCGGCAACCCCGACGACTCCTGGCTCCACCAGTTCGAGTCCCTCGAAGTATTGGGCAATTGCCGCTTTCGACCGAGCCCGCACGTCCGTACCACCCGAGGCGAACATCCGCTCGTACGCGGCGACACCCTCCGGTGTGCTGAAGTCCATCGTGCCGTGGCTGAGCACCAGGTAGCTCGCGGAGGGCAGCTCGTCGACCAGCCGACGGACGATACTCGCGACCTGCTCATCGTCGTGGACGAAATGGAGGACGGCCACGAGCAGCAGCCCGACCGGCTGGTTCAGGTTGAGCGTGTCGTGCAGGTTCGGATGCCCCAGGATCGCCTCGGGGTCACGGACGTCGGCCTCGAGGTAGCTTGTCCGCCCCCTGGCGTCGCCGACCAGCAGCGCCTGGGCATGAACCATCACGATCGGGTCGTTGTCGACGTAGACGACCCGTGCCTCCGGCGCGACCCGCTGGGCGACCTCGTGCGTGTTGTCCGGGGCCGGTAGACCGGTACCAATGTCCAGGAACTGGCGAACACCAGATTCAGCCAAGAAACGCACACTGCGCTTGAGGAAAGCCCGATTCGCCCGGGCTAAGTCCACCACGGCCGGAAATGCCGAAGCGATCGCGTCACCGGACTCGCGGTCAGCGGCGAAGTGGTCCTTGCCGCCCAGCCAATAGCTGTAGCGCCGGGCTGGATGCGGAACGGATGTGTCGATCCGAACCTGTCCGCTGCTGTCCACCAACGTTCCTCTCCCTAACGGCGCCGGCCGGGCTCAACCGACTGCGACTCGTTATCATCGAACCTAGTAGATCAGAGTGGATTCGCCAACGTGCTACTGAGTGCAGGCCACCTCCGGACGCAATGCCGTTTAGTTAAGGCATCTGTGCTGGTCAGCGTGGTGAGCTGACGAGGCCCGTCTGGCCGGTACGGTGCTGTGGCGTGACGTCGTCTGAAGTGGAGCCGCGGCGGCCGCAGGGTCGGTTGACCGATCACATCGGGCTCGGGGTGGTGTCGGCCCGGTTCAACCGGGATCTGCTGGAATAGGTGCTCAACCGCGGCGGGCGGCGGGCGAAGCGGGTTCTGCGGCTGCTGGCGCACGTGATGATCCGTTACATGATCGCGATGGGCTTGCTTTCCGCCGAGTCCTATGACGAGGTGATGCGCCGGCTGATGGGTATCCTGCGCAGACCCGGTTCCTGGGACAGGATGCGAATCCGAGGGCGATCGAGGACCAGCATCGTCCGCGCCGGTGCCCAACGCATCACGAACATCCGCGTCCCCCAGAGCTGACACCGGGCATCGTGAGTGGACCGCGACAGGAGGTGTCAGCCCAGAGGCCTCGTCACCGAACGAGCGCAGAAGCGGATGTTCATTCAGCGTGTGCTACCGCTACGCGAACGACTGCTTGGCAAAACTGATTCCGCCGCGCTCGACCATGGTGAGGACCTGCCGGGCGACATGAAGCGGCGGCAACCGGAGATACTGGATGTATCCATGGGCGCGAAGGCTCAATTCGAAGTTGTGGCCCTCGATGTGCCACCGCGCGTCCGGTTGGTCGTCCGGCGGATCAAGGCGATGCATGTCGGCGATCTCCAGGACTTCATGTGTTGGTTCGAGCTGGCCGGTGATCTTCCAGGCCCGTTCGAACACGAGCGTCGCGGGCGAGATCCAGTGGGTGAACGGGAACTCCTCTCCGGAGGGCTCCACCCAGCGCACGATGTAGTCGAGGTCCAACAGCAACCTACCGGGCGGCAGCGTGTCGTCTTCGTACCCGCCGATACTGATGGCATGGACTCGGCAGTCATGCCATCCCATACCCATGAAGTCGGCGTCCGTCCAGACGGCCTTGGACAGCCCGGACGCCGGATGGGGCGATGCGATCACCGCGACATTGTGCGATAGGTACGCGCTCATCAGCTCCTTGTTGAGGACATGCGCGCGGATCAAGCATGAGTGTGCACCAGTCAGAAACTGATCTAGCGCTTCGTTCGCGAGAACCGAGCCTGACTACCAGTCGCGCCATGGACCGGTAATGTCGCCGCTGAGGAGGCCGTTGCGGCGGGCCAGTTCGTCGGGCTCGATGCCGGCCGCTCCCAGTGCACGATCGATGTACTCGCAGAGCAGCTCTCGTTCGTCTGTCTCGTAGGCGGCCCCGTGGAATTGGTTGTTGACCGCGTTCAGAGCTCGAACGGTGCGCTCGACCACCTCGAGCACCTCCGTATCGGTAGCTGCCGCCCACCTGTGGTCGACAAGGCCAGCGACATCCGCTTCGAACCCGTCAAGGACGGCATCGGTCGCTCGGATCATCTCGTCGGGCCACAACCTTGCTGACACCGCCTCCTCCGGCCCGATGACACCTGCGGCAAGGTCGGCGGCATCTCTGGCCACGTCTGCCCGCCATACGGCGGTCGGTCGATCAACCACGTCACGAAGCGTATTACCTGCGACCTCGATGAGATGGCCCGCGTGCGGCGATGAACAGGCGCATCGCGGCTAGATCAGTGAGCCTGCAGTCGCGTCCGGCACACCGGCTCAAACCGCGTACGGACGCCACGGGAACCGAAGCGCAACCGTGGGGTTGTCCTCAAGGAAGCCGACGAAGGCTCGAATGACTTCCTCGACATTCGTCACCTCTGCCCGGTAACGCTGATCAGGTGCGCTGTCTCTCCGATCGAGCGCATACCAGCCGGGTCGTGTACCTGCACGTTCGCCGTACCCGACCTGGATGTCCCAGTCGTCGGCCCGCGTCAGCACGGCGAAGTAGTAGTCCGCAGACACCTGCACCAGTACCCTCCGCACGACGTCGGGGTCGGGGTCACGGAACGGACGACCTCGCGCAGACGTCAGCTCGAATCGCCAAGGCTCGCCCCAGGGCGTACGTAGCTGGTTCCATTGCGGGTCGTAGCAGTTCAGCCCGTGCTCTTCCGCCAGGTGAGCCGCCCAGGCCGAGACTTCTTCGCAGCGGCTCCACACCATCGGGAAGTACACCAGTGGTCCGCTCGCTTCGCCCATCAGCGGTCCGGTCGACCAAGGGCTGTCGGCACCGGCTTCCGTGCCGATGTCCGGAAAACGGTCCAGCAGCGCCGTCACGTACGCGGCGATCCGCGCCGTGGGTTCGGCAGCGTCATCCGATTCGATGTAGCGGTCGTACAGGCGCTCGAACTCCGCCGCCGCGGCGACGTCGTTCGCCGGCCGATCGCCCTCCCAAACCGCAAGGTCATACGACATGGCGGCGATTCTCGCCTACGCCACGGCGTTCGTACGCTCCGGTCGGGTCACCGCGCCCGGCAGACACGTCGGCGCGCTGTTCCCGGCAAGATCGGGTGCACGTACATCGGCAGGACAGGATGCCTCTGCCTCGCTGAGCCAGTCACCGTCTGTGACGAGCACTGGCCGGCCGCCGCGCACCAACGGCGGCAGATGCGGAAACGTGATCAAGCGCCCTTGGCGCCGGTCAACCGCTGCTCTCTGGCGACGGTCCACCCGGGATCCGCTGGGTTCGCGAGGTGACCGTGCGCAAGCCTCTCGAACGTCGCTTTCCGTACTACGACTCGTTCTCCGTGGGCCTGACGCCTACCGCGCGGTGCTCGCCGTCCTGGGCGCGCCGGACTGACCCGCCCGGACCCGGCGCGGTGGCGGACGGTGTGCGCGCCGGTACCCTCACCGGGTGACCCCCAATGATGATCCAGCCAACGGGCACGCCCGTTTCGACCAGCTCAGCGCCGCCGTGCGGGAGAGCAGGCCCGATGACGACCCGGCGCTGATCGCGACCCTGCTCGCCGAGCCCGACCGGCTCATGGCGGAGTCGGTGCTGACGTCCTTGGTGGACAGCCGGGCCGAGCTGCTGGGCTCGGCGGCGTCCGTTGCCGCGTGGGCAGAGCCGCTCCTGGACGCGGTGGGTGCCGACGGGTTCGTAGCGCGGCGGGTGCGCGAGTGGGGCCTGTTCAAGGCGCTGCAGTCCGGCGCGTCGGTGGACCGCGAGGCGTTGGCGGCCGCCTCCAACTGGCTCCAGCGCAAGGTGGTCGAGGAGGCCGACTCGGCCGTGGTACTGACGGTGCTGGGCGAGGTCGCCCGCACGAAGCGGGTCCGCAACCTCGCGAAGACCCGCGCCGGGCGCCTGCGATCCGTGGGCCGGTGACCGGCAGGCTCTGCCGCACCGGCCCACCCGGCCCAGCTGATGGCTGAACCTAGCAACCCGGATCGCGGCAGATCAGGGCGGCAGGGAGATGGTCCGTGCTGGCCGGCGCAGCCGCCTCGTCCTCGCCCTCCTGGTCAATGTCGAACCTGTTCGAAGTGGAACTCGCGAATGAAGCAATCGCGTGGCTGCCCGACCGCGAACAGTACGCAGTCGACGACCGGTCGAGCGGTGAGGTCGCCGTTTGCCTGCCGCGATCCGTCCTGAACGAAGTCTGGCGGGAACAGGGAAACCACCCGGATTCCTTCCGGCCTGAGCCGGCGCGAGAGGATCTCAGCAAGCCCGGCGTGGGCATGCTTAGCAGCGCAGAACGCGGGGTGCGCGCCAGAACGACCGTGCCCGATCTCGCCGCAGGCGGAGATGATGTTGATGATGTCGGGCCTCGGTGAGGCCCGCAGCAGCGGCAGTAGATGTTTGGTCAACAGTACGGTGCCGGTCCCGCCCGCAGCCATCACGCTCTCGATGCGCTCGTCCGAGGCGTCTCCCAGGTCATCACCTTCAATGTAGGCAGCACCGTCGTTGATCAGAACATCGAGATGCTCCGTTCGATCGGCCAACGTTGCAGCGAACGCGCGCACCGAATCAGCCTCGCCCAGATCGCAGCGAAATGCCTCCGCCCGACCAGGCCCGCGCTGGCTGACCACGCTGGCAACGTGCTCGGCCGCTGCCAGACTCCGGGCCGAGAGGAACAGCTGTGCACCGTGCTCGGCAAAGGCTTCTGCCAGCAACCGTCCCGTATCACGTCCAGCGCCGGTGACAGCGACGCGCAGCCCGTCAAGATTCATGGTCGGCAGCGAAGCACCTCAACTTGGGTTGAAGTCAACAGGGCCACGCCACGATCGGACATCCGCTCTTCGGCAGATCTGCAAACATGATCATGTCCTGGCTATCCGTCTCAACTACCTTGGGGTAACCGCGAGTCGCGGGTCGCCTGTGCCTGAAGTGTGCAGTGTTGACGAGGCGGTCCGGCCGCGCGGCTCCCGGCCGGACCGTGGTTAGTCCTCGTCGTTCATCAGGCGGAGCGCGTCCCTGACCTTGTCGTTGCGAAGCGGCACGTACGCGCCTTCGACGAACCGGCCGCCCTCGAAGATCTTCATGAGCGCCGCCGAGGTCTCGTCGCTGAGCAGCGAGGAGTTGGCCTCCAGCATTCGGTTGACGGTGTCCGTGAGGTCAGCGGCGGAGAGCTTCGCTAGTGCGATTCGCAGTTCCCGGGGCGCCTCGGCGTCCTCGACGCGAGCGTGGGACAGCGCTCGGATCTGGTCCGCGATGAAAGCCGCGGCAATCATGATCATCGCGATCCGCCGTTGCGCTTCCCCGCTGCTCATGCCTGCCCGGAGGTCCTCCAGCGCCAGTTCTACCTCCTGCGGAAAGCCCGTCTCGGCGTCACCATCGAGGGCCGGCCGGCTGGCGGCCTCGCCGCTCAGTTTCGACTTCATGCTGATGATCCAGCCCTTGATGTGCGGCGCGGCCTTGACCGTGAGGACGGTGCCACCGACCGCGACGGCAACGGCCGCGAAGCCGATCACTAGGTGCTTAAGTTTGGCCCGCTTGAGCAGGTTCGCGATCTCCTCGTCGGCCGACAGCAGGTCGGCTCGTCCGAGGTTTCGGGCCGCATCGAAGGTGTTCGTACTGAAGGCGCCGATGTTTCTGGCCGACGCCGCGAGGTCGTGGCCCGCATCGACTATGACCCGGTAGAAGTCAGGCATATCTCTTCACGCGCCGCACTCTACTGGGGGCCGTTGCGTTGTTTGATCGGGTGGCGCGGTGAACTCGCGCTCGCGCCCTGACTCAGATGGCGGCGGTGAGCTCGGTGAACGCTGCGGCCACGCGGAGCCCGCGTGGGGCGTCGAGGCCGAGTTCGTAGTGTCCGCGGTGAAGGTTCTGCTTGAAGGCGTGTCCGGCGATGATCGTGTGTGCGGTCTGGTCTGTGCGCAGCCCGCGTGTCGGTCTGAGCCGGTGTTTCAGCTGGCTGTGGTCGGCCTCGATCCGATTGTTGGCGTGGCGTTCGATGTGATGCCACGCCGACGGAACCAGCTCGTCGAGCACGGCCGGGTACACGGGTGCCGCGTCGGTGACGACCTGGTTCGGGGTCACCTTCAACGTGGCAGACGCCTGGCGGAAGAAGCTACGTGCTGCGGCGGCGTCGCGGCGGGCTGAGACGAGCACGTCGATGACCTGGCCGGACTGATCCACGGCCCGGTACATGTACCGCCGGACACCATTGACCTTCACGTAGGTCTCGTCGACGAACCACCTGCCACCAGGCGAATGCCGGCAGAATCTGGCGGCGCCGGCCAGCAGTGGCGTGAACCGCTGGACCCACCGGAAGACCGTCACGTGGTCGACCTCGACACCACGCTCGAGCAGCAACTCCTCGACGTCTCGGTACGACAGATTGAACCGCGGGTACAGCCGGACCGCGACCACGATCACGTCCGGCAGGAACCGGAACCCGGCAAACGCCGAACGCGGTGGCAGAGCCGGACGCCGACGGTTCGAGAGCTTCACCGCTCAAGCCTGCCTGACCAGGGAACGCTCAACGCAACGGACCCGGTGCGCGCCCATCGACATGTCCGCGACTCGGATGAGATGAGGACGCGGAGTGGACTTCACACGCCCCGCCATATCCTTTATATGGGTTGGAGTTCCTGTATCGGCAGCCGAGAACACCCGACGAACTGCACAGCGTGATCATCGGGATGTACGAAGACCCCTTCAACGGATAGGCGGCCGCCATCCACCGGAAAGGCGGTAGGCGCCCGCGGGCCGAAGCTCGTGAGCGCCTACGCGACGGAGTTGACTGCGGCGGCTCAGTGGTGGCCCTCGTGCCCTGTCCCCGGCGTCGTCGCGCAGTGGCTCGCGGTGCTCGGAGGCACGTTGAGCGCCGGGTTGCGGGTGAAGAATCCGTAGGGTTGCAGGGCGAAGCTGGTTTTGGCCACCGGCATGATGGGCCAGTCCTCGGGGCGCGGGAAGTGGGTCATGCCGACGGTGACCCAGGCGACGAGGTGCTCGCCGTCGAGGGCCCGATCAGCGGCGGAATAGGCGGGCAGGCCGGCCCCGCCCGGGTGCTGGTTGGGCAGGTCTCCGGCCGGGTACCGCTCACCGGGCGCGTAGCGCGTGAACTGTACGTGCGTCTTGGCGAATGCGGCCCGGGCAGCGATCGAGGACCTGTCGTCGGCGAGCAGGAGCGGGCCGCCGGGGTGCTGCAGGACAAACCCGGTCGGCTGGCCGAGCGTGTTGCGGTGCTCGGTGCTGGTGACGTGCCATTCCCGGCCGACGGCGGGGTCGGCGATCCGCGTGGCCTCGGCCTCCGAGCGCAGCCGCGTGAAGCGGCGGGTGAACGCGTTGCCGAGCGGGTTTTCTGGCCCGGCCGGGACACGGACCAGGTCGACCTCATCGACGGCGTTGCGGCGCCCGTCGACGGCCAGGACCATCCTGGCGCAGAAGAAGTGCTGGTGGCCTGGCGTGCCGAGCTGCGGGGCGACCTTGGTCGCCCAGGGGCTTCCCTCGACGTAGGAGCTCGTGAACGGGGCTCCGGTGGCCTTGGCCTCGAACTCGATCCGCCCGTCGAGGTAGAGGTACCAGAAGAAGCCGTAGTCGTAGTTGCCGACGGTGGCCCAGAACGAGATCACCAGGCGGCGTTGCCGGCGGACCTCGTTGGACTCGGTGAACAGGTCGAAGTGCCGCCAGCCGACGCCGGCGTCCTCCTCGTGCAGGCAGATGGCGTTGGTCTTGGTTTCCGGGTTGCCGTCGGCGTCGGCGAGTACGGCGTCGAAGTAGTAGATCTCGCCGAGGCAGTCGCAGCCCAGCTGCAGCTGCGCGACCTGGGCGCCCAACTGGTATTCGCCGACGTCGAAGTAGTTCTGCCAGGCTCGCCAGTTGGCCGGATCGCCGTAGGGTACGACCATCTCGGCGATCGACGCGCGGTCGAGGACTGGGCGGCCGCCGAGGGTGAGTTCGTGCAGCGTCAGGCCTTCACGCGCGTTGAAACCGACCCGAAACCGCCAGCCTTCGGCATCGGAGCCGCCCCAGGTCACCACGTCGCCGTCGACGGTGAAGCTCGGGCCGTGCGGCTGGGTGATCTCGATCGGCTTGAGGTCGCGGAGGGTGCCGACGTACCGCGGGTCGTCGTGGTTGGCCTCCTCGGCCGGGATCGGCAGCAGCGGCCCGTCGACGAGCTCGATAACGCGCCCGGCGGTGAGGTCGACGTAGGCCACGACGCCGTCGATCGGATGTGACCAGCAGTGGTCCTCCGGCCGGTGTTGCAGGAACGACAGCACGCGCAGCATCCGCAGGCCGGCCTCGCCGGGCCGGTCGTACCAGCCCGCGGACAGCGGGCAGGCGCGCACGAGTTCGAGGTCGCTGATGCCGCGGCGGGTCATCGCCTCGACCCAGCCAGGGTCGGCCTTGACGATCTCCTCGACCCGCATGAACTCCTCGAGGAGGATGGGCGGCTGCCCGTCGACGGCCGGATCGTGCTCGACGACCTCGTCGACGGCGCCGCGGACCAGCGACACCACCACGGTCCGAGCCCGGCCGGTGGCGACGTCGAGCAGCAGTATGCGAACCCGCCGGTCGACCTGCTGGGGGTCGTCGAGATGGGGTTCGTCAAGGCCGAGATCGGCGAAACGGGTGGTCGGGGTGAGCAGTCCGGCCTGCTCGACCAGTGCCCGGGCGGCGGTGATCTCGGCGGCGGACAGCCGTTGCAGCGGATGAGTGACGGTCTTGCCGGCCTGCTGGCCCGGCTGTTCGGTGACGGTCATAAAAGGGGTTCTTTCTGCTCGGATCGGAGGTGGGACATGGATCGGCGGCGGGTCACCTGGTAGCCCAGTTGACCCGCCGCCGGCGGGAGACGATCAGAACCGCTGCAGGTCGCCGGTGGCCGCGTTGTCGCGGGCGTTGAGCAGGGAGCCGAGGCCGTCGTCCGGGGCGGTCCGTGTGCCGCCGGTACCGATGCCGTCGTACAGGCGCGGGTCGATGGAGCGCAGGATCAAGCCCCAGATGATGCCGACGACCGTGGTGATTCCGATGATGCCGGGCATTACGTAGGTCAGCACCGAACCCTTGTCGGCGGACAGCATCGCGTCGGCCTTCAACACAGTGATGACGAGGATGATCGCGAGCACGACCGCCGAGAGCGCCGGCGCGATCACGCGGTGCCAGACGCCCTCGGAGAGGTCCGGCTGGCGGCGGAAGAAGCCGATGACGGCGATGGAGGTGCCGACCATCAGCAGCAGGATGCCGACCGCGGCGATGTACGACAGCCAGGTGAACAACTGGGTCATCGGATCGGCGTCGGTGAAGACGAAGATCGCCACGACGATTGCGGCGAGCAGCGACTGCAGCAGCGATCCCGCGATGGGGGCGCCGGTCCGCGTCGACGTCGATTCGGTGAACCGGGGCAGCACGCCCTCGTGCCCGGCCGCCCAGAAGTAGCGAGACACCACGTTGTGGAAGGACAGCAGCGCCGCGAACACGCTGGTGACCAACAGGCAGTTGGCGATGGTCGCCACCGTGTGGTTGTAGTACTGCTCGATGAAGTTGAACGGCATGCCGGCGTTGGGGTCGCGGGCCATGTCAGCGACCTTGTCCGGGCCGGCCGCGATGATCAGTGCCAGCGCCGAGAGGCAGTAGAAGATCGACGTGAACCCGACCGCGATGTAGGTCGCGCGGGCCACGGTTCGGCGTGGGTCCCTGGCCTCGGCGGAGTACACGGGCCCGGACTCGAACCCGACGAACGCGGCGGTGCCGAAGGCCAGCACCACGCCGATCGCACCGCCGGTGAGGAGGAGCTGGCCAAACGAAAGGCCTTCCCACGAGATATGGCCGACGGCCGGGTGACCGAACGCCCCGGCGTCGAAGAAGGAGACGGCCAGGATCTCGAGCACGAGCAGCACACCGAGGACCTTGGCGGAGAGGTCGACTTTGAACAGGCCGAGGACGCCCACGACGAGCCAGGCGATGACGGCCCAGACGTACCACCGCAAGTCGAGCGAGAACTCGGCCTGGGCGAGGGCCGAGGTGACCACGCCGAACAGCCCGTAGAGGCCGATCTGGATGCCGTTGTAGGCGACCAGCGCGACCGCGGCGCCGGCCACGCCCCACACGCCGCCAAGCCCGCGGGCCAAATAGGTGTAGAACGCGCCGCCATGGACGAGGTAGCGGCTCATCGCCGTGTACCCGACCGCCCACAGCGCGAGCGCCAGACCGAGGATCAGGAACGAGAGCGGCGTGCCCACGTTGCCGGTCACAGCCAGGGTGGCGACCACGCCGCCACCGAGCACGGTCAGCGGCGCCGATGCCGAGACCGTGTAGAAGGTCAGCTTCAAGGTGCCCAGCTGGCGCTGGGCTAGGCCGGGTGCGAGCGCGGCCGGTTCCTGCACGGACATCCCTATGAATCCCTCTCGGCGATCGGTTTGCCTCAGCACGCTAGCGACGAGAGTGAGATACTTCAATCCCGAACAAGCATTTACGCGGACGAAATCGCGAGTGCCAGTTTCCGTACAGGAACATCTCAACGGCTGCTTGAGGGCCGGTATCGCATGGACTATGGTTCGACACCGAAGTTTTCCAATCCGCGAGTTAATGATCAACCACAGACAATGCCGGCTCGAGACTACGGGGAACACATGTCGTCGTATCTGCCCCGCCGCCGTCCCCTGGCCGACGAGTTCTGGTTCCTGTCGCATCGCGACTACGGGACCGGCAGGCTGCTGGCCGACGGTATTCTCGGGACAGCCCTTGCCGGCGCGCTGATCGGTGAGCTGGCGCTGGCCGGATACGTGCGGCTGCAGGCGGGACGGGTGGTACCTATCGATCCGGCGGCTGAACCGGCGGAACCGGCCGTGACCGGATATCCCCGCCACGCCGCCAACGCGCGGCGGATCCCCCCGCCGCGACAGGTGGGTATTGATCCGCTGCACGGCATCGTGATGACCGAGATCACCGCCCGGGGTGCCCTCTACCCGGTGACGGACTGGATCACCTTTCTGGTCAAGGACGTGGCCCAACACGTGACCGGCCGTATGGAGGCCGCTGGCCTGCTGAGACCAGTCGGCGGCGTGCTGCGGCGACGGAAATGGGAACCGGTGGATGCGTCTACCGCATCGAGCCCCGGGGTCGCGCTGCGGTACCAGGCACGTGCCCTGGTGACGGCCGGCGCGCCCGTCGACCAGCAGACCGCGCTGCTGGCCGGGCTGACACTGGCCACCGGGCTGGTCCGACAGGTCGACGTGGACGACATGAGTAACCTGCGGGACGCGTTGCTGGAGGTGGTCAACACGCTGCCGGACGACGCGCTCACCGTGCTGCGTGCCGTGCAGGACTCCGTGACCGCGCAGGCCCGTCAGGTCCGCCGGTAGGCGGCGGAGCCCGCCGATGTGGACTTGTCGCCCAGCAGGCGGCATCCTGCAATCACGACCCCGACACGTCGAGCGCCCACCCACCGAATATCTGGAGTCTGCACCCTTGCGCCTGACAATTACAGAATCCGCACTCCGTGCCGATTTTCCGATTTGCGGCATCTGTAATGCCAGTAGCGTGGAAAACACCGGCAGGCGCGACGCTCACTCAACGTGTCCACCGCGCCGCGACGACCATCCGCCGCCATATCGAGCACGAAATCCTCGGCCCGGCCAAGCTGACGTTGACCAGCTACGAGATTCTGCACACGCTCTGGATTCAGGGCGCCTGCCCGCCGGCCGACATCATCCGGATAACCGGAATCCGGGCACCCACGGTAAGCGAAGCCGCGTCGCGTCTCGTCAGCGACCAACTCGTCACTCGCCGGGTCAATGCGCGCGACGCCCGCTCCTATCGACTGCAGCTGACCCCGGCCGGACGCCGGTTGGTCGGTCGGCTCGTCAAGGACATCGAGGTGGACGAGGCCGAAGTCCTGGACGGCCTCAGCGCCGAGGCGCTCACTGCCGCCAAGGCGCTCCTCGACCACCTGCAGCCAGGCGCGGCTGGGCCCAACACGGGCGTTGTGGAGGAAACCGGGTCGGCGGATAGCAACCAGGCGTCGGCCTGAACACCGCTGTCGGGGGCCTGCCAGCAGCGGCGAGTTCGCTGTCCACGATGACGACCCGCGCCCGAGCCCGTACGGGATCTGGGAACCCCCGTGCGCTCCCAGACGGTCTGGTCGATGTGACCACGTTGACACAGGTGGCATTCGCCAGTCACCGGTCCCCGGTGCCGCTGAGAGCAAGGGCGGCGAACAGGAAGCCGAGGCCGAAACCGGCGAGACCGCCGGCCAGAAACCCGCCGAATGTCACATGGGAGGAGCGGTCCACCGGCCGAGCCTGCCGGACATATAGCCGGAGGTGAATCAACGAATGGATGAGCGATTCCGGCAGTACGGCCACTGCTGACCCGGCTGGACGTCGGCGTCCTGTCGGCGGTACTTGCTGCGTTAGCGCGGCGACGGTCCAGGCACATGATCGGATCGGGCCACAGCGGTCGGGCGCGGTAGGGGTGTCTTCGGCCAGGGTTGACGTTGAAAGGAGGGTCTCGTGATCTCGGCACTCAACCGGCTCGTCGACCTTGTCGAGGAGCACCTCACAGAGGAGTTGGACATCAACGGACTGGCCCGGGCGCTCGGCACGACCGAGTACCACCTGCGCCGGATGTTCTCGTCGTTGGCCGGCATGCCGCTGTCGGAGTACGTGCGCCGACGCCGCATGACCGTCGCGGCTGCCGATGTCGTCCGAGGTGAGGACGATCTGCTGAGCATCGCCGTCCGGCACGGATATGGCTCAACCGAGGCGTTCGGACGTGCGTTCCGGGCGGTCCACGGCGCCAGCCCTGGTGACGTACGCCGAGACGGAGGCCCTCTTCGCGCACAGCCGCAAGTCAGGTTCCGCCTGACCGTCGAAGGGAGCACCCCCCATGGACACCCGCATCGTCGACCGCCCCGCTTTCCGGCTCATCGGACACGCGGCCCGGGTTCCGCTGATCCACCAAGGCATCAACCCGCACATCCAGCAGCACATCGCCGCGCTGCCGCAGGAGGAGCGATGCCAGCCCCAACGAACTGGCGTACACCCCTTGATCAGGTGCGCGGATCTGGCGATGTGTGCGCGTGCCGCGGCGGGCCATCGTCGTTGTGGGGCATTGGGCCTGTGGCCGGCTGATGCCACGTTCCGGGGGGGGCGCTGAATGCAGCCCTGCGGTGGGCGTGTGTTGCTGCTGACCATTGCGCGGGTTGCCGCTCCATGCGCAGCCCGGTCTCATCGCCGAACTCGTTCGTCAGCCGTTGCGCGCGGGCCGGCCCGCGCTGCCGGTGTCCGCCAGCGCATCGCGCAGCGCCGCGCGCGAGGTGATGCCCAGCTTCGGGAAGATCTGATAGAGATGGGTACTGATGGTCCGGGGCGAGAGGAACAGCCGTTCGCCGATCTGCTTGTTGGTCAGGCCGGCGGCCGCGAGCTCAGCGATCTCCCGTTGCTGCGGTGTCAGCGCGGCCGGACCGGCCGGGGGCAGACGGTGGACCGTCAGGCCGGTCGCGCGCAGCTCGGCCGCCGCGCGGGCCGCCCATGGGTGCGCGCCCAGCCGGTTGAAGGTGTCCAGCGCGGACGTCAGGTGCTCGCGAGCCCGGGTCGTGGCTTTGTCCCGCCGCAGCCGTTCGCCGTAGGCGAGGGCGATCCGCGCGCGCTCGAACGGCCAGCGCTCGCCGCCCGCGGCGGCGAGGGCCGAGTCGAACAGGGCCGGCGCCTGCTCCTCGGTCGCGATCAGCGCGGCTGCCGCATCGACGGTCATGGCCAGCCGCGCGGACACCTCCGCCACGCCGCACGCACGGGCCGCCGCGACGTGCGCCGCGGCCTCCCCGGTCCGGCCGGTACGCACCGCGGCCTCCACCACGTCCATGATCACCCAGAGCGCGTGCGGCACGTGAGCGGGCAGCTCGCCGACGGGGGCGATCGCCGTCGCCTGCCGGTACGCCTCCTCGTACTCCCCGCGGCCGAGCGCGTCCAGCAGCTTCGCCTGGGCGGCGATGCGCAGCACGAGCACGGCGCGGCGCGGCGTCGCCCACATCGTCATCCGGTCGGTCAGCTGCTTGACGGTGTCGCGCTCGCCGCGCGCGGCGCCCAGCATCGCCAGCAGGTACAGCCCCAGGCATTCCAGCAGCCGGTAGTCGTGCGTGCGGCACAGCTCAACGTGTTCCTCGGCAAGCGAGCGCAGATCCTCCCACTCGCCGGTCATCAGCTGGTCCAGCCCGAGCAGGGTGCGGGCGTGCAGTGACAGGGTGAGTGCCGCGCCGCGGTCCTCGCTCAGGATGCCGGACAGCGCGGTGCGGCACAACGTGAGCCGGTCGACGAACATCGCGGAAAGGCCGACCCGGATGCTCCACACCGTGTCCGCCTGTGTGACCAGGCCGGCGATCGCCGTGTCGATCCGGCCGAGCAGCGCCGCCGCCGTCCGCGCCGGGTCGTCGAACGTGCCGGCCAGCAGCGCGAGCAGTTCGGGTACTCCAGGCGTGAGCTGGGCGAGCGCGGTGTGGAACGGCTTCCACAGTTCGGCCCGTCCCCCGAAGTAGCACACCCAGCCCAGGGTGTAGAGCGCCTCGACCAGCGTGGAGTCGCCGCCGTCGTACGGGGTCGGCTGCATCTCGACGGCGCCGGCCAAGAGCCGGTGGGCGGTGTCGATGTCGCCTTCGCCGCTGAGCAGCAGGTGATGGGCGGCGGCCACGGCGGCGACCAGTGGCCGGTTCCGCTCACGTTCGCCCAGGCGGGCGTCGGCGAGAAGGCGGGGGACGTCGCGCAGGTCGCCGGTCACGACCGCGCCGAGGTATGCCGCTTCGGCGAGGCGGCGGCTGCGCTCGGCGCCGACCGGGCTGAGGTCGGCGGCCCGCAGCAGCGCGGTGACCGCACCGGCGGCGTCGCCGCGGCTGCGGATCGCGTAAGCGGCGTCCTCGAGCCGGTGGGCCACCGCTTCGTTCGTCCCGGCGGTCGCCTGGGCCAGGTGCCAGGCGGACCGCTCCGGGCGGCCCGCCAACCTCTCGGCAAGGTCGGCATGCGCACGCATACGCTCGTCGAGCGTGGACAGATCAACCACGGCCGACCTGGTCAGCGGGTGATGGAACGCCAGAGCGCCGGCACGCTCGTCGACGTGGACCAGACCTGCCCGCTCGGCCGGAGCCAGGTCCGCGAAGGCCGCGTCGCCGGCGGCCAGGGTGCTCAGCCGGCCGGTGCCGTCCAACGCCGCCAGCAGCAGCAACCGCCGGGTCGGCGCGGGCAGGCCGCTCACCCGCGACTCGAATGCCGCCTGCAGACGGCGGTTCAGCGGCAGTACGTCGGGCAGTGATCCCAGTCCGGACTTCTGACGATCGGTGAGCGCCAGCGGAAGCTCCAGCAGCGCGAGCGGGTTGCCCTGCGCCGCGTCGAGCAGGCGCCGCCGGACCCGCGCGACCAGCGCCGGGAACCGCTGGGCGACCAGCGTCATCGCGGCCCGATCGTCAAGCGGCCGAATCTCATGGACGGGCAGACCCGCCCGGTCGAAGAAGCTCTCCTCCCCGGATCGGTAGGCGGCCAGCAGCCCGACCCGGGCCGGTACGCGTCTGGCGACCATGGCCAGCGCCATGGCGCTCGCGCGATCCAGCCAGTGCAGATCGTCGACGATCAGCAGCACCGCGGTGCTCGCCGCCACCCGTTCGAGCAGCGCCAGCGTCGCATTGGCGATCATCAGCAGGCTGGGCGGAGAACCGGCGCGGATCCCCAGTGCGACACCGAGCGCCCGCCGGTGGGTCGCGCTCAGCCCGCCGAGGTCCTCGACCAGGGGATGCAGCGCCTGGTGCAGGGCCGAGAAGCTGTGCGCCGCCTCGAACTGGGTGCCCGAGGCCGAAAGGATCCGTGTCCGCGCCTCCTCGGCGTGCCCGGCGGCCGCCCCCAGTAACGCCGTCTTGCCGACGCCGGGCTCGCCCACGAGCAACAAGGTGCCACCCGCTCGCCGTGCCCGATCCACGAACGAACGCAGCGCCGTCAGATCGTCGTCACGGCCGACGAGATCGACGTCGCCGGCACTCCCGGCAGTCGTCTTGCCCCCGCTAGCGGGCGAATCGAGCACGTGGACCGCCGAGGAGTCGAACCCCGGACCCGGTGAACTCCATGATTGTCCCGGCCCGCCACCCGCATCCTAGGGCCTGTCTGATGGATCATGGTTGACGGCGGTCGGGTTTCGCGCGGAGCCAGATGATGATCGAGGCGATCCCGACCGTTGCCTCGTAACG